>DASSLA010000046.1:0-16996 GCA_035689885.1 Marmoricola sp. | reverse complement strand
CTCCGTCACACGTCGTCAGCGCTGGTGACGCCCCGGCTCCTCGGTGGTGGTCGGCGCGTCGGTCGTGCCGTCCTGGCCGGGCTCGCCGGACCAGGTGTGCTGCTCCCCGGTCTCGGAGTCGACGCCCCCGTGCTGGCCCTGGTGCTGGCCCGCGGGAGTGGTGCCCTGGGTGGCGGTGTGCGGCGGCTGGTCGGTCGGCACGCCGCCGTGCTGCTCCGTGGGCGTGCCGGCGTGGGTGTCGGTGTGCGTGCCCGTGCCGGTGTGCGACTCGGTGCCTGCATGGGCACCGCCGGCCCCGGCAGCGGCGGCGGAGCGGCCAGCGCCGGGCTGGTAGTCGTCGGCCCGGTGGTCGACGTCCGGGTCGATCCGGTCGGCCTCGCGCAGGTGGTGCTCCTGCTGCGCGTGGGTCTGATCCGCGGCGAGCCGCTCGTCGCGCGCCTTGACCTCGGCCTGCTCCGCTCGGGCGCGGGCCCGCTCGGCCTCGGCCTCGGCCTCACGTGCCTTGGCTGCCCTGAGCTCCTTCTCGCGCGTGGTCTCGGCCGCCTCGGAGCGGAGGTGGTCGGCGTGTGCCCTGGCCTGCTGGTCCTTCTTGCGCTTCGCGGCCATCCACAGCAGTCCGGCGAGCAGCAGGACGGCCAGGATGACCAGGACGATGATGAGCACCTTCATGAGATGACGGCTCCCTTGTCGTGATGCCCGGGGATGGGCACCTCCAAAATGTTCCCCGGCTGTCGTTACCCGGCACCCCGGGATCGAAACGACAGGGTCACGCCGCCGATCAGATGGTGGCGTGCACCTCTCCGGTGAACATCGTCATCGGGACGCCCAGCGAGCGCGCGTCGTCGCCCGCGGCCGCCATCTCGGGCGAGGACAGGGCCGTGCGCATCGCGGCCTCGTCGGCGAAGTCGAGCTGCGCGACCAGATAGACCGTCGGCTCGCCGCCCATCGGTCGCGGCTTGGACCAGCTGAACCCCTGCAGTCCCGGGATCGGCTCGACCAGGGGCAGGTGCCGGGTGAAGTAGCGCTCGTCGAAGGCCTCGGGGTCGCTCGGTACGGCGTACTGGATGGTGACGCGGTGCATGGGGGACGTCCTGTCGTTGCGGTGGGTGGGCGGCCGTGTCAGACTATTACTGACCGATCGGTCTGTAATTGGAGGGGCCATGTCCGCTGTGTCGGACCAGGAGACCGGCCTGCTCGCGGAGTTCGACGAGACGGTGGCGCGGCACGAGCGCATCGAACCACGCGACTGGATGCCGGAGAAGTACCGACAGACGCTGGTGCGCCAGATCGCCCAGCACGCGCACTCCGAGATCATCGGGATGCAGCCCGAGGGCAACTGGATCACCCGCGCCCCCTCGCTGCGGCGCAAGGCGATCCTGCTCGCCAAGGTGCAGGACGAGGCCGGGCACGGCCTCTACCTCTACTCCGCGTGCGAGACCCTGGGCGTCTCCCGCCGCGAGCTCACCGAGCGGCTGCTCGCCGGCCGGCAGAAGTACTCCTCGATCTTCAACTACCCGACCCTGGGCTACGCCGACGTGGGCACGATCGGCTGGCTGGTCGACGGTGCCGCCATCTGCAACCAGGTGCCGCTGTGCCGCACCTCCTACGGGCCCTACGGGCGCGCGATGATCCGCATCTGCAAGGAGGAGTCCTTCCACCAGCGCCAGGGCTACGAGCTCCTCGCCACGATGATGCGGGGGACCGACGAGCAGCGCGCGATGGTGCAGGAGTCGGTGGACCGGTTCTGGTGGCCCGCACTGATGATGTTCGGCCCGCCCGACAACGACTCGCCCAACACCGCGCAGTCGATGGCGTGGGGGATCAAGCGCAACACCAACGACGAGCTGCGCCAGAAGTTCGTCGACATGACCGTCCCGCAGGCCGAGGCGCTCGGGGTGACCCTGCCCGACCCCGAGCTGCGCTGGAACGAGGAGCGCCAGGCCTACGACTTCGGCCAGCCGGACTGGGAGGAGTTCAAGCAGGTGGTGAGCGGCAACGGCCCGTGCAACGCGCAGCGGATGGCCCACCGACGGCAGGCCCACGAGGAAGGCGCCTGGGTGCGCGAGGCAGCGGCCGCGTTCGCGGCGAGGAGCGAGCGATGACCGAGATCCGTGACGAGTGGCCCCTCTACGAGATCTTCGTGCGTGGCAAGCGCGGGCTCAACCACGTGCACGTCGGCTCGCTGCACGCGGCCGACGACGAGATGGCGCTGCGCCACGCCCGCGACGTCTACACCCGTCGCAACGAGGGCGTCAGCATCTGGGCGGTCCGGTCCGACGTCATCGCCGCGTCGAGCCCGGACGAGAAGGACCCGATGTTCGCGCCCAGTGGCGACAAGGTCTACCGCCACCCCACGTTCTACGACATCCCCGACGACGTCCCCCACATGTGAGCCGACGATGACCGAGATCCACACTCCCGAGCCCGACCCGCACGCGTCGGTGTACGACGAGGCGCTGCTGGGCAGTGACGCCTCGCACTGGGCCTTCGGCACCAGCTTCGAGGACCCCCTCGCCGGCGTGGACACCACCATCCCCGAGGGCGCGGACCCGTCGGACCTGGCGGCGTACTGCCTGATGCTGGGCGACGACGCGCTCATCTACTCCAACCGGCTCTCGCAGTGGTGCAGCCGCGCGCCGGACCTGGAGGAGGACATCGCGCTCGCCAACATCGCGCTCGACCTGCTCGGCCAGGCGCGGCTGCTGCTGGCGCGCGCCGCGGCGGCCGACCCCTCGGTCGTGCCCGTGCTGCCCGAGGGGTCGCCGGTGCCGGCAGAGGACGCGCTCGCGTTCTTCCGCGACGACGCGGCCATGCGCAACGTGCGGCTCGTCGAGCCGGACAACGGTGACTTCGCCGAGACGATCGTGCGCCTGCTGGTGTTCTCGACCTGGCGGCTGGCCCTGCTCGAGCGGCTGGTGACGTCGCGCGACGCCGTGCTCGCCGCCATCGCGGCGAAGGGCGTCAAGGAGATGACCTACCACCGCGACTACGCAGGCCGGTGGTTCCTGACCCTCGCCCAGGGCACCGAGGGGTCGCGCCGCCGTCTGCTCACCGCGCTGCCGCGTGTGCTCGGGTTCCACGACGAGCTGTTCGTCGACCACCCGGTCGAGACCGTGGTCGCTGACCAGAGAGCCGGGGTCGCGCCGTCGGCCGTGGCCGCCGAGGTCGGGGTGGTCCTCGACCAGGTCTTCTCCGTCAGTGGCGTGGACCGGCCCGACGTGCCGCAGGTCGGCCGGGTCAACGGCGGTGCCGGGCGCGACGGGCGGCACACCGAGGCGTTGTCGCTGATGCTCGCGGAGATGCAGTCGGTCGCGCGAGCCCACCCGATGGGGCGGTGGTGACGTTGGGGACCGACACCCTGGTCCGGTCGAGCACCGCGGCGGCTCGTGCCCGGGAGATCGCCGCCACGGTCACCGACCCGGAGATGCCGATGCTGACCCTGGCCGACCTCGGCGTGCTGCGCGAGGTCGCGGTGGAAGCCGACGGCACGGTGGTCGTGACGATCACCCCGACGTACTCCGGGTGCCCGGCGATGGCGACGATGCGCGACGACCTCGTCCGACGTCTGGAGGAGGCCGGCTTCCGGGCCCGGGTCCGGGTCAGCCTCACCCCGGCCTGGTCGAGCGACTGGATCACGCCGCGCGGGCGACGTGCGCTGCGCGAGGCCG
Organism: Marmoricola sp.; assembly: GCA_035689885.1. Taxonomy (GTDB): domain Bacteria; phylum Actinomycetota; class Actinomycetes; order Propionibacteriales; family Nocardioidaceae; genus Marmoricola. The sequence continues at coordinate 13,328 of DASSLA010000046.1, read as the reverse complement.
GCCTTTCCGCGCCCGGACCGGCACCACGCGGGCGGGGGCCGGTGCTGCTCTCGCTGTCACCCACCCGCCGGTCTCTGGAGTGCCCCCGGTGCGCCTCGACGTCGGTCGAGCTGGTCTCGGAGTTCGGGGCCACGGCGTGCAAGGCGCTCTATCGCTGCACGTCCTGCCTCGAGCCCTTCGAGCACGTGAAGGAGATCTGATGGCGGGCCCCACCGTCGACGCCACCGTCGCCGACAGCACGGCCCGCAGCCGGTCCGGTCGCGGTGCCTTCCACACCCTCACCGTGGCCGAGGTGGAGCGGCTCTGCGAGGACGCCGTGGCGGTCACCTTCGACGTGCCGGAGCACCTGCGCGACGACTACGCGTTCGAGGCCGGCCAGTCGCTCACCCTGCGCCGGATCATCGACGGCGAGGACCACCGCCGCGACTACTCGATCTGCGCGCCGGTGGGGGAGCGACCACGCGTCGGCGTACGGCTGATCCCCGGAGGCGGGTTCTCCCGCTGGCTGGTCGAGGACGTGCGCCCCGGCGACCGGATCGAGGTGCAGACCCCGCGCGGCAGCTTCCGGGCAACCCCCGACGGCGGGAGGCACCTGCTGATCGCCGCCGGGTCGGGCATCACCCCGATGATGTCGATCGCGACCACGGTGCTGACCCATCCCGACTCGCGGGTGACGCTGCTCTACGGCAACCGCACGTCGCGGACGGTGATGTTCGCCGAGGAGCTCGCCGACCTCAAGGACCGCTACGGACCTAGGCTGGAGCTCGTGCACGTGCTCTCCCGCGAGCCGCGTGACGTCGAGCTGTTCTCCGGTCGGCTCGAGGCCGACCGGCTGCGCCGGCTGCTGCGCACGCTGGTGCCGGTGCACGCGGTCGACCACGTCTGGCTGTGCGGGCCGTTCGGGATGATCGCCGACGCCCGGGAGGTGCTCCACGAGCTCGGCGTCCCGCGCGAGCGGGTGCACTTCGAGCTGTTCTACGTCGACGAGCCACCGCCGGCGCTGGACCGCCCCGACGTGGTGCCCACCGGCGAGACCAGCAGCGTGACCGTGGTGCTCGACGGCCGGACCACCACCGCGGCGATGTCGAAGGACGAGCCCATCCTCGACTCGGCCCAGCACACCCGTGCCGACCTGCCGTTCGCCTGCAAGGGCGGAGTCTGCGGCACCTGCCGCGCGCACCTGGTTGCCGGTGAGGTGGACATGCGGCGCAACTACGCGCTCGAGGAGGACGAGGTGGCTCGGGGCTTCGTGCTCACTTGTCAGAGCTACCCGAGCTCCGACGAGGTCACCGTCGACTTCGACGCCTGAGCCGCCGATGGATCCCGAGGAGACGGCCCGGCTGAGCACCGAGCAGATGTGGCGTGACGATGCCGCCAGCAGGATGCTCGGCATGGAGGTCGTCGAGGTCGGGCCCGGCCGCGCCACAGTCTCGATGACCGTGCGCGAGGACATGATCAACGGGTGGGACGTGTGCCATGGCGGCCTGGTCGCCTCGCTCGCCGACAGTGCCTTCGCGGTGGCGTGCAACTCCCACGGCACGGTCACGGTGGCGGCCGGCTTCGACGTCACGTTCGTGGCGTCCGCCAAGCTGGGTGACCACCTGGTGGCGAGCGCCGTGGAGCGGTCGCGGCGCGGCCGCTCCGGGCTGTACGACGTGACGGTGCGGCGGTCGGGCGACGGCGAGGTGGTGGCGGAGTTCCGCGGACGCAGCCACGCCACTCGGCGGACCAGTCCCGCGCTCGACTAGCGGCGAAGCCCCTCGAACGCCAGCGTGGTCAGGGCGCGGGCGAGGGTGCCGGCGTCGAGGGGGCCCTCCGGGCGGTACCACTCAACCAGCGAGTTCACCATCCCGAAGAGCAGCCGGCTGATCAGGTCGGGTGCGATGTCGTCTCGCAACGACCCCTCCTCGACCGCAGCCCGCACCAGGGCGGCCAGTTGGTCGTCGATCGCCCGCCGCCGCCTCAGCGCGTCGAGCTCGACCTCGGTGTTGCCGCGCACCCGGAGCAGCAGCGTCACCGCCGGGAGATGCTCGACGAGGATCTCCACGGACTCCTCGACGGCGCGGTGCAGCCGGTCGTAGGCACTGGTCCCCGGGGCTGCCTCCGCCGCTGAGGTGATCGCCGCCGTCAGGCCGTCCAGCGCCTCGTCGAGGGCCGCGGCGAGCAGGTGCTCCTTGCTCGGCACGTGGTGGTAGATCGCCGACTTGGTGACCCCCAGCTCGCGGGCCAGGTCGCCGATGCTGGTGCCCTCGTAGCCCTGCCGGTTGAACAGCTCGATCGCCCGCCGCAGCACCATCGACGCGTCGTAGCCCGGGCGCCCGCGCCTGGGCATGGAGCCGTCGGCAGCCTCGACCATGCGGGCATCGTGCCATGCCCGACGAGTGGACGACGTGGGGACGGTCACGTGCCAACCCCCGGGACGTCGGACATGCGGTTGGCCGTCACCGGGTACACATGCGGGGTGACCGCCCTGCAGAACAAGCCCACCCACCAGGCCGCCGGTCTGACTCCCGCTGACATCGAGGAGATCGGCCGCGAGCTCGACGCCCTGCGGCAGAGCGTCGTGGACAGCCGCGGCCAGCGTGACGCCGCCTACATCCGCCGGGTGATCGACGTCCAGCGCAAGCTCGAGATGGCCGCGCGCGCCCTGCTGCTGTTCAGCCGGTTCCGGCCGGCGTGGGCGGTCGGTACGGCGTGCCTGGCGACCGCGAAGATCCTCGACAACATGGAGATCGGCCACAACGTCCTGCACGGCCAGTGGGACTGGATGCGCGACCCGCAGATCCACTCGAGCACCTGGGAGTGGGACCACGCCTCGCCGGCTGCGCAGTGGAAGCGTGCGCACAACGTGCAGCACCACACCTTCACCAACATCCTCGGCAAGGACAACGACCTCGGCTACGGGATCATGCGGGTCGACGAGGACCAGCCCTGGAAGCGGCGCTACCTCGTCCAGCCGCTGTGGAACTTCGCCAACGCGTGCATCTTCGAGTACGGCATCGCGATGTACGACATCGAGCTCGGCGACCACCTCCGCGAGGGCCGCGGGTTCACCCCCGAGCTCCGTGAGCGCGTCCGCTCGACGCTGACCAAGGCGGTCAAGCAGGGGATGAAGGACTTCGTGCTCTACCCCGCGCTCTCGGGCCCCTCGTGGCGGCGCACCCTCCTCGCGAACGTCACCGCCAACCTGGTCCGCAACGTGTGGAGCCACTCGGTGATCATGTGCGGTCACTTCCCCGAGGGCGTCGAGACCTTCGAGCAGGAGGAGCTCGACGCGCAGGAGACCAAGGGGGAGTGGTACCTCCGCCAGATGCTCGGCTCGGCCAACATCTCCGGCAGCAGGGCCGTGCACCTGATGAGCGGCAACCTCTCCCACCAGATCGAGCACCACCTCTTCCCCGACCTCCCCAGCAACCGCTACGCCGAGATCGCCCCGAAGGTGCGCGACCTGTTCCACCGCTACGGGCTGCGCTACCACGCGGCGCCGATGCCGAAGCAGGTGGCGAGCGCGTGGCACAAGGTGGTCAGGCTGTCACTGCCCAACGGGTGGCTCGAGGAGACGACGTGGCGCAACGCGCCCCGTCAGCTCCGCAGGCTGTTCGGCCAGCCCGAGCGCGAGCAGCAGCCCAAGCTGGCGCGGCTGCCCTCGCCGCGGCGGGTGGCGATGGCCGCCGCCGCGACCGTCTGACCGCGGCGGCTCGACCGTTCCCGGCTAGGCCTTGGCCTCGTCCTCGAGCGCCTTGGCCACCCGGCGGTGCGCCTCCCAGATCTGCTCGGGCATCCGGTTGAACTGGGCGAGGTGCTCCTCGCGGAAGCCCATCTCCTGGCGCCAGCGCTCGACGTCGATCGACAGGATCGTCGCCAGGTCCTTCGGGGAGATCTCGACGCCCTCGAGGTCCAGCTCCTCCTCGGTGGGCACGATGCCGACCGGGGTGGGGCGGCCCTCCACCTCGCCGTGCTTGAGCTGCAGGAGCCACAGCAGCGGCCGCAGGTTCTCCCGGTAGCCGGGCCACAGGAAGTGGCCGTCCTCCGGGTCGCGCTGGAACCAGTTCACGTGCGCGAAGATCGGCTGCTCCTTCGCGGCGCCCACCACGTTGAGGTAGTGCTGGGCGTAGTCGCCCTCGCCGTAGGCCATGAACGGACGGTTGGACATCGGGTCGTAGCGCAGCTGGCCCTCGACCCCCTCGGCGGCGAAGGTCGCCTCCGCGCCCAGGGTCAGGCCGTCGTAGACGCCCTCCGCGAGGTCGTGGATCGCCCGGACCAGCGGCTCCCGGTCACGGGTGCGGCCGCCGAAGATGATCGCGTCGATCGGCACGCCGGCGGACGCGTCGAAGTCCGGGGCGATGTTGGGCACGTTGGACAGCGTGGTGGTGAACCGGCTGTTGGGGTGCGCCCAGGGGCTGTCGTCGCCGGGCTCGCGGTCGGCGATCGGGTTGCCCTTCCAGTCCAGCCAGCCGGTGACGTCGGCGGGCGGCTCCGGGGTGCGCCCCTCCCACCACACCTCCTGGGTGTCCGGGTTGTAGGCCACGTTGGTGAAGATCGCCTTGGTGCCGGGGTCGACCGAGTGCAGCGCCGTCGGGTTGGTGTTCTCGTTGGTGTCCTTGGCGACCCCGAAGACGCCGTACTCCGGGTTCATGCCGTAGAGGCGGCCGTCCTCCTCGTTGACCCACAGCCAGGCGATGTCGTCTCCGTAGAAGGTGACGGTGTAGCGGTCGCCGAGGGCGTCCGGCGGCAGCATCATCGCCAGGTTGGTCTTGCCCGACGCGCTCGGGAAGCCACCGCAGATGTGGTAGGTGCTGCCGGTCTGCTTGTCGTGGATGCCGATCAGCATGTACTGCTCGGCGAGGAACTTGCCCGAGGCCCAGCCGTCGTAGGCGCCCTGGCGCAGGCCGTGGGCGATCTTGCCCAGCAGCGCGTTGCCGCCGTACGACGAGCCGTAGTGCAGGATCGTCCGCTCGTCGGCAACCGTCACGAAGTAGCGCTGGTCGTCGGGCGTGCCCTGGCCGAGGTTCTCCAGGTCGCCGGTGACGTGCACCGCGCGGACGAACTGGTCGGGGTCCTCGAGGTCGTTGACGTACTCCAGCCCCACGCGCGACATCCGGATCATGTGCAGCACCACGGTGCGGGTGTCGGTGAGCTCCACACCCGTGGCCCACGCCGCGAGGTCGTTGCCGGGAGGCGACATCAGGTAGGGGATGACGTACATCGTCTTGCCCTTGGAGGCGCCGCGCATGCGGTCCTCGAGCAGCGGCTTCATCTCCGCGGCCGGGTGCCAGTTGTTGTAGACGCCCCGGTCCTTGGGGTCGTTGGTGGCGACGATGGTCCGCTCCTCCGAGCGCGCCGTGTCCTTGTGGTAGCTGCGGGAGTAGTAGCGACCCTCGCCCGCGGGGAGGAGCTCACCCGTGTCCAGCGCCTCCTGGATCAGCCGGTCGTCGTCGGCGGCGGTGACGACCTCCACCTGCGCCGCCCCGGTGAGCTCGGCCCAGTAGGCGACGTACTCGCGCACCCGTGGGTTCGTGACACCTGCGTCGTCCAGGACCTTCTCGACGTCGACCACTGTTGCGTCCTTTCGTCTGGGCGTTGCACCGAATCTCACCATGTCCGGTCGTGCGACGGGCAGCGGGTCCGTGCAGGCTACCGCACAACTTGAAGAAGTATGCAATTGCTGTAGTCTTCAAGTCATGCCAGTGCCGCTCTACCAAGCCAAGGCCGAGTTCTTCAAGACGCTCGGTCACCCGGCGCGGATCCGCATCCTGGAGCTGCTCTCCGAGCGCGACCACGCCGTGCACGAGCTCCTCGAGGAGATCGACATCGAGCCGAGCAACCTGTCTCAACAGCTCGCGGTGCTGCGCCGCACCTCGCTCGTCGTCTCCCACCGGGAGGGCAGCGAGGTCATCTACTCGGTGAGTGTGCCCGAGGTCAGGGACCTGCTGCTGGCCGCCCGGAGCATCCTGTCCGGCCTGATCAGCTCGCAGAGCGGACTCGGGGTCGAGCTGACCCCCGACCACGGCACCGGGTGAGCCTCTGTCCTCGACGCCCGGCGCGGACGGCGTCCTGGTCGCCGGGCTTTGGCGGACTGAGCCTCGTGCTGGTCTCGCCGACACCATCTCCACGCTCGAGGGCCGCGGCATCACCGTGCTCCTCTCCGGCATCCAGCCGCACCACGAGCGGGTGCTGCGCGAGCTCGGGGTGAATGGTCCGATCTGGCTATTGCCGTCCCATCCCGGTGCCGCGAGGTTGGAACCACCCCGCGGAGGTGTCGATGAGCAAGCCGGTGATCCTCACCGTCGACGACGACCCTGAGGTCTCGGCGGCGATCACTCGTGACCTGCGTCGGCACTACGGCGCGGACTACCGGCTGGTGCGCACCACGTCCGGAGCGCAGGCCCTCGACGCGCTCGGGCGGCTGTCGCTGCGAGACCATCCGGTGGCCCTGGTGGCGGCCGACCAGCGGATGCCGGGCATGACCGGGATCGAGATGATGCGGCGGGCCCGCCCGCACGTGCCCGAGGCGAAGCTGCTGTTGCTCACGGCGTACGCCGACACCGACGTGGCGATCAGCGCGATCAACGACATCGGCCTCGACCACTACCTGCTCAAGCCGTGGGACCCACCGGAGGAGCGGCTGTTCCCGGTCGTCGACGAGCTGCTCGGTGACTGGGAGCAGGAGCACCCCGACCTGACCACGGCGCTGCGCGTGGTCGGGCACCGCTGGTCGGCGCGCAGCCACGAGGTGAAGACCTTCCTGGCGCGCAACCACGTGCCGTTCCAGTGGTACGACGCCGAGCTGGACCCGACTGCACAGCGGCTCCTCTCCCTCGCGGACCCCGGCCCCGAGGAGCTGCCGCTCGTGTTGATCCCCGAGCACGACCCGCTGAAGGCGCCGACGACCCTGCAGATCGCCGAGGCGCTCGGCCTGCGGACGCGCGCCGAGCAGCCGCTCTACGACCTGTGCATCGTCGGGGGTGGGCCCGCAGGACTGGCCGCCGCCGTCTACGCGGCGTCCGAGGGACTCGCGACTGTCGTGGTGGAGCGCGAGGGACCCGGGGGCCAGGCGGGGCAGAGCGCGGCCATCGAGAACTACCTCGGCTTTCCGCGTGGCCTCACCGGCGCCGACCTCACCCAGCGGGCGGTGGCCCAGGCGTCGCGATTCGGGGCCGAGATGGTGCTGCCGCACGACGTCGTCGGCGTGGAGACCCGCGGGCCGGTGCACGCGGTGCACTTTGCGGGCGGGGGAGAGGTGGAGGCCCGCGCGCTCGTCGTGGCGACGGGGGTGTCCTACCGGCGGCTCGAGGCGCAGGGGGCCGCCGAGCTCACCGGCCGGGGCGTCTACTACGGCGCCGACGCAGCGGGCGCCCAGCAGTGCCAGGACGACGAGGTCTACGTCGTCGGGGCGGCCAACTCCGCGGGTCAGGCGGTGCTCAACCTGGCCAGGTACGCCAAGCGGGTGGTGATGGTCGTGCGGGGCACCTCGCTCGAGGCTGGGATGTCGTCCTACCTCGTCGAGCGGGTCGCCGCGGCACCCAACGTGGAGGTGCGCCTGCGCACCACGGTCACGGCGTGCGAGGGCGACGGCCACCTCGAGTGGCTCACCCTCGATGACCGGGACACCGGGGCGCCGGAGCGGGTGCCCGCGACCTGGCTGTTCGTGTTCATCGGGGCCCGGCCGCGCACGGACTGGCTCGGGACTCGCGTGGTGCGTGACGAGCGCGGGTTCGTGGTCACCGGTCCGGACCTGACCACGGCGGCGTACGCCGGGAGCTGGCGGCTGAGCCGGCCGCCGTACCCGTTGGAGACCAGCGTGCCGGGTGTGTTCGCCGCCGGCGACGTCCGGCTGGACTCGATGAAGCGGGTCGCGTCCGCGGTCGGCGAGGGTGCGATGGCGGTCCACCTCGTGCACCGCTACCTGGCGACGGGGTGAGCGCGATGGACGTCGCCGAGCTGCGGAAGATCGAGATCTTCGAGGGACTCACCGACGACCAGCTCGGCGAGCTCGTCGCCGCGGGCACCGAGGTGCCGGTGGTGCCCGGCCAGGTGCTCTTCCGGGAGGGCGACGCTGCGGAGCACTGGTGGCTGCTGCTCGAGGGCGCGGTGGAGATCGTCCGCCGGGTGGGGCGCGAGGACGTGACCGTCGGCCACATGGACGTGCCCGGCCGCTGGGCCGGGGGCTTCAGGGCCTGGGACGAGCAGGGCGTCTACATCGCCACCGGTCGGGGAGCCGTGCCCGGACGCGTGCTGCGGCTGCCGGCCGACGTGCTGCGGGAGCGTGCGCACGCGTGGTTCCCGTTCGCGGCCCACCTGATCAGTGGCCTGTACCGGACCGCGCGCACGATCGAGGCGACCGCCCGCCAGCGGGAGTCGCTGGTCACCCTGGGCACCCTGGCCGCGGGCCTGGCGCACGAGCTCAACAACCCGGCGGCCGCCGCGGCGCGGGCCGTCCCGCTGCTGCAGGACGCGTGCACCAGCCTGCTCGGTTCGCTGCGGCGCCTGGCGGACGGCGAGCTCAGCGCGGCGCAGTTCGTCGCGCTCGACCAGCTGCGGCTCGAGCTCGAGGAATCGCCCGGCGACGTCGACGCCCTGGCCGTCGCCGAGCTCGAGGAGGAGCTCGCCGACTGGCTGGCCCGGCAGGGCGTGCCCGCGGAGTGGGAGGTAGCGGCCGCGCTGGCGGCGGCCGGTGCCGGGGTGGAGTGGTGCGAACGGGTGCTGGCCGTCTCCGAGTCGACGGTGGCGCCCGCCGTGACCTGGGTGGCGAGCACCCTGTCGGCCGCCGCGCTGCTGGGCGAGGTGAGCGAGTCGACCGGGCGGATCTCCGAGCTGGTCGCTGCGGTGCGGTCCTACTCGCAGATGGACCGCGGCTCGGTGCAGCGCACCGACGTCACGGAGGGGCTGGAGAGCACGCTGGTCGTGCTGGGGCATCGGCTGCGTCCGGGCGTCAAGGTCGAGCGTGAGTACTCCTCCGACGTACCCGTGATCGAGGCGTACGCCGGGGAGCTCAACCAGGTCTGGACCAACCTGGTCACCAACGCGATCGACGCGATGGAGGGCGAGGGCACGCTCAGCGTCCGGACCGCCGCCGATGGAACCCGCGGGGTGGTCGTCGAGGTCGTGGACACCGGCCCCGGGATGACGGCGGACGTGGCCCGACGCGCCTTCGAGCCCTTCTTCACCACCAAGGAGGTCGGGCAGGGCACCGGGCTGGGCCTCGACATCGCCCGGCGTGTGGTCGAGGAGCGGCACGGCGGCACGATCGAGATCGACACCGATGCCGGCGGCACCACCATGCGGGTGCGGCTCCCGATGCAGGTCGCTGCGCAGTCGTGACCTTCGCGGGCCCCGGTGGGACTTTGGCCCCTGTGTGGGCATTCGTCGCCACGTGAGGCTGGTCCCGTGGCTCGGACTCGCGGGCCGCTCGACATGCGCGTCGCGCACGGACCAGAAGGCAGAGCACGATGAGCAAGCAGGCACGGGTGCGCACCCGAGAGCTGCGTGAGGTACAGCGCGTGGCCGCGGAGCAGCAGGCGAGGCGGAAGCTGATCATCGCCCGGGTCAGTGGCGTGGTGATCGTCGCACTCCTGGTCGCCATCGGGTTCGCCGCGTTCACCGCGGTGAGCGGCGGGGACGAGACCGCCGCGCCCGACCGGGTGGTGGCTCCTGCGAACCTCACCGAAGGCGGCGCGATCCCCGTGGGCGAGGCCGACGCCCCGGTCACCGTGGAGATCTTCTTCGACTACATGTGCCCCGCGTGCGGGGCCTTCGAGTCCGCGAACGGCGAGGAGCTCGACCGCCTGGTCGAGGACGGCACCGTCCGGGTGGAGCTGCGACCCATCTCCTTCCTGGACCGGACCTCCAACGGCACGGAGTACTCCACGCGCACCGCCAACGCGATCGCCACGGCCGTCGACGGCGCGCCCGAGCAGGCGTGGGCATTCCACCGGTCGCTCTACGCGGCGCAGCCCGAGGAGGGCACCGACGGGCTCGACGACGAGCGGATCGCGGAGATCGCGCAGGAGGCCGGCGTACCCGCCGACGTGGTGGACCGGTTCGGTGACCGCACCTACGAGGGCTGGGTCGCCTCGGTGACCCAGGAGGCGTTCGACTCTGGCGTCACCGGGACGCCCACGGTCATGATCGATGGGGAGGAGTTCGACGGCGACCTCTTCACCGAGGGGCCCTTGGCCCAGGCGATCGAGTCCGCCGCCGCGGGCCAGTGACCGTCCACAGCGCCGTCGCGGACCCCCGACGCGAGGTCGGCCCACCGCTGCGGGGGATCCGGCACCACCGGGTCACCGTCTGGGTGACGATGCTGGTCGCCTCGGTGGCCAGCCTGGTGGCGTCGTTCGTGCTCGCCGTCGAGGCGCTGCGCCTCGCCGAGAACCCGAATGCGGACTTCGCGTGCGACATCAACGCGGTGCTCAGCTGCGGCACGGTCGCCAGCTCCTGGCAGGCCTCCGTGTTCGGCTTCCCCAACGCCTTCCTGGGCCTGGTCACCGAGCCGGTGGTGATCACCATCGCGGTGGCTGCCCTGGCGGGGGTGCGCTTCCCACGGTGGTTCATGCTCGCCGCCCAGGTGTTCTACACCGTCGGCCTGGCCTTCGCCTACTGGCTGTTCCACCAGGCGATGTTCGAGATCGGCGCGCTGTGCCCGTGGTGCCTGCTGATCACCCTGGCCACCACACTGGTGTTCTTCGAGATGACCTACGTGAACATCCGCGACGACAACCTCTACCTGCCGCGCCGGGTGCAGTCCGCACTCACGTCGGTGATCCGCTCCAACCTCGACCTGGTCCTCGTGGTGGTGTGGATCCTGCTGCTCGTGCTGGCGGTCGTGCTGCGGTACGGCGAGGCGCTGTTCGCGTGAGCCCTGGTCGTCAGGGCACCACGACGACCGGCACGGGGGAGTGGCGGATGATCCGCGTCGCGGTCGAGCCCAGGAAGACGCGCGCGAGCAACGGCCGGTGGGCGCTCGACCCGATCACGAGAACGTCGCCCTCGTCCCACCCGGGTTCGTCGAGGGCCTCCGCCCACGACCTGCCCTCGGCGACGTGCAGCTCGGGCACCTGGCCCCCCTTGCCGGCGAGGCTGGCGCGTGCCTGCTCCACCACCTGCACGGACTCCTCGCGCCAGGCGGCGAAGACCCGCTCCTCGGCCTCGAGCCCGGCCTCGTAGGGCGGTACGGAGCGGCGCACCGCGAAGGTGACGACTCGGAGCTTGGCGCCGACGTCGGCGGCCACGTCGGCGGCCTTCCAGAGGACCTCGTGGCACGAGTGCGTGCCGTCCACGGCCACCGTGACCCGTTCGACCCGGGCCTCCGGCTGGCTGCGGTAGCCCCGCGGGGAGAGGGCGACGGGCACATTCGCGCTGTGCAGCAGCCGGTCGGTGACGCTGCCCAGCGCCACGTGGCCCCAGGTCCCGTGGGAGCTCGAGCCCATCACCAGCATCCGTGCGCCGAACTTCTCCACGCTCTCCAGCAGGCCCGCGGAGCCGGACCGGGCGGTCACGGCCTCGTAGCGCACCTCCACCCCGATGTCGCCCAGGGTCTCCCGGGCGTGCTCGAGCGCCTCGTGCGCCATGTCGTTGAGGTGGCTCTCGTAGTCGCGGTCGACCTGTCGCCCGGGGCCGACCGACTGCCACCGGTCCGGGATCACGCAGCAGACCACCATCGGGAGACCGGCCGAGCGGGCGAGGAGCCGGCCGAGCTCGAGGCTGCCCTGTCCGCGTGACTCAGGTGGGTAACCGACCAGGATGCTCACGTCTCGTCACCCTTCGGATACGGCTCGAGGTTGGAGTGGCGGATGCCGTAGGCGAGGTAGAACAGCAGGAACGCCGCGACCCACCCGGCGAAGGCCAGGAAGGTGATCGCCTTCAGTCCGGAGATGACCAGGATGCAGGCCAGGATCGACAGGATCGGGGTGACGGGGTAGCCCGGCACCTTGAACCCGCGGTGCAGGTCCGGCTCGCGCACCCGCAGGATGATCACCGCGATCGAGACCACCGAGAAGGCCGCGAGCGTACCGATCGAGGTGAGGTCGGCCAGCCCGTCGAGCGGTACGAACCCAGCGAGGGCCGCCACCGCCACGCAGACGATCACGGTGTTGTGCACCGGGGTCAGCGTGGTCGGGTTGACCTTCGCGAAGATCGGCGGCATCACGCCGTCGTACCCCATCGTGAAGAGGATGCGGGTCTGCCCGTAGAGCGTCACCAGGGTCACCGAGAAGATCGAGATCACCGCTCCGGCCGCGATGACGGTGCCCGGCCACGACGACCCGGTGACGTCCTGCAGGATCTGCGAGAGGCCTGCGGTCTGGCCCTCGAACTCCTGCCACGGCTGGGCGGCGACCGCCACCACCGCGACCAGCACGTAGAAGGTGGTGACGATGATGAGCGCCAGCACGATGGCCCGGGGCATCGTGTGGGTCGGGTCCTTGACCTCCTCGCCGGCCGTCGAGACGGCGTCGAGGCCGATGTAGGAGAAGAAGATCCCGCCGGTGGCCACCCAGATCCCCGAGGCGCCGAGGGGTGCGAAGTCGGCGAGGTTGTCGCTGTTCCAGCCGGTGAGCCCGACAACGACGAAGAGCAGCAGCACGCCGAGCTTGATCAGCACCATGATCGCGTTGGCCTTGGCCGACTCGCTGGCACCGCGGATGAGCAGCAGCATGCACAGGAAGACCAGCACGATCGCCGGCACGTTGACGATGCCGCCCTCGGCGGGGGCATAGGACAGCGAGTCCGGGAGGGCGACGCCGAACAGGTTGTCGAGGAGCTGGTTGAGGTACTCCGACCAGCCGACCGAGACTGCCGCGGCGGCCACGCCGTACTCCAGGAGCAGGCAGGCGCCCAGCACCATCGCCATCACCTCGCCGAGGGTGGCGTAGGCGTAGGAGTACGACGACCCCGAGACCGGTACGGCGCTGGCCAGCTCGGCGTAGCACAGGGCCGTCAGGCCCGCGACGATGGCGGCGAGCACGAAGGAGAAGATGATCGCCGGCCCGGCGTCGGGCACGTTGGTGGTCAGCACGAAGAAGATGCCGGTGCCCACCGTGGCGCCGACGCCGAACATGGTGAGCTGGAACAGCCCGATCGTGCGCGCCAGCCCATGGTCGTGCGCCCCCGGCTCCAGCGGCTTGCGCCTGAGCAGCCGCTGCCGGAAGGTCATCGTGCCCGGCGTGCTGGGGGTCGTCATTGGCCGAGCCTCGCTGTGGCGGTGTCGCCCTGTCCGGTCCGCATGCTCACCTCCCGCGGGCGAGGCTCCCCGAGGAGGTGCGCGAGCGACGCCACTGACGTGTTGCCGGTGGTTCGATGATCCCACCTCGGCCCTCCGCGGGGAATGG
>DASSLA010000045.1:0-5909 GCA_035689885.1 Marmoricola sp. | reverse complement strand
CGTTCCTGCGACGCAAGTAGGTTCTCCCGGGAGGTGAAGTCCTCCATCTGGGCGATGGTGGCGTACCCCTCGAAGTGCGGTGGGATCGCCGAGGTGATCTCGAGCCCTCCCGGGGTGTTGCGGTTGATCCAGGACACCGTGTTGCCGTCACCGAGCTGCCAGGTACGGCCGTCGCGCTCGACAGTTTCGGCTTTCCGCTGTTGGACACGTTCAGATCATGTCCGATCGGACGGCCGCCGATTGCAGTCCGAGACTTGCGCCGTAGGCCGTCCCTCAACTGGCACACTTCCCCCTATCCCAGCTGTGAATGTGTGGCCCACAGGGATATGTGGCCGTAGATCACCTGTGCTCTGTGTCCGGGCACCTTCGCTCAGTGCCCGATGAGGAGGGCCTCGCGGGCCGCTTCGACGACCTCCGGTGTCACCGTCGGGAGGTGGTTGATCTGGCGGATGCGTTCAATCTGAGTGAGGAGTCGGTCGACGAGGCGGAAGTTGCCGCCGGTGACGCGGGCGACCGTGGTGATGGCGGCGGCCTGAGCCAAGTCGTCTTCGTCCGGGTGCTTATCTGATTGCCAGCGGCGGGTGAGGACGGCGGTGAGCTCGTCGGGCCCCAGTGATCGGTACTCGTGGGCGAAGCCGATCCTGCTGTAGAGCTGGGGGTAACGGGCCAGGCGCTTCTCGATCCCGGGCATGCCGATCAGGATGACGCCGAGGCGGTGTCGGTCGTAGTAGTCGCGGACTTGCTCCAGCCCGACGGTTCTAAGCCGGTCGGCTTCGTCGATGATGAGCAGCTCGGTGAGCGCAGAGCCCGCTGAGGCCGGGTGCACGAAGGGGTCGACCTTGCCGTACTGGTGGTAGTCGACGGCGTAGGAGATCTCCTGGCACGCGCGGGGCAAGGCCCGGTCGACTTCGCGGGTGCTCGCGTTGACCGTGGGCGTCCAGAACGCGGTCCGCGCCTGCAGGACGCGTTCGGGCACGGCACCGGGATCGGTGCCGCTGGTGAGGGTGTGCTGCCAACGCGCCCAGTGATCCGTGCCGGCGTAGTGGCGAGCAGACAGGGTCTTGCCAACCCCGGGCGGCCCCCAGCACAGCCCGACGTGGCGGTGGCGTCGCACGGTGTCGGCGAACTCTGCGAACCGCCGGTGCTCCTTCGTGACCAAGAAGGAGACCTGCTCCTCACGCGGCGCCGGCGGGACAAGCTCACCCAGTCCTCTGGTCAGGAAGCGCCGGCCGTCGTCGTTCTTGCCGAGGATGCTCCGGTCGGGGGCAGGTTCAGTCGTTGGCATAGGTCCGCAGCCTGTGACGAGGGACGGGCGGCTCGGCCGGCGGACGCTGCCCGTCCACGCCCGGCAAGCCCGCGGGCTGCACCACGGCGTAGTGGTGATCCGCGGGCAAGGCGTCGGCCAGACTCCGACGCTCGCGCAGCTCCTTCTTCAGCGCCCGCCGTCTGGCGACGCGAGCGTCCTGCAGCTGCTCCAGCGTGACTGCTTCGCGGGCGAGCTCAGGTGCGATCGCCCGGCACAGGTACTTATCGCAGTAGTAGACGCGGACCTCGGCTGCGTCGCGGGGGTCGTAGCGGATGGTGACGCTCTCTCCGACGTAGGCGGCGAGCACCGGGCTGATGTACCGGGTGCCGGAGAAGCGGATCCCGTCACGTTGGACGATGCGGCTGGTAGCCGCCGTGAGCAGGAGCGTGTCGAGGTCCTCCGGGTGGGCTGGGCTGCGAGGGATCCAACCGTCGGCGAGCCAGCGGACCACGGGCGGCTGCCGGGTCTCGGAGTGCGGCCGGCTGTGATACTCCTCGACGACGAAGCGCTCGACTGCGCTGTCGAGCTCGGCGAGGGTGAGCTGCGGCGGTGTGGTGGGTTGCCCGCCGGTGCCGTGCGGGATGTACCCCGGCAGGTGCGGCAGCAGCTCGGTGGTGATGGTCCTGAAGAGGCGCTCGATCTTGCCGCGGCCTTGCGGGACCCCGATCCGGGAGTGGATCAGGCTGACGTGGGTGTCGAGGCAGACCCGCTCGAGCCGGCTGCTGGTGAAGTCGCTGCCGTGGTCGCTGTAGAGCACGTCGGGTAGGCCTTGGACCGGCCAGGCAGGGTTGCCCTTCGCGATGACGGCCTGGTGCAGCGCGAGGGCCGTCCGCTCGGCGCTCGGCGCGCCGAGGAAGAGCGTGTAGCCGGCGACGGCACGCGAGTAGTCGTCCAGCACTACCGTCAGCCACGGTCGTGCCGGGCGTCGGTGGGCATCGAGGATCTGCACGTCGAGCAGCGTGTGGTCGGCCTGCCACTGTTCGTTCGGGCGGGCCGCCGAGCGCCGGTAGACCAGCTCGAACCGATCCCGATAGGCGGTGTCGCCACCCGTCGCAAGGGTGCGCAGACCTGGGTCGATGCTGGTGACGATGTCGCGCACCGTGGAGTAGCTCGGCGGAGCCAGCCCGCGGTCGCGCGCCATGTCAGCGATCCGGCGGTGCACGAACGCGGTCGTCGGGGCGGGCCGGCGTAGAGCCAACGCCTCGACGGCCGCGATGAGGTCGTCGGGCAGCCGGCGCTGGCCGGCGTCGCTGCGCCGTCGACGTTCCAGTGAATCGACGGTCCCGTCGGCCCGGTAGGTCGTTGCCCACCGGCGCAGCGTGCGCTCCGGGATGCCAGCGTGCTCAGCCAGGCGGGTCAGCGGCACTCCGTCCTGGAGGTGCTGGCACAGCAGCAAGGCCTTCTGCTGGGCCGTCAACCGAGCCGAGACCATCGCTGTCTCCTTGCTACCTCGCGGACTCCGCTGCCGCCTGCTCGGTCGCCGGCGCAGCGGTGAGGTGCTCGACGGCCCGAGGCGGCAGGTGGCGGTACAGGCTGGTGCGGGCGATCCCCGTCTTGGCGACGATCTCCGCGATGGAGTGGCCGGCCTCACGCAGGTGGGCGGCGTAGGCGAGCTTGTCAGCGTCGACCAGGACGGGTCGGCCAATCCGCCGGCCCTTGGCTGTGGCAACAGCTCGAGCGTGGGCGGCGCGCTCGACGGTGTAGGTCCGTTCCATCTGCGCGAACAGGGCCAGCAGGACGACCGCGAGCTGTCCCATCGGGTCGCTGGGGTTCGCGGAGTCGACCTTGATCGGGTCCGCGAGGTTGCGGACCCCGACGCCGCGGTCGGTGAGGTCGTGGATCAGGTTGAGGGTGTCGCGCACCGTGCGCCCCAGGCGGTCCAGGGTGTGCACGACGATGACGTCGCCCTCACGGGCGTACTCCAACACCGCCCGGAGGCCCGGCCGGTCGGTGGTCGCGCCGGACTTCTTGTCCAAAAAGATCTTGTCCCGTGCGACGCCGGCCGCCACGAGCGCCTCGACCTGCCGGTCAAGGTCCTGCTTCGCCGTCGAGACGCGTGCGTAGCCCAACTCCACCGGCCCAACGTACCGAAGGTCGTCTCTGTACGGAACCAACGGGACGCGATTTCGGGACCTACTTCTGGCACGGCGCGTCAGCCGTGCCGCCTCGGCTCGAACAAGTCTTGGACCGCTCGTCCCACTTCCAAGGAAGTGGGACAGGCTCAACTCTGTCTGACGCGTTGACCCAGCCTGGCCCTGTGTCTTCTGGTGCGGGAGTGGGAGCATCGCGTGATGAGCCAGGACTCGAGGGAGTGCTCGTGCTGCGGGCGCAGCAAGCCGCGCCGCGCTCTTCATGCGTTGGACGGCGGGGCGTCGTACATCTGTCGGCCTTGCGGCCTATGGGTGGCCCTGAGGCTGAAGGGCGACACTGTCGGCGCGGGCTCGCACGAGCCGTGACGCGCCGGCTCGGGTGCCTATGCGCAGCAGCTCGTGGGCAGCGCTGAGCGGAACAAGCCGGCGGCGATGCGCAGGGCTTCGCTCATCGTTAGGTAGGGGGCCCAAGTGTCGGCGAGGTCGTCCACGGTGAGGCCGAACTTGATCGCGTAGGTCGCTGCGAGCATCAGTTCGCCTGCGCCGTCCAGGGCAGCGTGCACCCCGAGGATCTTGCGGCTCTCGGCGTCGATGACGAGCTTGAGGACACCGCGGGTGTCCTGGTTGACCAGGGCGCGCGGGATGTCTTGCGCTCCTAGGACGCGGCATTCGCAGGCGTGCCCAGCGGCGAGAGCTTGGTCCTCCGTCAGTCCCGCGCTGGCGATCTGGGGCGTGGTGAAGGTGACGCCGGGCAGCCCTCGATAGTCCACTGCTGAGGGCTGGCCGAGCGCGCCGGCTGCGGCGACGTGTCCTGTCTGGGCTGCGACGTAGACGTACTGCGGGACGCCGGACACGTCCCCGGCCGCGAAGACCCGTGGGTTGGTGGTCCGCTGGTTCTCGTCGACGACGACGAAGCCGCGCCTGTCAGTAGCAACACCTGCTGCATTGAGAGCCAGGTCGGACGTGTCGGCGAAGCGCCCGGTCGCCACGAGCAACCGCTGGCCCGTCAGCCGCCTCTCGCTCCCGGTCCGGACCTCAACGCCGTCGTGAGTCGCCCGCACCTCCGTCGCGCGCTCCTGCACCACGGTGATGCCCTCGTCCTGAAACACGCCGAGCAACACGTCTGCAACCTCCGGCTCCGCGTGGGGCGCGAAGCGTCCGACGATGGTGACGGCGACACCGAGGTGCGCCCACAGCTGGGCCTGCTCGAGCCCGACATACCCGGCGCCGAGCACCACCATGGATGCGGGTAGGTCCTGCTGCTCCATCGCGGTGGTGGAGGTCAGGTACGCCACGTCACCCAACCCCGGGAGGTCCGGGATGTGTGGTGCCACGCCGGTGGCCACGACGTACCCGTGCCGTGCTCGCAGGGCCTGGCCGTCGACCTGCAGTGTCTCTTGGTCGATGAAGCGTGCGTGGCCCTGCAGGATCGGGAAGCCGTGGGCGTCGGCGACGTCGGCGTACTTCGCTTGGCGCAGGCGGTCGATCAAGGCCTGCTTCTGCTCCATCAGGGCGCCCAAGGCGACCGGGCCCGCGCTGGTGGAGATGCCTTCAAAGGGGTGCGTGGCCGCACGGTGGCGCTGCCCGGCGGCGGCGAGGAGGTTCTTGCTGGGCACGCAACCGATGTTCAGGCAGGTCCCGCCTAGCGGCCCGTGCTCGACGAGCAAGACGCTGTTGCCGCGGGACCGTGCCTCGATGCCCGCGGCCATCGCAGCGCCGCCGGTCCCGATGACGATCAGGTCGTACTCGTCCATGGCATTCTCCTCGCGCGCGCGGACAGGTCATCGGACGGTAGACGTTCCAGTGCGGGGGAAGGTCAAGGTCTACGGTTGACCATGCGCATCGGAGAGCTGGCCGCCACGGCCGGCGTGACGACCAAGACGATCCGCTACTACGAGAGCGCCGGCGTGCTGCCAGCGCCGGCTCGCCAAGCGTCGGGCTACCGGGAGTACGACCACCGGGCGGTCGACCGGCTGGCGTTCGTGAAGGCCGCGCAGGCGGCCGGGCTGACCCTGGCGGAGATCGTCGACGTCGTCTCTGCCCGCGAAAGCGCCGGCGCACCGTGCGCACACGTCGCGGCAGTGCTCGAACAGCACGCCCACGATCTTGAGCGGCGGATCGCCGAGCTCACGACTCTGTTAACCCAGGTGCGCCAGCTCAGCGCGCGGGCAAAGACTCTGCACCCTGACCAGTGCACCCCCGCCCAGGTCTGTCACCTCATCCCCACCGCCTGAAGCATCCGCCGTACCTGCGCGCGAACGCCGCAGCGCAGTCAGCCGCAAGGTGCACACATGATCACGGCGCCGCCGATGGCTGCCTCTGGGCCGTAGCCCCCCGTCGATGTCATGGGCCCAGCTCAACCGCCACATTGCGGCGACAGATTCCCGCCACCCAGCGCTGAAAGCCACACGGCTCGTACGTGGCTGCAGCGTCCGTCCCGTTCGTGGGACGGTATATGGGGATGAAGGTTTGACCCCATTTGTTGGCCTGACGCGCCTGGGGCAAACGTCCAC
>DASSLA010000044.1:0-6555 GCA_035689885.1 Marmoricola sp. | reverse complement strand
CAGCAGTGCTGCGGCGTAGTACCAGTCGAGGGCCGGTGGCGCGTCGCGCCGAGCGAGCAGCTCATCCAGTACTGCCTCGGAGTGCTCGGCGTCGCCGGTCCGGCCACTCATCACGTTGGCGGCGAAGCTGGCGAGGTCGAGGCCGGCCGGGGCCTGGCACGCGTTGTCGACATCGGTGACCGTCAACGTGCCGGACGGGTCCACCAGCAGCTGGTCGACCGAGAAGTCCCCGTGGGAGAGGACCATCGGCAGGCCGACCGGGACGGTCTCGGTGAGCTGCTGCAGCAGTCGCCGCGAACGTGCGGCCTCGTCGGGGGACACGGCGGCCAGCGTCAACACCGCACAGTGGGCTGCCCGCAGCTGCGCCCACGGTCCGCGCTGCACCCGGGCACTGCGGGGGGAGCTGTGCAAGTGGTCGATCAGGTCCCCGGCGGCTCCGGCGAGCTGGGTCGTTCGGTGCCGTTCGGCGGGACGACCATCGACGCGTCGCTGGATCGTCATCCGGTGCTCGGGCAGCGCCCCGACGGCGTGCGGGGTCGGCAGCTCCGCCCCGTTCGCCAGGAGTCGCTGCGCGTCCCGGGCGAGGGAGAACCTCGCCTCCGACCCGTAGGTCTTCACCACGTAGGGGCCCACGCCGAAGGTCGCCCGCCGGCCCGGCACGTAGGACAGCATCTCGAGCGAGGCGTCCGGGAGCTCCGGCCCTGTTCGGGCGCGACTGACGGCGAACCAGGGGGAGTGCGCCAGGTCCGAGGCCGCCGCAGGCATCCGCACGTACGGGTCCGCCGGCAGCCAGTGCAGCACCGCCCCCACCGTCGGGACAGGAACCCCGGTGGCCCGGGCGACACGGCACAGGGCGCTGCCGGCGCGCAGCACCGCGGCCCGCCGGTGCCCGTCGACCTGCAGGTCGGCCTGCAGCACGAGGGACGTGCCAGGGGTGTACTCCACGTACAGCACCTTCGCCTCCGTGACGGAGCCGGTGACGACGCCGGCGTCGAGCAACGACTCCGCGAGCCGCCCGCCGTCCAGCAGGCCGAGGGCGGGCAGGTGCGGGTCCCGGGGCACACGTGGAGGTGTCGTCCGTCCCATTGCTCGACTGCCCCTTTCGTCCGATTCTACCTAATGGTTGTAGGCTGATCCCGCGGTCGTCCCGGCTGTCCCCCCGACGCCGGGGCGGCCGTCCTGCTCTAGCGCCTGACGGTGAGCACGACCGTCTTCGGCGTACCCGTCGTGGTGTTGGCCGAGATGGTCACCTTCGTGTCCCTGCTCGGGCGCTGGCTGGTCGTGGTCACCGTGAACCCGACAGACGTCGCGCCCGCGGGCAGGTACGGCGAGCTGGGGTTGGCCGTGAACCGCGAGCTGGAGTCGGTGAAGAGGAACATCCCGCCCTCGGGAGCAGGACCACTCATCGTGATGGTGCCCTGCACCGTCGAGCCGTACTTCACCGACGTCGAGCGCAGCGTGACCGAGGCGACCGACGGCACGTTGACCGAGGTCTCGGAGACCTTGACCGTGTAGGCGCCGGCCTCGCCGGAGACCGTCTTGATGTCCATCCGGAAGTTCGGATAGATCTGGTTGTCCGGCGTGTAGGTGACGAAGCCGTACTCACCGGCCGGCAGCACGTCGGTGGTGAACCGCTCGTAGCTGTTGGTCATCGTGACGTTGTTGATCGATGTGCCGGACCCGTCGGCGTTGACCCTGTAGAGTCCGCCGATCACCAGGCCGCCCCCGCCGCCGAAGCCCAGCGCGGAGCCGGCTGCGGTGATCTCGCCCGTGTAGGCCTTGCCGCCGGCCGCGGTGAACCTGAAGAAGTCGAAGTCCTGGCCGGCGCTCGTGCGCGGGAACGGGTTGGGCTCCTGGCAGATCGCCCTGGTCACCGTCCCGCCGACGTCGACCGGTGCGGCGATGCTCGAGTGGAAGTCCCAGTCCCCGTCGGGCTCCCAGGCGTCGGGAGCGCAGTCGGCGGGTACGGCGGCGTGGGCCGCGGGTGCAAGAAGAGCGGCGGCCACAGTGGCCGCCGCTGCGATGAGGATGTGTGCGCGAAATCTGGACATGCCAGGAACGTATTGGCGGCGACGTCTGGTCCTTAACCGGACGTTGGTACTACGACCGACTCCTTCACCGTTCGAGTCAGCCGAGCTCCGCGTCGATCGCCCGCGCCATCACGGCGATGACCGGCCATGCCCCTTCCGAGCTGTTGCCCAACACGCTCGCGGTCGTCCGCGACTCGACCACGTGCGTCGACCGGAAGGAGGCACCGGCGTCATACCCCTCGAGCACCAGGGCGGCGTGAGTCCGGTGCAGCCAGAACCCCATGCCGTACCGCAACCCCTCCGCGGGGACGTCGTGGCGCGGTCGGGTCATCTCCTCCACGGTGCTGCGCGAGACGATGCGCCCGTCCAGCAGTGCCAGCCAGAACCGGTGCAGGTCGTCGGCGGTCGTGAATGCGCCCCCGTCCCCGTTGCCGAGGACCGGGAGGTGCAGCGTGTTCACCAGGTCCCCCTGGTCGTGCACGTAGCCGGGGGCCGCGTCCGCCGGTAGCTCGTTGAGGGCCAGGTAGTCGGTCTCCTGCAAGCCGGCGGGCGCGAGCACCAGGCGCCGTACGGCGTCGTGAAAGGTCTCGCCCGTGACCCGTTCGAGCACGACGGCCAGCACCATGTAGCCGCCGTTGCAGTAGGAGAACCTCTCGCCCGCGGCGAACTTCCTCGGGTGCCCGTCGAGCATCGGCAGGAAGGCCTCGGCCGTGGTGAGGGTGTGCACCGGCAGGGAGAGCACGTGGTCCGCAGGCTGCCAGTCACCGTCCTCGTCGAGGTAGTCGCCGATCCCCGACGTGTGGGTGAGAAGGTGCTCGATCGTCACCGTGCCGTCGACGAGCGGGAGGTCGTCGCCCAGCACTTCGCGGACCCGCTGGTCGAGTCGCAGCCCACCATCCTCGACCAGACGCATCACCGCCAGGGCGGTGAACGCCTTGCTGCCGCTGGCGATGGCGATCCGGGTCTGCGGGGTCATCGTCACGGCGAAGGCCCGGTGCACGTGTCCCGCACAGCGCTCGAGGACGCGGCGGTCGTCGACGTCCACGGTCGCGGTACCCGTGAACGCGTGGGCGGCAATCGCTTCGTCCAGCTCTCGAGGATCGATGTGCATACGTGGCCCCTGACGTCGCTCTCGAGGCTACGCGCGGCCTATGTGCCCTGCCTCTGGTTTTTCCGGCGGGCCAGCGAGATGCTCGCCGCATGGCCCGGGAGGCGCGTCCACGGGCGCTGAGCACTGCACGGATGGAGGCGTTCAGCGACGGGGTGTTCGCGGTCGCGATCACCCTGCTGGTGCTCGAGATCTCCGTGCCCGACGGTTCGGCGGACGACCTCCTCGGCGCGATCCTCGACCAGTGGCCGTCCTACCTCGCCTACGTGGTCAGCTTCGCCACCGTGGGCGCGATCTGGCTGGGACATGCGGCCATCACCGACCACCTGGACCACGCCGACGCACTGCTGATGCGGCTCAACCTGCTGCTCCTGCTGCTGGTGTCGTTCGTGCCGTTCCCGACCCGGTTGCTCGCGGAGAGCGTCGAGCACGAGGACGCCGGCCGGGTGGCTTCCACCTTCTACGGGCTCACCCTGCTGTCGATCGCGACGGTGGTCTCGGTGCTCTGGCGGCACGCCGCGCGCGTGCACCTCGTGCGGGACGACGTGGCGGACGCCGACGTCGCGGCGATCACCGCGCGTCGCACGCCGGGGCTCGCCTTCTACGTGGTGATGATCGGGATCGGGATCTTCGTGCCGGTCGCCGCCGTGCTCGGCTACCTCGCGATCGCGCTGTTCTACCTGGTGCCGGTGGGCCTGCTGCGCCGCCGTGCCACGGGGTAGGAACCGGACAGGACGGTGCCACAGGCGGTAGACATGGCCGGTGAGCACCGCATCGACCCTGTTCCTGGTGCTGGAGCTGACCGGTGTCTTCGCGTTCGCGCTCAACGGTGCGTTGACCGCGATCCGGGTGACCCGGATCGACGTCGTCGGCGTCGTCACGCTGGGCATGGTGACCGCCCTCGGTGGCGGGATCATCCGCGACGTACTCCTCGACTCGCTGCCGCCGGCCACGTTCAGCGACTGGCGCTACCTGGCGGTGGCCGCGGCGGGCAGCCTGATCGCGTTCGTCTTCGGGCGGCGGCTGGACCGGCTCTGGAAGCCGATCGAGGTGCTCGACGCCGCGGGCCTGAGCCTGTTCGCGGTGAGCGGCGCGAGCAAGGCGCTGGACCTGGGGATGGGCCCGGTGCAGGCACTCATCCTCGGCACCATCACCGGGGTGGGCGGCGGCACGTTGCGCGACGTGCTGGTCGGCCGGGTCCCGGTCGTGCTGCGCGCCGAGCTCTACGCCATCCCGGCCATGACCGGGGCCCTCGTGGTCGTGCTCACCGACGAGGCCGGGGTGTACGGCGTGGTGGCGGCCGTGGGCGCGTCTGCCCTGTGCTTCACGATTCGGCTGATCGGACTCCGCTATCGCATCCACGCGCCGGCGCCGCCGGGCACCGAGCACAGCTGAGACAGGGGTTCAGGCCTCGGAGTCGTCGGCGCGGGGGAGCACCTCGGTGAGCTCGTCGACGACCAGCAGGTCGTGGCGCACCTGCCCGGCACGGAACGAGGCGCGGCCGACCATGTGGCTGGCGATCGGCGTGGTCGCCAGCTGGAACAGCGCGACCAGGGCGAGCATGCCGATGCTGCCGGGATCGCGGAGTCGAAGTCCCAGCCCGAGCAGAACGAGCAGCAGTCCCAGGACCTGCGGCTTGGTCGCGGAGTGCATCCGGGTGAGCACGTCGGGGAAGCGCAGGATGCCTACGGCGGCGATCAGGGACAGCAGGGCACCGAGCAGCAGGCAGGCCGCTGCTGCGATGTCGGCTAGGGCAGCCCAGCTCATGACTCTCCCCCCTCGACGTCGTCGCTGCCGCGCGTGAAGCGGGCGACGCTCACCGAGCCCACGAAGCCGAGCAGCGAGAGCACCACCAGGATCGGCAGGGTCGTGGTGTGCTGGTTGACGGCGGCCTCCAGTCCGAGGCCGCAGATCATCACCGCGACGAGCACGTCGAGCGCCACGACGCGGTCGAGCATGGTCGGTCCGAGCGCGATCCGGACGACGAGGAGCAGCGCGGCGACGGCCAGGAAGCCGACGCAGACGGCGAGGACGGCGGTCACCGGGCCTCCTCCAGGACCTGTCCGGTCTCGGCGCCGAAGGCGAGCACGACACGGCGTTCGAGGGCGAACACCTGTGCGCGCATGCGGTTGACGCCGTCCATGTCGCGCGCGTCGAGGACGTGCAGGAACAACGTGTGCGTGGAGCGGCGCGCCTCGACCACGAGGCTTCCCGGGACCAGGGAGACCAGCTCCGCGACCACGGTGAGGACGAAGTCGGAGTGGGTGCGCAGGTCGACCTCGATCACCGCGTTGCGCGGCTGCCGACGGAACTGGAGCGTCCGCCACGCCACATCGACGCTCGCCACCACGACGTCGGCGAGGAAGTGCAGCACCAGCCAGGCGAGGCGCAGCGGCCGCACCCGGACGTGCATCCGCACCGGGGGCAGCGGGAACACCAGGCACACCACGACGCCGACCAGCACCCCACCCACCACGGTGAGCGGCGACAGGTCTCCCCACAGCGCCACCCACACCACGGTCAGCCACAGCACGACCATGGGCTGTACGGCGCGGAGTCGACCGGGCTTCGGCAGGCCGCCGCGTGGGTTCGTGATCTCGGGCCTCATCGCGCCCCCTCGCTCAGCACCGCGGAGCGGTAGACCTGCCGGTCGAGGAGGTCCTGGGCCGTACGCCCGGTGTAGCCGAAGGCGGGTCCGGCGACGACGGTCAGTCCGAGGCTGAACGCGACCAGCCCGGCGGTGGCACCCACCATGGTGCGGGGCAGTCGCGACCGGAGCACCCCTTCCTCGCGCAGCTGCTGGAAGTCCTGGTCGCCCCCGTCTCCCTCGTCGATGATGCGCCGTGCCTCGTCGCGGTCCCCGGCCTCGTAGGTGCTCGCGCCGACGTTGACGTGGTGACGCTGCCGGCCGCCGGGGACAACCGCGACCCGCTCGGTCTCGGAGAGCTCGAGCGCCATCTCGTGTGCCTGCTCGGGGGTGCGCCAGAAGGCGAGGTTCCAGGCCTTCGCGACGGCGTACAGCGTCAGCAGGCTGGTCACCATGCCCGCCGCGACGACGGCGTACGCCAGCGGGGTGCCCTCCCGCAGCCCGGCGTCGGTGAGCGCGACCTTGCCGAGGAAGCCCGACATCGGGGGGATGCCCGCGAGGTTCATCGCCGGGACGAAGTACAGCAGGCCGAGCACGGGCGCGAGCCGGGCCAGGCCGCCGAGCTTGATCAGGCTGGTGCTGCCGGCCCTGCGCTCGACCAGCCCGAGTACCAGGAAGAGGGCCGTCTGGATGGTGATGTGGTGGGCCACGTAGAAGATCGCGCCGGCGTACCCGATCACCGTGCCCAGGGCGATTCCGAACAGCATGTAACCGATGTGGCTGACCAGCGTGAACGAGAGCATCCGCTTGATGTCGCTCTGCGCCACCGC
>DASSLA010000043.1:0-21609 GCA_035689885.1 Marmoricola sp. | reverse complement strand
GGGTTCATCGCCTCGTCGAAGACGACCAGGCCGAGCACGAACTGGATGGTCGGGGCGAGGTACTGCAGCAGGCCGATGGTCGTCATCGAGACCCGGATCGCGGCGGCGCCGAAGCAGATCAGGGGCACCGCGGTGACCAGGCCGGTGGTCGCGAGCAGGGCGAGGTGGCTCGGTCCCTCGCTGGACAGGGAGTCCTGGCCGACCATGCCGAGCCACACCAGGTAGGCCAGCGCCAGCGGCGTGAGCACCACGGTCTCGAAGGTGAGGCTCTCGATCGCGCCCGCGCCGGCCTTCTTCTTGGCCAGCCCGTAGGTGGCGAACGAGCCGGCGAGCAGCAGCGCCACCCACGGCGGATGGCCGTAGTCCACGGTCAGGATGACCACCGCGACGCCGGCGATGCCGATCGCGGTCCATTGTGGCCAGCGCAGTCGCTCGCCGAGGACGACCACGCCGAGCAGCACGGTGACCAGCGGGTTGATGAAGTAGCCGAGCGACACCTCGACCACCCGGCCGTTGTTGACGCCCCAGATGAAGCCGCCCCAGTTGAGTCCGATGACGACGGAGGCGGCGAGGAGGAGCAGCCGCACGCGCCGGTCGCGGAAGATCGCGCGCAGGTGGGGCGTACGGCGCAGCAGGAGCGTCAGCCCCAGCATGGTCACCAGCGACCAGCAGATCCGGTGGGCGAGGATCTCCACCGCGCCGGCCGGCTCGAGCAGCGGCCAGTAGAGCGGGAACAGCCCCCACAACGCGTACGCCGCAGCGCCGAGCAGGAAGCCGCGGCGTTGCTCAGTCACGGAGGGAGCCTAGGTGGCCCTATCCTGACGCGCATGAGTGGGTTCTCCGTGGAGCGCAGCACCACCATCGACGCGCAGCCGCAGCACGTGCACGCCTTCGTCAACGACTTCCACCGCTGGATCGAGTGGTCGCCGTGGGAGGACGTCGACCCCGACCTGCAGCGCAGCTTCGCGGGTCCCGACCAAGGCGTCGGAGCGCAGTACTCGTGGTCCGGCAACCGCAAGGCCGGGGCCGGCAAGATGGAGATCGTCGGCTCGACACCGGAACGCATCGACGTCACCCTCGACTTCCTCAAGCCGTTCAAGTCCCCTGGCAACCAGGTGCACTTCGACTTCGTGCCCGAGGGCAACGGCACCCGCGTGGTGTGGCGCATCGAGTCGGAGTTCTCCGGCCTGATGAAGGTCATGGGCCGGTTCATGAACATGGAGAAGATGATCGGTCCGGACCTCGAGAAGGGACTGCGGCAGCTGGAGGCCGCAGCCGAGAAGTCCTAGCCGGGCGTCAGATCTCCTCGGGGAACATCGAGATCGCGCCCGAGGGGCACTCGTGGGCGCAGATGCCGCACCCCTTGCAGTAGTCCAGGTCGATCAGGTACGGCGCACCCGGGTCACCGGTCTTGATCACGGCGTTGTCCGGGCAGACCCCGTAGCAGTTGTCGCAGCGCAGGCAGTTGCCACAGGACAGGCACCGGCGCGCCTCGAACAGGGCGGTCGTCTCGTCCAGTCCCTGCACCACCTCGTCGAACGTGCTCTCCCGCCGCGCGCGGTCCAGCACCGGTCGATGGGTGCGTGGTGCGTCGGAGTAGTACCAGGTGTTCAGGGTGTCGAACGACGCGAGCGCCGGGCGGACTCGGGGCCCCGATGCTGAGCCGGACAGCCAGGCGTCGATGTTGCGCGCAGCCCGCTTCCCGTGCCCGATCGCGTCGGTGACCGAGCGGGTGAGCGGCACCATGTCACCTCCGGCGAAGATTCCGGGGCATCCGGTCTGCATCTGGGCATCGACCTCGACCACGCCGTCGCGGACCACCAGTCCGGGCACCCCGTCGAGCAGGGAGAGGTCGGTCTCCTGGCCCAGGGCCAGCACGAGCGAGTCCGCGGCGAGCTCCTCCACCTCGCCGGTGGGTTGCGGGAACCCGTCCTCGTCCAGCTCCATCCGCTCGACCAGCAGCGCTCCCTCGTCCACCTGCTTGACGGTGGTCAGCCACTTGACGAGCACACCCTCCTCGACGGCCTCCTCGAGCTCCGACTCGTGGGCCGGCATCCGGTCCCTGGTCCGGCGGTAGACGACGATCGCCTCCGACGCCCCCAGTCGCCTGGCGGTGCGCGCCGCGTCGAGGGCGGTGTTGCCCCCGCCGTACACCGCCACGCGTCGACCGAGCATCGGGCGCTCGCCCTGCTCGAGGTCGTGCAGCATGGTCACGGCGTCGAGGACCTTCGCGGCCGAGCCGGCCGGGATGTAGGCCCGCTTGCCCAGCTGGGCCCCGACGGCCAGGAACACCGCGTCGAACTCGGTGCGCAGGGCGTCGAGGTCGTCCACCGTCGTGTCCAGCTCGAGCTCGACGCCGAGGTCGAGGATCCGCTGGATCTCCGCGTCGAGGACGCTGCGGTCCAGTCGGTACCGCGGGATGCCGAACCGCATCATCCCGCCCGCCACCTGACCGGCCTCCTTGATCGTGACCGCGTGCCCCCGCCTGGCCAGGTGGTACGCCGCCGACAGGCCCGAGGGGCCGGCGCCCACGACCAGCACCCGCCGGCCCGTGGCCGGGACGTCCACGGTGACCTGCCATCCCTGACGGATCGCCTCGTCGCCGAGGAACCGCTCGACCGAGTTGATTCCGACCGCCTCGTCGAGCTGTCCGCGGTTGCAGGCCGTCTCGCACGGGTGGTAGCAGACCCGCCCCATCACCGCGGGGAACGGGTTGTCCACCATGATCTGCCGCCAGGCCTCTTCGTACGCCGGGCCGCCGGCCTCGGCGTCGTACAGCCAGCCCTGGATGTTCTCCCCGGCCGGGCAGGCGTCGTTGCACGGTGGCATCCGGTCGACGTACTCGGGCCGCTCGGTGCGCCACGAGCCGGTCTTGTTGGCCCGGCTGGAGCCGACGTCGAGCGTGATCGCGAAGGGCTCGTCCATCACGGCACCTCATCTGCTTCCGTGAGCCCGTAGCGGGCGATGTTGCGGTCGGCCAGCGCCTGCAGCCGTTCCACGATGTCGGGGCGACCCGGGTCGCCGAACAGGTGGGCGTAGCGGCCCTGGGGTCGCAGGTAGTCCTCCACCGGCACCTGCCGGCGGATCTTCGAGACCGCGGTGACCTCGCCGCGCTCTGCCTCGAGGACCGGGAAGATGCCCGATTCCTTCGCCAGGCGGGCCAGCTCGATCGTGATCGCGGCCGGCGCGGCCCACCCGAGGGGGCACGGCACGAACACGTGCAGGTAGCGGGCGCCGCGGAAGTCCATGGCCCGTTCCACCTTCGCCTCGAGGTCGCGCAGGTCGGCGACCGTGCCCGTGGCGACGTAGGGGATCTCATGTGCCATCGCGATGCCGGGGACGTACTTGCCCTGGCCGAAGACGTTGCCGGGCTCGGGCCCGAGTGCCTTGGTGTTGGCGGTCCGTGCGGCCGGCGGGGTGGCGCCCGAGCGCTGGACACCGGTGTTCATGTAGCCCTGGTTGTCGTAACAGACGAACAACACGTCGTCGTTGCGCTCGAACATGCCCGACAGGCAGCCGAAGCCGATGTCGACGGTGCCACCGTCCCCCGCCTGGCCGACGACGCGGATGTCGTCGCGGCCCCTGGCCCTCAGTGCCGCGGCCACACCGGCAGCGACGGCCGGCCCGTTGCCGAACAGCGAGTGCAGCCAGGGCAGCTGCCAGGACGACTCGGGGTAGGGGGTGGAGAACACCTCGAGGCAGCCGGTGCTGTTGACGGCGACCAGCTTCCCGTCGGTGGCTCGCATGGCGGCGTCGAGGACGTAGCGCGCGCCGAGTGCCTCGCCGCATCCCTGGCATGCGCGGTGACCGGACGTCAGCGAGTTGGACCGACCCGTCCTCGCCTGCACCGAGCGCTGGTCGGGGTCCAGCAGCCGGTTGCCGACCACGAACGTCCCGGTCTGGTAGAACTTCAGCTCCTGTACGGCCATCGCGTTGCTCCTCGTGCTCAGGCGGGGTTGGAGGCGACCGTGCCGAGATCGCGCAGCATGTTCTCGGCGTGCGGTCCCGGGCGGTCGGTGGCACCGGACCGGTCGAGCTCGCGCTCCACCAGGGCGGTGTCGAGGTCGAGGAAGTGCATCCGCATCGGGTCGATCTCGCCCGCGAGGACTCGACCCAGCAGCTCGCGCACCGACGCCACGGTCACCGGACGCCCGCCCAGACCGGCCACCACGTCGTACACCTCGATGGGCAGGCCCTGCAGTGCGAGCCGGGTGTTCTGGCCCACGATGCCGCCGGCGCCGACGGCGAACGCCTTCTCGACGACCACGACCCGGCGCGCGCCGGCGAGGGCGGCGCGGACCTCCTCACGGGGCCACGGGCGGAAGCACTTGATGCCGAGGACGCCGACCTGCTCGCCGTCAGCCTGCAGCTGGTCGGCCACCTCCTCGAGGGTGCCCAGCATCGAGCCGAGCCCGACGACGACGGTGTCCGCGCCGTCCACCCGATAGGGGCGGACCAGGCCACCGGCCCGGCGGCCGAGCTGTTCCTCGAAGGCCGCCGCGATGGCGGGGATGGCGTCGAGCGCCTGCACCTGCTTGGCGTGCATCAGGTACTTCACCTCGGTGAACGCCTCCGGGCCCACCATGGCGCCGATGGTCACCGGCTCGGCGGGGTCCAGGATCTGCCGCGGCTCGAACGCCGGCAGGAAGCGCTCCACGTCCTTCGCCTCGGGCACGTCCACCGGCTCGAAGGCGTGGGTCAGCACGAACCCGTCCATGCACACCATCACCGGGACGGACAGCTGCTCGGCCAGCCGGAACGCCTGCAGGTGGAGGTCGACCGCCTCCTGGTTGGACTCGGCGTAGAGCTGGATCCACCCGGAGTCGCGCATCGACATGGCGTCGGAGTGGTCGTTCCAGATGTTGATCGGCGCACCGATGGCCCGGTTGGCGACCGTCATCACGATGGGCAGGCCGAGCCCGGAGGCGTTGAAGAGCGCCTCGGCCATGAACAACAGTCCCTGACTCGAAGTCGCGGTGTAGGTGCGGGCACCTGCCCCGGAAGCCCCGATACAGGCCGACAAGGCCCCGAACTCCGACTCCACCATCAGGTACTCGCAACCGGCCAGCTCACCGGTCCGCACCAGGTCGGAGAGGCCCTCGACGATGTGGGTCTGCGGGGAGATCGGATAGGCGGCGATCACCTCCGGGCGACAGCGGGCGACGGCCCGCGCGACCGCCTGCGACCCCTCGATCTGCTCAAGCATCGCTCCTGCTCTCCATCCGCTCGAGGACGTGGTCGTGGGTGGCGTACGCCGCCGCCGCGTTGCGCTCTCCCGCGGGACCACGGAACCGCTCGCGCACGACGGCCACGACCGAGTCGATGGTGACCTCGCCGGTGAGGGCGGCGAAGCCGCCGAGGAGCGCTGCGTTGGGCAGCGGCCGGCCGAGGTGCTCGCGCGCCAGCTCGGTGGCGGGTACGCAGGCGAGGCGCTCGGGTCGCAGCGACGCGGCCAGGTCCTCGAGCCCCAGCTCGGCGATGTCACGGCTGGTGTTCAGCAGGACGTAGCCGTCCGCGCCGAGGCCGGCGAAGAGGTTCACCTGGTGCAGCAGCGTCGGGTCCTGCACGATCAGCGCGTCGGGCCTGGTGATCGGCTCGCGGAGTCGGATCGGCGCGTTGCCCAGGCGACAGAAGGCCACGACGGGCGCGCCGGTGCGCTCGGAGCCGAACGTGGGGAAGGCCTGCGCGTGGCGTCCTTCACGGAACGCGGCGACCGAGAGCAGCTCGGCTGCCGTGACGGTTCCCTGACCGCCGCGGCCGTGGATCCTGACGGAGAACATGGCCCACCTCCGATCTTCGACGCTAGGCGTCGCCGGAGCCGGCCGTCAGGGACGAACGGGAGTCCGGATCGGGACCAAGGTCTCGGGTGGGACGGGGACTCGATCGGACCCCGGTGGCTCCAGGGTCAGACCACGGTCCAGGTGTCGCCCCCGCCGACGAGCCCGGCGAGCGCGGCACGCCGGTCGTCCTGGCCCACGGTGGCCGTGGCGAGCTGGGCGCGCGCCTGGTCGTCGTACGTCGGGCGGTCGACCGAGCGGAAGATGCCGATCGGCGACTGGTGCAGCACTCCGGCGTCGGTGAGCCGGGACAGCGCGAACGCGGTCGACGGGTCGGGGTTGGTCGAGTCGTGGACCAACAGGTGGGCCTCGTTGGAGGCGTCGACCTCGACGACCTCGACCCCGCCCGCGGCGGAGCGGACGATGCCCTTGGTGCCGCGGCCGTCCTCGCCCGGTGTGCCGAACCGGATCGGCTCGCCGTCGACCAGCGGGATGATCGCGTCCGCCTTGGTGTCGGGCGACTTGATCGCGTCGAACGCACCGTCGTTGAAGATCGGGCAGTTCTGGTAGATCTCCACCAGCGCGGTGCCGCGGTGCGCTGCGGCCGCGGACAGCACCGAGGTGAGGTGCTTGCGGTCGGAGTCGATGGTGCGGGCGACGAAGCTCGCCTCGGCGCCGAGGGCCAGCGAGACCGGGTTGAACGGGTGGTCCACCGACCCCACCGGGGTCGACTTGGTGACCTTGCCCGGCTCGGAGGTAGGGGAGTACTGGCCCTTGGTCAGTCCGTAGATCCGGTTGTTGAACAGCAGGATCTTCATGTTCACGTTGCGGCGCATCGCGTGGATGAGGTGGTTGCCGCCGATGGACAGCGCGTCGCCGTCCCCGGTCACCACCCACACCGAGAGGTCCCCCCGCGCGGTCGCGATGCCGGTGGCGATCGCCGGGGCGCGCCCGTGGATCGAGTGCATCCCGAACGTGTCGAGGTAGTAAGGGAAGCGCGAGGAGCAGCCGATGCCGGAGACGAAGACGATGTTCTCCCGGCGCAGCCCGAGGTCGGGCAGGAAGGACTGCACCGCCTTGAGCACGGCGTAGTCACCGCAACCGGGGCACCAGCGGACCTCCTGGTCGGAGGTGAAGTCCTTGCCGGTCTGCTTCTCGTCGGTGGTCGGGACCCCGGCGAGCCCCGGGAAGGGGAGCTCGGTGGTGCTCATCGCACGGACTCCTTGTCGTCGGTGCCGGCGGCCGCGTCCACGGCGGAGGCGTCCCCGGTGGTGGTGTGGATCAGGTCGGTGACGGCCTCGGCGAGCTCGGCGGCCTTCAACGGCAGTCCACGCACGTGGTTGTAGCCGACCACGTCGACGAGGTACCTGGCCCGCAGCAGCAGGGAGAGCTGGCCGAGGTTCATCTCGGGAACCATCACGGCGTCGTACCGCTTCAGGATCTCGCCGAGGTCCCTGGGGAAGGGGTTGAGGTGGCGCAGGTGGGCCTGGGCGACGTCGAGGCCGGCCTTGCGCACGCGGCGGCAGGCGGCGCCGATCGGGCCGTACGTCGAGCCCCAGCCGAGCACGAGAACCTTCGCTCGTCCGCTCGGGTCGTCGACCTCCAGCGGCGGCAGCGAGTCGGCGATGCGGTCCACCTTGGCCTGGCGGATCCGGACCATGTAGTCGTGGTTGCCCGGGTCGTAGGAGATGTTGCCGTGCCCGTCGCCCTTCTCCAGGCCACCGATGCGGTGCTCGATGCCCGGCGTGCCGGGGATCGCCCACGGCCGGGCCAGGGTCTCCTCGTCGCGGAGGTAGGGCCAGAACTCCTGCTTGGTCTCGCCGTCCTTGCCCACGGCCTCGTGGTTGGGACCGGTCGCGAACGCGGGGTCGATCTCGGGGAGCTCGTCGAGCTCGGGCACCCGCCACGGCTCGGAGCCGTTGGCGAGGTAGCCGTCGGAGAGCAGCATCACCGGGGTGCGGTAGGTGACCGCGATCCGGGTCGCCTCCACCGCGGCGTCGAAGCAGTCACCGGGTGACTGCGGGGCCACGATCGGCACCGGCGCCTCGCCGTTGCGGCCGAACATCGCCTGCAGCAGGTCGGCCTGCTCGGTCTTGGTGGGCAGGCCGGTCGAGGGCCCACCGCGCTGCACGTCGATGACGACCAGCGGCAGCTCGGTCATCACCGCGAGGCCGATGGTCTCCGACTTCAGCGCGATGCCGGGACCCGACGTGCTGGTGACCCCGAGCGAGCCCGCGAACGCAGCACCCAGGGCGGCGCCGATGCCGGCGATCTCGTCCTCGGCCTGGAACGTGGTGATCCCGAACCGCTTGTGCTTGCTCAGCTCGTGGAGGATGTCCGAGGCCGGAGTGATCGGGTAGGTGCCGAGGAACAGCGGCAGGCCCGACTGCACGCCACCGGCGATGAGGCCGTAGGCGAGCGCGAGGTTGCCGGTGATGTTGCGGTAGGTGCCCGGCTCCATCGGCGCCGGCTTGATCTCGTACTGGACGGCGAACGCCTCGGTGGTCTCGCCGTAG
Organism: Marmoricola sp.; assembly: GCA_035689885.1. Classification (GTDB taxonomy): domain Bacteria; phylum Actinomycetota; class Actinomycetes; order Propionibacteriales; family Nocardioidaceae; genus Marmoricola. Next base: position 13,316 of record DASSLA010000043.1, on the reverse strand, counting down.
TTCCAGCCGGCCTTGAACGCGGTCACGTTGGCGTCGCGGATGTCGGGGGCCTTGGCGAACCGGCGCTCGAGGAAGGTCGTGGTGGTCTCGGTGGGCCGGCCGTACATCCAGGACAGCAGGCCGAGGGCGAACATGTTCTTCGCCCGCGCCGCGTCCTTGCGCGAGAGGCCGAACTCCTTGACTGCCGCGACGGTCATCCCGGTCAGGTCGACCACGGTGACCGCGTAGTCGGCCAGCGAGCCGTCCTCGAGCGGGTTGTCGGCGTACCCGGCCTTCGTCAGGTTGCGGCTGGTGAAGTCGTGGCCGTCGACGATGATCGAGGTGCCCGGGCGCATGTCGGCCAGGTTGGCCTTGAGGGCGGCCGGGTTCATCGCGACCAGCACGTCGGGGGCGTCGCCGGCGGTGAGGATGTCGTGGTCGGCGAAGTGCACCTGGAACGACGAGACGCCGGGCAGCGTGCCCTGCGGCGCCCGGATCTCCGCGGGGAAGTTGGGCAGCGTCGCCAGGTCGTTCCCGAACGCGGCGGACTCGTGGGTGAACCGGTCACCGGTGAGCTGCATCCCGTCACCGGAGTCGCCCGCGAACCGGATGATCACCCGGTCGAGCTGCTTGACCTCTTTGGCCACCGTTGCCTGTCCTCACTTGATCGACGACTGGTCCGGCGCCCCCGCGGCGTACCGACGGTAGGTGGCCCGACCACCAAGGAGCCACGATAGTCCGCCGCCCTGAGGCAGACACGGGATCTCTGCCCGCAAGACGAGGCGCGCACGTGAGGCGGCTCACGCCTGTCCGGGGACACACCTGGCGAGACAATCCATAGTTCTGCAGTAAAGTGCAGTAACTTACTTGTGAAATCATTGACTCGGGCACCCGTCCAGGACCAAGGAAGAGAAGACCATGTCGATCAGATTGAAGGCCGCCGTCGCAGGTTCCGTCGCAGCACTGGTGGCGTTGACCGGGTGCGGTACGAGCGCCTCAGGCGAGTCCGGCGAGAAGACGCTGAGCCTGGTGGGCTTCGCCGTCCCCGAAGCCGCGAACAAGAAGATCCAGGAGGAGTTCGCCAAGACCGACGAGGGCGAGGGGATCACGTGGAAGACGTCGTACGGCGCCTCCGGTGACCAGAGCCGCGCCGTGGAGAGCGGGCTCGACGCCGACTACGTGCACTTCTCGGTGGCCAGCGACGTGACCCGCCTGGTCGACGCCGGCCTGGTGGACAAGGGCTGGGACCAGGGTGAGAACAAGGGCGTCGTCTCACGCTCGGTCGTCGTGTTCGGCGTCCGGGACGGCAACCCCAAGAACATCCAGACCTGGGACGACCTCATCAAGCCCGGCGTCGAGATCGTGACTCCCAATCCCGCCTCCTCCGGCGCAGCGCGGTGGAACGCCCTCGCCGCGTGGGGCCAGGTGATCAAGTCCGGCGGCACCGAGGCCGACGCGAAGAAGTACATCGACAAGCTCTTCGCCAACGTCGTGTCGCTGCCGGGCAGTGGCCGCGACGCCACCACCGCGTTCCTCGGCGGGACCGGTGACGTGCTGATGGCCTACGAGAACGAGGCGATCCTCGCCGCGCAGAACGGCGAGGGCTTCGACTACATCATCCCGGACACCACTCTGCTGATCGAGAACCCCGGCGCCGTGCTGAAGGACGCCGACCCGGCCGCGAAGGGCTGGCTGGACTTCGTGCTCAGTGACGAGGGCCAGAAGCAGTTCGCCCTCTCGGGCTTCCGGCCGATCCGTGACGACGTCGACTTCGGCGGCAAGGTCGAGGGCGCCAAGGACCCGTCCGACCCGTTCCCGACGGTGCCGAACCTGCTGACCGTGGAGAACGACTTCGGCAGCTGGGAGGAGCTGTCCACGAAGTTCTTCGACGAGGAGAACGGCATCGTCACCAAGTCGATCGCCGCGTCGGGCAAGGGCGAATGACGACTGTCGCTGTCCACGGTGGCCGATCGGCGCGCACTCGCCGGTCGGTCACCGGCACGAACCTGACCCTCACGTCCGGGATCGGCCTGGGGGTGGCGATGCTGTGGTTCAGCCTGCTCGTGCTGATACCGCTGTGCGCCGTGGTCGTCACTGCCGCGGAGGGCGGCTGGGCAGCGTTCTGGAGCACCGTGACCAACGAGCAGACCTCCGCGGCGATCCGGCTCACCCTCACCCAGGCGACGCTGGTCACGGTGGTCAACGTCGTCATGGGCACCCTGATCGCCTGGGTGCTGGTGCGCGACCGTTTCTGGGGCAAGGGATTCCTCGAGATCCTGATCGACATCCCCTTCGCCCTGCCCACGATCGTCGCCGGCCTGGTGCTGCTCTCGCTCTACGGCCGCGACAGCGCCCTGGGCATCGACGTCGCCAACACCCAGCGCAGCGTCTTCCTCGCCTTCCTGTTCGTGACGCTGCCGTTCGTCGTCCGGATGGTGCAGCCGGTGCTCGCCGAGCTCGAGGGCGACGTCGAGGAGGCGGCGGCGTCCCTGGGGGCGGGTCGGTTCACCACGTTCCGCAGGGTGATCCTGCCCAGCCTGGCGCCCGCGATCTTCGCCGGTGCCGCTCTCTCCTTCGCCCGTGCCGTCAGCGAGTACGGATCGCTGGTGCTGCTCTCGGGCAACCTGCCGTTCAAGACCGAGGTCACGTCCGTACGGATCCTGAGCAGCATCGAGAACAACAACCTGTCGGCTGCGGCGGCCACCGCCACCGTGCTGCTGGTGATCTCCCTGGCCGTGATCGTCCTGCTGGACGTCGTGCAGCGGAAGGTGGCCCGTCGTGGGTAGGTCGGTGGGGGCAAAGCCCGTCGGCGGCTCACCCGCCGCGGTGCGGGTCGGCATGCGGCTGGTCGTGATCGCCTACCTGTTCCTGCTCGTCGCGTGGCCGGTTTCGCTGGTGGCGGTGAACACCTTCGACGGCGGACCGGGCGCGCTGCTGGAGGTGCTGCAGGACCCCGGCGTCCAGGTCGCGCTGCGGCTCACGGTCGTGGCCGCCCTGTGCGCCGTACTGATCAACACCGTCTTCGGTGTGGGCATGTCGCTGCTCCTGGTGCGCTACCAGTTCCCGGGCAAGCGGGTGCTCTCGGCGCTCGTCGACCTGCCGCTGTCGGTCTCACCCATCGTGGTGGGCCTGGCGCTCGTGCTCGTCTACGGCGGGCGGACCGGTTGGTTCGGCCCCACGCTGGAGTCCGCCGGTCTCCAGGTCATCTTCTCCATTCCCGGCATCGTGATGGCGACGGCGTTCGTCGCCCTCCCGCTGGTGATCCGCGAGGTGGTGCCGACCCTCGAGGAGATCGGCACCGAGCAGGAGCAGGCCGCCCGCAGCCTCGGGGCCAACAGCTGGCAGACGTTCCGCCGGATCACGCTGCCCGGCATCAAGTGGGCCGTGGTGTACGGCGTGGTGCTGACCCTGGCCCGCTCCCTGGGCGAGTTCGGCGCGGTCAAGGTCGTCTCCGGCAACGTCCTCGGCCAGACCCGCACGGCCACCCTCGTGGTGGAGGAGAAGTACCTCAACTTCGACCAGCAGGGCGCCTACGCGGTCGCGTTCCTGCTCGCGATGGTGTCGGTGATCTGCATCGTCGTCGTCGCCCTCATCCGGCCCAAGGAGGCCCGGCCCGGCGCCGGGCCCGGCCTCCGGTCCAGGCAACAGAAAGGCTCACGCCCATGAGCATCGAGGTCCGTCAGGTCTGCAAGCGCTTCGGCGACTTCGTCGCGCTCGACGACGTCTCGTTGTCCATCCCCACCGGCCAGCTCACGGCCCTGCTCGGCCCGAGCGGCGGCGGCAAGTCCACGCTGCTGCGGATCATCGCGGGACTGGAGGCCGCGGACAGCGGCCAGGTGGAGATCGAGGGGGTCGACGCCACCGGCCTCGCACCACAGAAGCGCAACGTGGGCTTCGTCTTCCAGCACTACGCCGCGTTCAAGCACATGACCGTCGCGAAGAACGTCGCCTTCGGCCTGGAGATCCGCAAGCGCCCCAAGGACGAGATCAGGAAACGCGTCGACGAACTGCTGGAGCTGGTGCACCTCACCCAGTTCTCCCACCGGCTCCCGGCCCAGCTCTCCGGGGGACAGCGGCAGCGGATGGCGCTGGCCCGGGCGCTGGCGGTGGAGCCCTCGGTGCTGCTGCTCGACGAGCCGTTCGGCGCGCTGGACGCCAAGGTCCGCAAGGAGCTGCGGGACTGGCTGCGCCGGCTCCACGACGAGGTGCACGTGACGACGGTCTTCGTCACCCACGACCAGGAGGAGGCCATGGAGGTCTCCGACGAGATCGTGGTGATCAACGAGGGCCGCATCGAGCAGGTGGGCAGCCCCGACGAGCTCTACGACAAGCCGGCCAACGACTTCGTGATGGGCTTCCTCGGCGAGATCACCCGTCTCGGCGACACGATCCTGCGCCCGCACGACATCGAGGTGTCCGTGTCCCCGCTCGACGGCTCGGTGCGGGGGAGCGTCGTGCGCGTGCTTCGCATCGGCTTCGAGGTGCGGGTGACCGTCGAGGTGCCGGGCGCGCAGGACGTGGTCGTGGTGATGACCCGCAGCCACGCCCGCTCGCTGGGGCTCGACGCCGGCACCACGGTCTGGCTGCGCCCCGAGGCCGGGGCCACCACCGTGGCGGCCCGGGGCGAGATCGTCGAGCAGGTGCTGGGCGCCGGCCTGCCCGCGAGCTGACCACACGGTCCGCGACAGGGCTAGGCTCACTGGCCCGGCCGCGTGCGCCGTCGTACCACCGAGGAGGAGCCAGGAATGACCACCGATTCGAGCGCCCGACAGAGCACCGAGGCCGCGGCCGCGGAGCTGCTGCGGCTGCACACCGACCCGACGCTCCTCACCGTGGTCAACGTCTGGGACTCCGTCAGCGCCAAGGTCGTCGAGGACACCCCCGGCACCGCAGCCATCGCCACGGCCAGCCACGCGATCGCCGCGTCCCGGGGCTATCAGGACGGCGAGAACATCCCGGTCGAGGAGATGATCGAGGAGGTCGGCAGGATCGTCCGCGCCACCACCCTGCCCGTGACAGCGGACCTCGAGGGCGGGTACGGCGACGCGGCGGAGACCGTGCGCCGAGCCATCGGCGTCGGCGTCGTCGGCGCCAACATCGAGGACCAGATGAAGCCGCTCGACGAGGCGGTACGCCAGGTCGAGGCGGTGATGGACGCAGCGATCAGCGAGGGTGTCCCGGACTTCGTGCTCAACGCGCGCACCGACGCATTCGTCAAGGGACGGGGCAAGGACCCTCGCGAGCTGCTCGACGAGGCGGTCACCCGGTGCCAGGCCTTCCTCGAGGCCGGCGCGCCGGTCGTGTTCGTCCCCGCACCGCTGGACGAGAACGCCGTGGCCGCGCTGGTCGACGCGCTCGGTCCGCAGAAGCTGACCGTCATCGGCGTGCCGGGCACGCCGCCCCTGGCCAGGCTCGAGGAGCTCGGGGTCGCCCGCGTCTCCTACGGCCCGATGCCGCAGCGAGTGGCGCTCACCGCCCTGCAGGAGCTCGTCGAGGAGGTGCACCGCGGCGGCGGGGTGCCCTCGACGATGCGGTCGCTGAACTAGCGTTGCCGGGGTCGAACGTCGCTCAGCCCAGGACCGCAGCAGCGATCGCGAAGTAGATGACCAGCGACAGCAGGTCCTGTACCACCGTGGCCAGCGGTCCGCTGCCGAACGCCGGGTCCCGGCCGAGTCGGGCCATTGCCCAGGGCAGTGTCATCGCCACCCCCGTGGCCACGGCGCAGGCCGCGACCAGGGAGGAACTCACCACGACGGCCAGCTGGACCGACCCGAGCACCACGGCCACCACCGGGACCGTGATCAGCGCCAGTGCCAGGCCGATGAGCACTCCGGTGAGGATCTCCAGCCGGAAGACGCGACGGATCGGTACGCCCACCGAGAGGCCGCGGATGACCAGGGCCTCGGTCTGGGTGCCCACGGCGTCGGCCATGTAGACGATGCCGGGGATGAAGAAGGCGAGGCGTACGTCGGAGCTCAGGTCGGCCTCGAAGCCCCGCACCAGCAGGGCTGCGGCTGCGGAGCCGAGGAGCCCCAGGCCGAGCCACGGCAACCGGTGTCCCAGCCGGGCCAGGAGGGGCTCGCCAAGCGCGTGGCGTGCCGAAGCCGTGGAGGCGAGGACGCCGCCCAGGCGGGCGAGGTCCTCGTCGTGCTCGGTCAGCAGCACCGCGAGCAGCCGCGCGGGCGGGACGAGACCCAAGAACCGACCGCGTCCGTCGACCACCGCGAGGCTGGACTCGCCGTGCCGGGCGGCCTTCCAGGCTGCCGCCTCCTGGTCGAGCCCGGGTGCCACGACCGGCGGGTCCGGGTCCATCAGGTCACGCGCCAGCGTTTGTGGGGCGGCCGCCAGGACGGCCTCGAGCGGGATCAGGCCGAGCAGACGAGGTGCCGGCTCTCCCTCGGCGCAGACGGCGACGTCAGCGGCGGAGCCGTAGCGGCTGCCGACCAGCATCTGCTGGAGCTCTCCCACCGGAGTGGTCGGCCCGCACACCGGTACGTCGGGGACCATGTAGCTCTCCGCCGACCCCGGCAGCAGCGGCTCGGGCTGCGATGGTTGAGTGGCGGGTGTCGACAACCGGCCGGCCTCCTTGGGCGAGGTGACGGGTCAGCGGTAGTTGGTGAACTGCACCGCGAAGTCGTAGTCCTGCTCCTTGACCAGCCGCTGCACGGCCTGGAGGTCGTCGCGCTTCTTGCTCGAGACCCGGAGCTCGTCGCCCTGCACCTGCACCTTGACGCCCTTGGGTCCCTCGTCGCGGATCAGCTTGCCGACCTTCTTGGCGTCCTCGGAGCTGATGCCCTCCTTGAGGGCGACGCTGATCCTCGTCTCCCGACCGGACTGCCGCGGCTCGGAGGCGTCGAGGATCTTCAGCGACTGCTGCCGCTTGATCAGCTTCTCCTTGAACACCTCGAGCACCGCGCTGGCGCGGTCCTCGGCGTTCGCTGCGATCTCGATGCCGTGCTCGCCCGACCACTTGATCTCGGCGCCGGTGCCCTTGAAGTCGTAGCGCTGCGAGATCTCCCGCGCGGCCTGGGACAGGGCGTTGTCGACCTCCTGGCGGTCGATCTTGCTGACGATGTCGAACGACGAGTCGGCCATCTGGTGGGGACCTCCATCCGATTTAAGCTGAGCGTCGGGGCTGCGCTATCCTCGCTTGCGCCGCTGGCCACACTAGTGGGTCGGCGCACTTGGCAGGTTGTCCGAGCGGCCAATGGAAGCGGACTGTAAATCCGTCGGCGTATGCCTACGCAGGTTCGAATCCTGCACCTGCCACTCCCACTCTCAGCCCCGGTCCTTCGGCCGGGGCTGAGTGCATCCTCAGACGTGCCGCTGCGCGCCGTGGTGCTGCGCGCCCCGTCGCTGTGCCGGGATGCGGGCGACGAAGGCCGCGCCGCACGGGCCGTCGCGCAGCTCGAGGTCGCCGCCCTGGGCGCGGAGCAGGTTGCGCGCGATGTGCAGTCCCAGGCCATTGCCTGCGTCAGCCCCTGCTCGGGCGCCGGGCCGGAACAGCTGCGGACGCAGCCCGTCGGGGACGCCGGGACCGGCGTCCCGGACGACCACCTCCACGAAGTCCCCCCGGCCGGAGCTCTCGACGACCACGCCGCGCCCCCGGCCGTGCACCTGTGCGTTGTCGAGCAGCTGGTCCACCACCGTGGCGACGTCGTCGGGCACGCCCGCGACGAGCTCGTCGTGGCTGAGCACGTCGACCTCGAGGCCGGCGGCCCGTCGCGCGGTCGCGGCATCGACCAGGAGGTCCCCGACCCGGAACGCCACGCGCTCGGGGATGCGGCCGTGCATCAGCCGCTCGAGGTACTCCACCTCATGCTCGGCCGAGTCCGCGAGGGTCACGGTCCGCTGGGCGGGGACGTGGATCCCCGGGCCCTCCGGGGGCCGGCCTCGCTGCGACCGGGCGGTGCGTCGTACCGGCACCCCGACGACCATCCGGAACATCACCGCTGCCGCGAGGAGCAGGGCGATCCCGGCGACGACGTGGGCGGGCACGGCTCCTCCTCGATGTCGAGCGCGGCGTCCGGAGCCGTTGCTGCGGACCGGTTGCCCAACGCTAGGACCGGTCCGCGCCGTACCGAGGCGAACCGGGAGGATCGCCCTCGAACGGGTCACCTCGGACTAGACCGCGCTCAGTGCACTGATCGCACTCAGTGCACTGATCGCACTCAGTGCACCAGGGGAGCCAGGTAGCGCCGGGCGTAGTCGCGCACCGCGCCCTCGTCCTCGACGTCGAGGCCACCCCGGGGGTTGAGCAGGTAGGTCCACGCGACCCGGAGCATCAGCTCCGCCACCGTGCTCAGCTCCTCGTCGGGCATGGTGGCGCCGCTGCGGCGCAACGTGGCGGCGACCCGCTCGGCCGACCCGAGCACGAGGGAGCTGTGCGAGGCGGCGCCGGCCGCCGTGATCATCTCCGGCTCGGTCTCGGCCAGGCGGGCGAGCAGGGGGATCTCCCGCGTCAGCGCCATCCCGCGGGTGAAGCACTCCACCACCGCCTCCTGCGGGGCCAGGTCTGCGGCGACCCGGTCGAGCTCGGTGAGGAAGCCGTCGAACTGCCGCAGCAGCACCGCCTCGAGGAGCGCCTCCTTGTTGGGGTAGGCGCGGTAGAGCGTGCTCCGGCTGACCCCCGCCCGGCGGGCGACGTCCTCGACGTTGGCGCGCCGGGCGCCGTACCGCTCGAAGACGTGACGGGCCGCGTCGAGGATCTCCGCGGTCATCCGGCCACCGGTTCGAGCGACACCGGGACCCGGTCGCGGGGGAACGGCAGCGCGGTGAGGTCGAGCGGCCAGACGTAGCCGTCCGGTACCGACCAGCGGTAGCTGCGCAGCAGCTCGTGGAAGATCGCACGCACCTGCATGCCGGCGAAGTGCATCCCGATGCACTTGTGCACGCCGCCACCGAAGGGCTCGAACGCCATCCGGTGCGAGCGGTCCTCGCGCCGGTCCGGCGTGAATCGGTCCGGGTCGAACCGGGTCGGGTCGGGCCAGTGGTCGGGGTCGAAGTGGTTGATGAACGGGGACACGGAGACGAACGTGCCTTCCGGGACGCGGTAACCGTTGATGCTGGTGTCGCGTACGGCGACCCGGGGGAGCGAGGGCACCGGGGCGCACAGCCGCAGCGACTCCTTCATCACCCGGTCGAGCAGGTCGAGCCCGAGCACCTCGTCGTAGGTGTCGCCCGCCGCCACCGCCTCCTCGCGTGCCCGCTCCTGCCACTCGGGGTGCCGCGCGAGGTGGTAGGCCATCGAGGTCATCGTGGTCGTGCTGGTGTCGTGGGCCGCCATCAGCAGGAAGATCATGTGGTCGACGATGTCGTCGTCGGTGAACTCGTGGCCGTCCTCGCTCTTCGCCACGCACAGCTGCGCGAACAGGTCGTCGCCACCCTCGCGACGCTTGACCGGCACGTGGGTGCGGAAGAACTCCTCGAGCTCGCGGCGCGCGGCCAGGCCCTTGGCCCACGGGCCGCCGGGGACGGGCCTGCGGATGATCGAGGTGCCCGCGCGCACGGCGGCGATGAAGGCCTTGTTGATCCGCTGCTGCTCCTCCCGGCTCAGGTCGACGCCGACGAAGGTCTCCAGGGCGAGGTCGAGGGTGAGCTCCTTGAACAGGACGTGCATCCGCGGGTCCGCGACGTCGCGCCAGCCGGCGAGGTTGCTGCGGACGTGCGGCACCATCACGGCGTGGTAGCGACGCAGGGCGTCGTTGGTGAACGCGTGCTGCAGGATCCGCCGGTGGTGGAGGTGCTCGTCGAAGTCGAGCAGCATCAGCCCGCGCCGGAAGAACGGCCCGATGAAGTAGGTCCACGCGGGGCCGTTCGCGAAGTCCCGGTCCCGGTTGAGCAGGACCTGCTCCGCGGCGTCGAGCCCGTAGGCGGCGTACATCTCGATGCCGAAGGCCTTCATCCTCGTCACCTCGCCGTAGCGGCGGCGCAGCGTCCGGTTGTGCTCGACCGGACGCCGGCGCAGCAGCAGGAGGTGGGGCAGCCCGAACCGCGGCCCGCGCGGCTCACGCAACCCGCCCGGCTGCCCGGGACCTCCGGTCGTGTGCTTCGTCCCGGTCGTCGAGGTCACCTGGCACTCCTCGGTGTGCGGTCAGAGATGTTGAGACAGATCCGTCTCAATGTATCATCGAGGCTCCTGTGCAGGAACTGCTCACCGACCCGACGGAGACCGAGATGGCCGTGGCCGAGGACCGTTCGCCCGCGAGGACCGGCCTGCCGCTGGGGCCGGACTCGCTGGTCTGGCGCTACTTCGGGGACCACCGGATGGCGTTGCTGGGACCGCGCGCCGCCGTGCTGCAGAACATGCTGCCCGCGCTGGGGCAGGGGGTGCAGGAGCACTCGGTGTGGTTCGAGGAGACGCTGGCCCGGCTGCAGCGCAGCATCCCGCCGATCTACGAGACGGTCTACGGACCCGACCCGGACGCGAGCGGTCGCCAGGTCCGCGACTTCCACCGGACGATCAAGGGCAGGTTGCCCGACGGCTCGCCGTACAGCGCGCTCAACCCGGACACCTACTACTGGGCGCACGCGTGCTTCGTCGAGCACCTGATCACGGCCACCGACACCTTCATCCGGCCGCTGAGCCGGGTGGACAAGGAGCAGGTCTTCGGTGAGTCGGTGACCTGGTGGGAGCGATACGGCGTCAGCAGTCGCGGGACCCCGCAGACCTACGACGAGTTCGAGATCTACTTCGAGCAGGCCCTCGAGCAACGACTGGTCGCGCACCGGACCGCGAGCTACGGCGTCGGCTACGCGACCAAGGGCTGGCCGCGGCCGGCGCGGGTGCCGCGACCGGTCTGGAGGCTCGTCCGGCGTCCGGTCAACGCGGTGAGCTCCTCCCTGACCATCGGCGGACTTCCCTCTCGTGCTCGGGAGGTCCTCGGCCTGCCGTGGGACGCGACGCGGGAACGCCGCTACCGCCGATTCGCCCGCGCCGTCCGTGCGCTGGACGGCGTCTACGCCCGCCTCCCGGCGAAGTACCGCGTGCACGCGATCCCGCGGCGTGCCTACCGGCGGGAGGGCCGAAGGATCTGAGGAGGCGCACCTCACACCGCGCCAGAACCTTCTCGATGCGGGCGAACCGGTCTCAGTGCCCTACGCTGGTCCCACTGGGATCGTCCGCCTCACCTCGATCCTGTCGCGTGTCGCAGCATCCGTGCTCCACGCCGCCCGTCCTCTCGAGAACCTCTCGTCCTGGCTCGTGGTGAGGCACTCATCCACACAGTTAGCGACGTCCTCATGTCCTTCAACGACCTCGGTGTCAGCCCTGCCCTCTCCACGGTGCTCGCCTCCGGCGGCATCACTGAGCCCACCCCGATCCAGGCCGCCACGCTGCCCGACTCGCTGCGCGGACGCGACGTCCTCGGCCGCGGGCGCACGGGCTCCGGCAAGACGCTGGCGTTCCTGCTGCCCCTCGTCTCCCGCCTGGCCGCCTCCGGCACCCGACGGGCGCCGAAGCGGCCGCGTGCCCTCGTCCTGGCTCCCACCCGCGAGCTCGTCAGCCAGATCGAGGCGGCCCTCGCGCCGCTCGCCGAGCTGACCGGGTTGCGCACCCGCACTGTCTTCGGCGGCGTCGGCCAGAACCCCCAGGTCCAGGCGCTGCGCGCCGGCGTCGACGTCGTGATCGCGTGCCCGGGCCGTCTCGAGGACCTGATCGCCCAGGGCGCCGTGGACCTCGGCTCGGTCGAAGTGACCGTGCTCGACGAGGCCGACCACATGGCCGACCTCGGCTTCCTCCCCGCCGTACGCCGCATCCTGGACCGCACTCCCCGGGGCTCGCAGCGGATGCTCTTCTCCGCCACGCTCGACGCCGGCGTCGACGTCCTGGTCAAGCGCTACCTCTCCGACCCGGCGGTGCACGAGGCCGACTCGGCGTCCTCCCCGGTGGTGGCGATGGACCACCACGTGCTGCACCTCGACCGCGAGCAGCGGGTGCCGGTCCTGGTGGACCTCACCAGCGCCCCGGGTCGCACGATCGTGTTCACCCGGACCAAGCACGGGGCCAAGGCCCTCGCCCGCCAGCTCAACTCACGCGGTGTTCCGACCGTCGAGCTGCACGGCAACCTCGCCCAGAACGCCCGCGCCCGCAACATGGAGGCGTTCCACTCGGGCCGCGCGTCCACGCTGGTCGCCACCGACATCGCCGCCCGCGGGATCCACGTCGACGACGTCGCCCTCGTGGTGCACGCAGACCCGCCGGCCGAGCACAAGGCCTACCTGCACCGCTCCGGTCGCACCGCACGCGCCGGTGCCGCCGGCACGGTCGTCACGCTGATGACCGACCAGCAGGTCAGGGACGTGCGCGCGCTCGCGCGGGCCGCCCGGATCAGCCCGACCACCACCCGCGTCTCGGGTCCCGGGCACGCCGTGCTGCAGCAGCTCGCGCCGGGTGAGCGGGTGCTCGTCGCCGGCGGGCTCGTCGACGACCGGCCGGCTGCTCGTCAGGGTGGCAACCAGGGCTCCGGTGGTGGCTCGAGGAACCGCGGCTCGCGGAACCGACGGTCGGGCGGCCAGAGCTCGAACAACCGGGGCTCCGGCAACCAGGGCTCCGGCAACCAGGGCTCCGGGAGCCGTCGTTCGGGTGGCCGCAGTGGCCGCCGACCGCAGGCCGCCGGCGGGTCCGCCGGAGGTGGCCACAGCGCTGCCGGCTTCAGCGGCGGTCGCTCTCGCTGACCCTCCCCGCCACGGTCACCCGCGTGGCACCCTTGTTTCATGGAGCAGCTGACCCCGCGGGACGTGCCGCTCGGCGGCCTTCGGGCGATGACCGTGCGGCGCACGTTGCCGCAACGACAGCGCTCGCTGATCGGCGGGTGGTGCTTCGTCGACCACTACGGTCCCGACGACGTCGCGTCGACCGGCGGCATGATGGTGCCGCCGCACCCGCACACCGGGCTGCAGACGGTGAGCTGGCTCTTCACCGGCGAGATCGAGCACCGCGACTCCGCCGGCCACCACGCGTACGTGCGCCCCGGCGAGGTCAACCTGATGACGGCCGGCCGGGGCATCAGCCACAGCGAGTACTCCACACCCGGCACCACGACGCTGCACGGCGCCCAGCTCTGGGTGGCGCTCCCGGGTGACGCCCGCGAGACCGACCCGGACTTCGAGCACTACGTGCCCGAGCCGGTGCGCGGCGAGGGCTGGGAGGCGCGGGTCTTCATCGGCTCACTGCTCGGCTCGACCTCACCGGTGCGCGTGTTCAGCGGCCTGGTCGGCGCCGAGCTGCTGCTGGAGGCAGGAGCCTCGCTCCGGCTGCCGCTCGACCCGTCGTACGAGCACGGGCTGCTCCTCGACTCGGGCGAGGTCAGGATCGACGGCAAGCCACTCGCCCTGCA
>DASSLA010000042.1:0-26904 GCA_035689885.1 Marmoricola sp. | reverse complement strand
GTTGCCGGCCGGGTCGATCGCGACCGCCCTCAGCGTGCCGCTGCTCGAGATCCGGACCGTGCCACCGTTGGCCACCGTGGAGCTGTCCGCCGTCGGCGTGGACCCGTTGGTGGTGAAGTGGATCGTCGCCGTGGAGTCGGGCGAGCTCAACGTCACGTCCTGCGGGCCGTTGAACCTACCGCCCGCCGGCGAGGCGTCCAGCGTCGGAGCCGTGGCGTCGATCGTGTAGACCTCCGTCTCGGGCAACGACGTCTGTCCGGCACCGACGCCGACATACCTCAGCGTGGTCGTCCCCTCACCGATGTGGATCGGACCGTCGTAGACCTCGGCCGTGGGAGAGCTCGTCGGGTCGGACCCGTCCAAGGTGAAGCGGATCTCGTCCGTGACGGCGTTGCCGGTGAGCACGACGTCGATCTCCTCGGTGCGCGTGGGCGGGAGCAACCCGTCCGCGTCGGGCCGACCGCGGAAGTTGGCCTCCACGCCCGGACCTCCGGCGAGCTTGCCCTGCACCGCGAACTGGTCGGTGAACGCGATCTGCTGGGGCGAGATCGGGTCGCCGTCTCCGTCGGTGATCTGCTGCAGCCGGAAGTGGTTCTGGCCCACCGGGCTGCCGATCACGGCGTGGTCGACGGTCGGGTCGCCGACGTAGCCGGCGGGGGCGTCACTCTGCCCGTCACCGTCCGTGTCGTCCCACCGCAGGAACGGTCCGACCGGCTGGGTCAGCAGTGCCTTGAACTCACCACAGGGCCCACCGAGGCAGCCGCTGTCGTCGGTGTAGAACAGCCGGCCGCCGTCGTCGGCGGTCGCCGTCAGGACGCCGTACGGGTGCTCGACGCGGTACGTCGCGCCGGGAACCGCACCGTCGTACCGGACCCGGATCCGTCCGAACGCCACCTGGTGGTCGTCCTGCACGGTCGGGGTGTCGAACGCCGCCTCCAGGGCCAGGACCAGGCGGACCCGCTCCCCGGCAGCGTCGTCGACCTCGGCCTCACCGGACCACCAGAACGACTCGTCCGGGAAGTTGTCCGGGAACGAGATGCCGCGCGTCGGGTCGGGCAGCTCGCCGACCACGGGGCACAGCGGGTCGTCCAGGCACAGCTCCAGGTTGACCTGGTCCACCCGCGGGTCACCGGGGTTCGCACCCGGGAGGCCGATGTCCTCCAGGGCTGCCGGGTATCCGAAGCTCCGCTCGGTCGAGACCGTGCGCAGGTTGTGGATCGCGTAGTGGAACTTCCCGACCGGGCCGGCCAGGGCACCCTCCGCCGAGGGCATCGAGAACGCCTTCAGCATCGTCGTGCGGGTGATCGTGATCGGTTCGGTGTACCGCCTGGTGGTCCCGACCGGGTTGCCGGAGTCGTCCAGACGGGGACGGGTGCCGTCCGTCGTGTAGTAGATCTCGCCCTCGGTGGGTGTTGCGACCGGGTCACCGCCACCCTCGGGGACGGTCGTGACCGCGGCGGACAGCTCGACGTCCTGCCGGCCCTCGAGCACGGCAGGTGCCACGGCGGGTCCCGGGGTCGCGGTCACGATGGACAGGCCGTCACGCACCTCGTACTCCTCGGTGTAGACCTCGCTGGTCTGGCCGTCGGCACGCACGGCGTACCTGAGCGTCATCGTGCCCGGAGCCTCCGGGAGCGTGACCAGGGCAGTCGGCTCCGCACCGGTGGACTCGTGGGTCGTCGCCGTCTCGCTGGTCAGCGGGTCGGAACCGTCGGTGGTGTAGACGATCTCGGACTCACCGGGGAACGACGGGGTGATCTCCACCTCGGTGCCCAGGGCGTACAGGTCGCCCGGCAGGTCGACCGTGCCGCGCGGCTGCGCGATGCGGCCCTGGACCGAGAAGAGGTCGGTCTCGATGCCGGTGTCCCCGAGGCCAGGGCCGGTCACCTTGAAGAGGTTCTGCCCGGTCGGGCTCCCCGTGACGGTGTGCTCGACGTTTGGGTCACCCACGAAGCCAGCGGGTGCGTCAGTCTGTCCGTCCCCATCCGCGTCGTCCCAGGTCAGGAACGGCCCGGTCGTCTGACCGGTCGCGGTCTGCCAGTCGCACGGCGTGGAGAGGCAGCCCATGTCGGTGGTCTCGAACACCCGGCCCCGGTCGTCGGCGGTCACGTCGTACTCACCGTACGGCGTGACGACGTGGTACTCGCCGAGCGGGGTGAGGTCGTCGATCCGGATGCGCAGACGCGAGAACGCGACCTGCTGCCCGACCGCGACGTCACCGGGGCCACCGAAGGCGGCCTCCTGCGCCAGGACCAGGCGCGCCCGGACGGTACCGTCGTCTATCAGGGCCTCGGCGGACCACCAGAACGACTCGTCCGGGAAGTTCTCCGGCATCGACATCGGCTGGGTCGGGTCCGGTAGCTCACCGATCACCGGGCACATCACCGGATCGTCGAGGCAGAGCTCGAGGCGGACGTCGTTCGTGTCACCGAACCAGAACGGATAGCCGGTGGTGTCGTCCACCGGGCCGACCTCCTCGGCGTACAGGGTGGCGGCGGTGGCCGGTGCTGCCGCGAGCGGGGACAACCCCGCCACGGACATGACGCCGGCGAGCAGGCCCGACGCGACGGCGAAGAGCCTGCGTCTGCGGCTGTGCGGCGGCGTCTGAGGACAGGCCGGTGCAGGACTGTGCATGGGTTTCTCCCCCGGTTCGAGCGGCCCGAGGCCGCGCGTCATTGACTGGTCGGGATCGTCAACGGGGGGTCAAAAAAATGCGTGAAAAGCCTAGTCGTGGGCGACTCGTAATTCGGACCGAATCCCAGGACCTCGGCTCAGATCTCGTCGCGGCCCTCGTCGTCCTTCGCGCGGAGTCCGATCTTGTTGCCCAGCCACACCAGCGGGTCGTACTTGCGGTCGACGACGCGTTCCTTCATCGGGATGATCGCGTTGTCGGTGATCCGGATGCCCTCGGGGCACACCTCGGTGCAGCACTTGGTGATGTTGCACATCCCGAGCCCGGCCGCCTCCTGGGCCAGCTTGCGCCGGTCATGGGTGTCCAGCGGGTGCATGTCGAGCTCGGCGTAGCGCAGGAAGAACCGCGGCCCGGCGAAGGCCGGCTTGTTGTCCTCGTGGTCGCGGACCACGTGACAGGTGTTCTGGCACAGGAAGCACTCGATGCACTTGCGGAACTCCTGGCCGCGCTCCACGTCGATCTGCGCCATCCGCCGCTTGCCGTCGGCGTCGCGGGGCGGGGGCGCGAACGCCGGCAGCTCCCGCGCCTTCTCGTAGTTGTAGGAGACGTCGGTGACGAGGTCGCGGATGATCGGGAAGGACCGCATCGGGGTGACCGTGATCGTCTCGGACTCGTCGAAGTCCGACAGCCGCGTCATGCACAGCAATCGCGGACGTCCGTTGATCTCGGCGCTGCACGACCCGCACTTGCCGGCCTTGCAGTTCCACCGGATCGCCAGGTCGCCGGCCTGGGTCGCCTGCAGCCGGTGGAGCGCGTCGAGGACGACTTCGCCCTGCTCCACCTCGACGGTGTAGTCCTGCAGCTCGCCGGTGGCCTCGTTGCCGCGCCACACCCGCATCCTCAGCTCGTAGCTCACTGCTTCTCCTCGAAGTAGGCCTGCAGCTCCTCGGGCATCACCGGCAGCGGCTGCTCGGTCACCTCGACGCCGGTGCCCGACTCGTCCAGCCGCACGACCAGGTTCTTGGTGCCCCAGTCGGGGTCCGGCCCCGGGAAGTCGTCCCGGGTGTGGCCACCGCGGCTCTCCTGGCGCAGCAGCGCCGCCCGGGCGATGGCCTCGGAGACCAGCAGCATGTTGCGCAGGTCGACCGACAGGTGCCAGCCGGGGTTGTACTGCCGGTGGCCCTCGACGACCATCCGCTCGGCGCGCTTCTTGAGCCTCTCGATCTCCTCCAGGGAGTGCTCGAGCTCGGCCTCGGTGCGGATGATGCCGACCAGGTCGTTCATCGTCTGCTGGAGGTCCTGCTGGATCGTGTAGGGGTTCTCCGGCCCCTCGGGCCCGGTCGTCTCCCGCTCGAAGGCAGCCAGCACCGGGTCCTGCGCCCGCAGCACGGCGTCGGGGTCCACGGTGGGACGACCCGACACGAGCCCGCTCGAGTACGCCGCCGCGGCCTCGCCGGCCCGCCGGCCGAACACCAGCAGGTCGGAGAGCGAGTTGCCGCCGAGCCGGTTGGACCCGTGCATGCCGCCCGAGCACTCCCCCACGGCGTACAGACCGGTGACCCCGGAGAGCTCGGTGTCCGCGTCGACCTCGATGCCGCCCATCACGTAGTGGCAGGTGGGTCCGATCTCCATCGGCTCGGCGGTGATGTCGACGTCCGCCAGCTCCTTGAACTGGTGGTACATCGACGGCAGCCGCTTGCGGATGTAGTCGGCGTCGCGGCGCGAGGCGATGTCGAGGAAGACTCCACCGTGCGGTGAGCCACGGCCGGCCTTGATCTCGGAGTTGATCGCGCGGGCCACCTCGTCACGCGGCAGCAGCTCGGGAGGCCGACGGTTGCTGGCCTTGTCGTCGTACCACCGGTCGGCCTCCTCCTCGGTGTCGGCCGTCTCGGCGCGGAAGAAGTCCGGGATGTAGTCGAACATGAACCGGCGGCCCTCGGAGTTCTTCAGCACACCACCGTCGCCGCGCACCGACTCGGTGACGAGAAGGCCCTTGACCGACGGCGGCCAGACCATCCCGGTGGGGTGGAACTGCACGAACTCCATGTTGATCAGCGAGGCCCCCGCCCGAAGAGCGAGCGCGTGCCCGTCGCCGGTGTACTCCCAGGAGTTGGAGGTGACCTTGAACGACTTGCCGATGCCGCCGGTGGCGAGCACCACGCTGGGCGCCTCGAACACCACGAACCGGCCGGACTCGCGCCAGTAGCCGAACGCCCCCGAGACGGCGTCACCGTCCTTGAGGAGCTCGGTGACGGTGCACTCCATGAACACCTCGATGCCCAGCGAGACCACGCGCTGCTGCAGGGTGCGGATCATCTCCAGGCCGGTACGGTCGCCGACATGGGCCAGCCGGGCGTAGCGGTGGCCGCCGAAGTCGCGCTGCGAGATCAGGCCGTCCTCGGTGCGGTCGAACAGCGCGCCCCAGTCCTCGAGCTCCTGGACGCGCTCGGGCGCCTCCTGGGCGTGCAGCTGGGCCATCCGCCAGTTGTTCAGCATCTTCCCGCCACGCATGGTGTCGCGGAAGTGCACCTGCCAGTTGTCCTCCGGCCACCGGTTGCCCATGGCGGCGGCGATGCCGCCTTCGGCCATCACGGTGTGCGCCTTGCCCAGCAGCGACTTGCACACCACGGCGGTGCGCGCGCCCGCCTCGTGCGCGGCGATCGCGGCCCGGAGCCCGGCACCCCCGGCCCCGATCACGACCACGTCGTAGGCGTGGTGCTCGAAGCCGTGCAGGTCTCGGCGCTGCCCGGTGGGCTCGGCGTCGGTCATCCGGTTGCCGGTCATCGGGTGACGGTCACTCACTAGAAGAACCTCAGGTCGGAGATGGTCCCGGTGGAGAGCAGCAGGACGTAGGCGTCGGCGATCGCCACGGAGAACAGCGACAGCCAGGCGTAGAGGGCGTGCTTGGTGTTCTGTCGGGAGACCCAGGTCCACATCCGGTAGCGCACTGGGTGCTTGCTGAAGTGGCGGAGCCGGCCACCGACCGCGTGGCGGCAGGAGTGGCAGGACAGCGTGTAGAGCCAGATGAACACGATGTTGGCGACGAAGATCAGCGACCCCAGGCCCATGTGGCCCCACTCGCCGTCCTCGTTGCGGAAGGTCAGCACGGTGTCGAAGGTCAGGACCGCACCGACCAGCAGCGCGGCGTACCAGAACCAGCGGTGCAGGTTGTTGAGGATCAGCGGGAGCCGCGTCTCACCGGAGTAGGACTGGTGCGGCTCGGCGACGGCGCAGGCGGGCGGGCTGAGCCAGAACGCCCGGTAGTAGGCCTTGCGGTAGTAGTAGCAGGTCAGCCGGAAGCCCAGCGGGAAGATCAGGATGATCAGGGCGGGCGACAGTGGGAAGCCGGCGAACGGCTGGCCGAAGTCCGAGGCGCCCTCGACGCAGTCGCCCAGGCAGGGCGAGTAGAACGGCGAGAGGTACGGCGTCGTGTAGTAGTGCGCGCCCTGGAAGGCCCGGATCGTCGCGTAGACCACGAAGGCGCTGAACCCGAGGAAGACGAGCAGCGGGTTGAGCCACCACCGGTCCTGTCGCAGCGTCCGGTACGGGATCCATGCCCGTGAGCGGCCGGTCACCCCGGCGTCGGTCCCCCCGCTGGTCTGCCTGATCCCCTGGTTGGTCAGGGCCATCGCCACCTCCGGTGCTGTGATCGGGGACAACTCTGGTCACAACCCGGCGAAAAGGGAAAGGGGCGCGCGGGGACTCTGATACACACCCTCGACGCGGGACCTCGGCCTCTGGCCCACCCGCACCCCGAGCGGAAGGGTCGAGGCATGACGGTGACGGAGCGGCGCCTGGTGGGTCGGGAGGTGTACCTCGACAACCTGAAGGTCGTGCTGATCACCCTGATCATCGTCATCCACGCGGTGCTGGGGTACGCCGGCCTCGTGGAGGTGTGGACCTACGCCCACCTGCGGGAGACGACGCTGTCGCCGGCCGTCGAGCTGGTGGCGTTCATCCTGGTCGCGCCCTTCGCCTTCACCCTCATGGCCCTGTTCTTCCTGGTCGCCGGCCTGTTCTCCGCACCGTCGGTGGAGCGCAAGGGCGTCGCGGCGTACGTCCGTGACCGGGTGCTCCGCCTGGGCGTGACCTACGTGGTCTATGTGCTCGTCGTGCAGCCGACGGTGACCTACCTGCTCGAGCACCCGCTCGGCGACGCTCCCGGCTCGTACTGGGAGGAGTACCTCGCCCAGGACGGGTCCCACCGCCTGGACTCCGGTCCGCTGTGGTTCGTCGGCACGCTGCTGGTCTTCTCGCTCGGGTACGCCGCGTGGACGCTGGCCCGGCGCCGGTGGGGTGACGGGCGGCGGCCCACCTGGAGTCGCCGGCGCGTGACCACCGGCGGGCTCGCCCTGCTGACCGGGGTCGTGGCCGTGGTCTCGTTCGTGGTCCGCGTCGGGATGCCGTACGGCAGCGAGGCGGGCCGGCTCGACCTCAACTACTGGGAGTGGCCGGGCTGCCTGGCCGCCTTCGGGATCGGCATCGTCGCCTCCCGCCTCGGCTGGGTCCACCGCGTACCCGACGACCTGCGACGCAACGCTCGGACGGTGACCCTGGTGGCCGTCGGCCTGATGTTCGCCCTGCTGGTGGTCGCCGGGGCACGTGACGTCGTCGACGAGGAGCTGCTCGGCGGGGTCCACCTGCTGGCCCTCGGATTCAGCCTCGTCGAGGCAGCGCTGGTGGTCTTCGGCCCGGTGTGGCTGCTCGCCGTGTGCCAGCGCCTCCTGCACGTGCGGCTCCCCTGGGGCACCGCCGCGGCCCGGAGTGCCTTCGGCGCCTTCATCCTCCAGGCCCCGGTCCTGATCGGGCTCGCCCTCGCCCTCCGCCCACTCGACGCCCCGGCCGAGCTCAAGGCTCCGGTCGTGGCAGCCGGCGGCGTGGCGCTGTCCTACGCGGCGGCGCACCTCCTGGTCACCAGAGTGCCGGGGGTCGGCCGGGTCCTCTGAGGTCGGAGTCGAAAGCCGCGACAGATTTCTCACACCGGCCGACGCACCGCCCCCCGACGGCTGGCGATACGGTGCCCTTTGTGGCAATCACAACCCCGACCCTGGTGAAGAACAACCGGTCGACCCGGTCGACCATCGCGCTCAAGCTGATGATGGCGATCAGCGGGTTCGTGTTCATCGCGTTCGTGTTGCTGCACATGTACGGCAACCTCAAGGCCTTCGCCGGCCACGACGCGTTCAACGACTACGCCGAGCACCTCCGCACCATCGGTGAGCCCTTCCTGCCGTACGGCGGACTGCTGTGGATCAACCGCGTCGTCCTGCTGCTGGCGCTGGTGGTGCACGTCTACTCGGCGGCGGCGCTGTGGCGTCGGGCGAAGAAGGCCCGCACCACCCGTTACGTCGTGAAGAAGAACATCCACTCCACCAAGGCGTCGCACCTGATGCGCTGGGGCGGGGTGACCCTGCTGCTGTTCATCATCTGGCACCTGCTCAACTTCACCGTCGGCAAGGTCAACGTCGCCGGGGGCGAGACCAACGACCCCTACAACCTGCTCGTCGACTCGTTCGAGACCTGGTGGCTGACGCTGATCTACCTGGCGGCGATGCTGATGCTCGGGGCGCACCTGCACCACGGCTTCTGGAGCGCCTGCCAGACCCTGGGCCTGACCAACAGCGTCCGCTCGCGCCGCATCTCCAAGCAGGTCGGGTTCGTGGTCGCCCTCATCATCACGGTGGGCTTCTCGCTGGTGCCGATCTTCGTCCTGGCCGGCGTCATCACCAAGTAAGCGTCCCTCCCGAGGAATCAGGTAGAGCCATGACAGACATGCCCGACACCACGCTCACCTCCGACCCGTCGCACCACCGCGACACCCAGGAGACCGACGACGCCGCCGGCTACTACACCCCCGGCGACCCGATCGGCGACACCAAGGCTCCCGGCGGCCCGCTGGAGGAGCGCTGGGACACCCGCCAGTTCGAGGCGCGCATCGCCAACCCCGCCAACCGCCGGCGGCTCTCGATCATCGTGGTCGGCACCGGCCTCGCCGGCGCCTCGGCTGCGGCGACGCTCGGTGAGGCCGGCTACGTGGTGAAGAACTTCTGCTACCAGGACTCCCCACGCCGGGCCCACTCGATCGCGGCCCAGGGCGGCATCAACGCGGCCAAGAACTACAAGGGCGACGGCGACTCGGTCTACCGGCTCTTCTACGACACCATCAAGGGCGGCGACTACCGCTCGCGAGAGTCCAACGTCTATCGGCTCGCCCACGTGAGCCGGAACATCATCGACCAGTGCGTCGCCCAGGGTGTGCCCTTCGCCCGCGAGTACGGCGGCCTGCTCGACAACCGCTCCTTCGGCGGTGTCCAGGTCTCGCGCACGTTCTACGCCCGCGGCCAGACCGGCCAGCAGCTGCTGCTCGGCGCCTACCAGGCGCTGGAGCGCCAGGTCGCCGCCGGCACCGTGCGGACCTACAGCCGACACGAGATGCTCGAGCTGATCGTCATCGACGGCCGCGCCCGGGGCATCATCGTGCGCGACCTCGTCACCGGCGAGATCGAGACCTACTTCGCCGACGTGGTGGTGCTGGCCAGCGGCGGCTACGGCAACGTCTTCTTCCTCTCCACCAACGCGATGGGCAGCAACGTGACCGCCACCTGGCGGGCGCACCGCAAGGGCGCCTACATGGCCAACCCCTGCTACACGCAGATCCACCCGACCTGCATCCCGGTCTCGGGCGCCCACCAGTCCAAGCTCACCCTGATGAGCGAGTCGCTACGCAACGACGGCCGCATCTGGGTGCCCAAGGACGCCAAGGACGCCGACAAGGACCCCCGCGACATCCCCGAGGAGGACCGCGACTACTACCTGGAGCGGATCTACCCCGCCTTCGGCAACCTGGTCCCCCGCGACATCGCCTCCCGCCAGGCGAAGAACATGTGCGACGAGGGTCGCGGGGTCGGCCCCGAGGTCGACGGCGTACGCCGAGGGGTCTACCTCGACTTCGCCGAGGCGATCGAGCGGCTCGGCCGCAAGGCGATCGAGGACAAGTACGGCAACCTCTTCGACATGTACGCCCGCATCACCGGCGAGGACCCCTACGAGGTGCCGATGCGGATCTACCCGGCGGTGCACTACGTGATGGGCGGCCTGTGGGTCGACTACGACCTGCAGTCGACCATCCCAGGCCTGTTCGTGACCGGCGAGGCCAACTTCTCCGACCACGGCGCCAACCGCCTCGGCGCGTCCGCTCTGATGCAGGGCCTGGCCGACGGCTACTTCGTGCTGCCGAACACGATCCGCGACTACCTGGCCGAGGGGCCCTTCGACAAGATCCCCGAGGACCACCCAGACGTGGTCGCGGCGCAGGAGTCCGTGAAGCAGCGCATCCACGCCTTCATGAACACCAACGGCACCCGCAGCGTCGACTCCTACCACCGCGAGCTCGGCAACATCATGTGGGAGTACTGCGGGATGGAGCGCACCGAGGACGGGCTGAAGAAAGCGATCGACCTGATCCGCGGCCTGCGCGACGACTTCTGGCGCAACGTCAAGGTGCTCGGCTCCGCGGAGAGCCTGAACCAGTCCCTGGAGCGGGCCGGCCGGGTCGCCGACTTCTTCGAGCTGGGCGAGCTGATGTGCATCGACGCCCTCAACCGGCGCGAGTCGTGCGGCGGTCACTTCCGCGCCGAGTCGCAGACCGAGGACGGCGAGGCTCTCCGCCACGACGACCAGTACGCCTACGTGGCGGCCTGGGAGTGGGCGGGCGAGGGCGAGAAACCCATCCTGCACAAGGAACACCTGGTCTACGAGTTCGTCGAGATGAAGCAGCGGAGCTACAAGTGAGACTCACCCTCAAGATCTGGCGCCAGCCCGACAGCGCGACCGCCGGACGGATGCACACCTACGAGCTGGAGGACGTCTCCGAGGACATGTCCTTCCTCGAGATGCTCGACGTGCTCAACGAGAAGCTCAACGAGCAGGGCGAGGAGCCGATCGCCTTCGACTCCGACTGCCGCGAGGGCATCTGCGGCATGTGCGGGCTGATGATCAACGGCGAGGCGCACGGGCCGGAGGTGACCACCACCTGCCAGCTGCACATGCGCTCGTTCAGGGACGGCGAGACGATCACGATCGAGCCGTGGCGCGCCGACCCGTTCCCGGTGATCAAGGACCTGTGCGTCGACCGCGGCGCGTTCGACCGGATCATCCAGCAGGGCGGCTACATCTCGGTCAACACCGGTGCCGCTCCGGACGCCCACGCGACGCCGGTCCCCAAGGACAACGCCGACCGCGCCTTCGACATGGCCACCTGCATCGGCTGCGGAGCCTGCGTCGCGGCCTGCCCCAACGGCTCCGCCTCGCTGTACCTCGGTGCCAAGATCACCCACCTCGGCGAGCTCCCCCAGGGCCAGGCCGAGCGGTACAGCCGGGTGGTCGACATGGTCGCCCAGCACGACCACGAGGGCTTCGGCGGCTGCACCAACATCGGCGAGTGCACCGCGGCGTGCCCCAAGGAGATCCCGCTCGACGTGATCTCCCAGCTGAACAGGGACCTGCGGGTGGCGATGCGCAAGGGCTTCTGAGCGGGTCGGGAGCCGGCCCGGGCCCCGACACCAGGGATCAGACCAAACCGTTCCAAATCGGACATTTGTTACATATGATTCCCTTCCATGGAGGGAATCACCACGACTCGCATCGCGGCATGGGGAGCCGCACTCGCGCTTGTCACCGGCGGTGTCATCGGGGCCACCACCGCTGCCGCCTCGCCTGCCCTGCAGGACGAGGCATCCACGTCCCGGACGACGACCCAGAAGTCGACCCAGGAGCCGGCCCAGAGGTCCCAGGTCCGCGCCGGCGGCGTGTCCACTGCCGTCTCCTACCCGCAGACGACCGCGCGGTGGGCGGGGTCGGTCAACATCTACAGCCGCACGGCTGTCAACACTGCCTACTGGCGCAACTACGGCGGCGGTCTCGTCACGCCCACCGGCTACACCGGTGACGACTCCCGCTGCGAACGCGGCAGCCAGTCCTCGACCTCCCGGGCGACGACACTGCGCGCCATCAACTACGTGCGCTCGCTGGCCGGTCTGGCGCCGGTCTCGTTCAGCTCGACGCTCAACGCGCGCTCGCAGCTGACCGCGGTGATGATGTCGGCGAACAAGAAGCTGAGCCACTACCCGACCAGCTCGTGGAGGTGCTACAGCCTCACCGCCGCGCGGAACGCCGCACGTTCCAACCTGGCTCTGGGCTACCCCGAGATCACCTCGGCGGGGCTGGTCTCGATGTACATGCGCGACGCCGGGTCGACCAACACCGCGGTGGGACACCGTCGCTGGCTGATGAACCCGTTCACCACCTACATGGGTTCGGGGGCTACCGACACCGCGAACTCGATCACCGTCATCGGCCCCAGCTCCAACTACCGCCCGAACCCCGCGTGGGTCTCGTGGCCCACGCGGGGTCAGTTCCCGAACTCGCTGGAGCCCAGCGGCCGCTGGTCGCTCTCCGCCGGCAACAAGAGGATCAACTTCCGCTACGCCTCGGTCCGCGTCTATCGCAACGGCACCTTGCTGCGGACGGTGAAGCAGCCGGTGAAGACCGGCTACGCGATGCCGACCATCGTGTGGGAGATGCCCGACGCCGTGGCGAGGAGCGGCACGTTCAGGGTGGTCGTCAGCGGGATCCGCAAGGCGGGTACGACGAAGCGCTACACCCGGTCCTACTACGTCACCATGTTCACGCCGACCCGCTGAGCGGGAACGACCGGCTCGGCCGCCAGCCGGCGTGCTCGTCGTGGAGGTACATCCACATCTCGGTCACGTCGAACCTCGCGTCGTACCGCTCCAGCTCGACGAAGGCCTGCTCCAGCCGGTCCTCCGGGAGGTGGTGGGCGACCGTCACGTGCGGGTGGTAGGGAAACTTCTTCTGCTCGATCCAGTGCTGCCCGTCGCGAAGGTCGGCGGCGAGCCGCTCGCACTGGCTGATCCCCTTCACAACCCCCACGAAGACCACCGGGGAGACCGGCCGGAATGTCCCCGTTCCGCGCAGGTGGATCCGGAAGGGCGCCGTCGACTCGGCGACGCGCCCCAGGTGGCCGACGACACCCTCCATGTCGTCGTCGGCCACCTGATGGGGAGGCAGCAACGTGACATGGGTGGGGATGTGCCGGGCCAGGTCGTCACCGAGGGCGATCCGGTAGTCCTGGAGCTCCTTTCCCCACGGGTCGGGCACGGCAATGCTCACTCCGATGGTCGGCACGGCCCACACCCTAACGGGGACGCTCCGAGCGCCCGTTGTAGCGTTCCACCGTGACGAGGAGCAGCAGTTGACCGGGCCTGCCAGCGGCACGCTGCGGGCCGCCGAGGAGCGCAGCGCGGCCATCGAGGCCCGGATCGCCACCCACCCCGACGAGTTCCGGATGCTCACCGGGGACCGGCCGACCGGCGCCCTGCACATCGGCCACTACTTCGGCTCGATCCAGAACCGCCTGAAGCTGCAGGCCAGCGGGATCGAGATCATCCAGCTCGTCGCGGACTACCAGGTGATCACCGATCGCGAGGTGGGCGGTGACATCCGCGGCAACGTGCGCAACCTGCTGCTCGACTACCTGGCCGCCGGGCTGGACCCCGAGCGCGCCACGGTCTTCACGCACTCCGCCGTACCCGCCCTCAACCAGCTGCTGCTGCCCTTCCTCAGCCTGGTCACCGTCGCGGAGCTGCAGCGCAACCCGACCGTCAAGGACGAAGCCGCGAGCGCCGGCATCACCTCGATCAGCGGGCTGATGCTCACCTACCCGGTGCACCAGGCCGCGGACATCCTGTTCTGCAAGGCCAACGTGGTGCCGGTGGGCAAGGACCAGCTGCCCCACATCGAGCAGACCCGGGTGGTGGCCAGGCGGTTCAACGACCGGTACGGCGCCACCTTCCCCGAGCCCGGCGCCTTGCTCTCCGAGGGCGCCCACGTGCTGGGCACCGACGGCACCAAGATGAGCAAGTCCAAGGGCAACGTGATCGAGCTGCGGATGAGCGCCGACGAGACCGCGAAGAAGCTCAAGGGCGCCAAGACCGACAGCGACCGGCACATCACCTACGACCCGGTGAACCGCCCCGAGGTCTCCAACCTGCTCAAGGTGGCGGCGATGTGCGAGGGCCGCGACCCGGCCGTGATCGCCGAGGAGATCGGCGACGGCGGTGGCGGCGGCCTGAAGAAGCGCGTCACCGAGGCGGTGAACACCTACTTCGCCCCGCTGCGGCAGCGCCGCGCCGAGCTCGAGTCCGACCCCACGATCGTCGACAAGATCCTCGCCGAGGGCAACGCCCGGGCCAACGAGATCGCCGACGCGACGCTCGCGGAGGTTCGCGAGAAGATGGGCATGACCTACCCGTAGGCGATCGCGAGACGGTTCTTCGGGAATGGCCTGCGTGTCCGAAATGTCCGAACTAGGGTCCTCCTCATGGCCACCATCCCCACCCTGACCGACAGGGGCGTGACCCTCCGCGCGCCCGAGGACGACGACATCCCGGGCTCGGTCGAGCAGTGCCTCGATCCGGTCAGCCAGCGGTGGACGACCGCTCCGGTGCCGTACACGCCCGAGGACGCCCGCACCTACCTGCGCCACATCATCCCCAGCGGCTGGGAGACCGACCGCGAGTGGGGGTTCGTGGTCGAGGCACACGACCGCGACAGGGACGGTGCGCGCCGCTTCGCCGGCACGATCTCGCTGCGCAACCTCGGCGACGGCCGCGCCGAGGTCGCCTTCGGGGCGCACCCCTGGGCGCGTGGCAAGGGCATCATCGAGGACGCGCTGCGCCAGCTGGTCAGGTGGGGCTTCGAGGAGCGCGACGTGCAGTCGATGGTGTGGCTGGCCCGCCGCGGCAACTGGGCCTCGCGCCGGCTCGCCTGGCGGCTGGGCTTCACCTTCGAGGGCACCCTGCGCGACTGGCTGCCCACCCGGGACGGGTTCAGCGACGCCTGGGCCGGCACCCTGCGCCGCGGCGAGCTGATGGAGCCGCGCTCACCGTGGCTGGAGGCCCCCACCCTGCACGGCTCGCGCGTGACGCTGCGGGCGATGCACGAGGGAGACCTCGAGCGGATCGTGGAGACCCGCTCGGACTGGGAGGTGCAGCACTGGCTGCAGAGCCCCCGCGAGTCCGCGCCGCACACCCTGGAGAGCACGCGGGACTACCTGCTGACCCGTGCGGAGGCGGCGGCCGCCGGTCGTGCCGTGGACTGGGCGGTCGCAGACCCCGAGACCGACGCCTACCTGGGCCAGGTCTCGCTGTTCGACTTCCACCCGGGGAACCCCGCCGCAGAGCTGGGCTACTGGGCGCACCCGCGGGCCCGGCGTCGCGGCTGGACCACGGAGGCGGCCCGGATGGTGGTGCGGCACTGCTTCGTCCCGGTCGAGGACGGCGGCCTGGGGCTGCACCGCGTCACCGCGATGGCGGCAGTCGGCAACCACGCCTCCCACCGCGTGCTCGAGCGCGCCGGCTTCATGCGCAGCGGCCGGGAGCGCAGCAGCCTGCTGCTCTCCGACGGCACCTGGGTCGACGCCGTGGTCTACGACCAGCTGGCCGGGGACCGCGACCGCCACGACTGGTGAGGTCCCAGCTGGTGAGGCGTCAGCGGGTACGCCGGTGCAGGTTGGCCGAGGCGATCAGCACGAGCAGCCCGGCGAGTGCCAGCCCCGCACCCACCCAGCTCGGCGCGGTGTAGCCGAAGCCGGCCGCGACCACCACTCCCCCGAGCCACGCGCCGAGGGCGTTGGCGATGTTGAGCGAGGCGTGGTTCATCGCGGCGCCGATCGTCTGGGCGTTGCCGGCGACCTGCATCAGCCGCATCTGCAGGCCGACCACGAGCACCGAGCTGGTCACGCTGGTCACGAACGCGGTGAGCAGTCCGGGCAGGAACCACTGCGCCGTCCAGCTGAACGCCACCAGCGAGAGCCCCATCGCGAGCGAGCCCAGCAGCATCGAGCGGAACACCGACCAGTCGGCCAGCCGCCCGCCCAGGCCGGTGCCGAGGACCATTCCCAGGCCGAAGGCCAGCAGGTAGAGCGGCACCCGGCCCTCGCCCAGCCCGGCGACCTCGGTGACGGTCGGCGCGATGAAGGTGTACATCGCGAACATGCCGCCGAACCCGATCGCCCCGGCGCCCAGGGTGAGCAGCACCTGCGGGTCCTTGAGGGCAGCCAGCTCGCCGCGTCCGCTCGCGGCTCGGTTGGCCCGCACGTGCGGCACCAGCCAGAGCACGAGCACGGCGGTCAGCGCCGCCAGCGCGCTCACCAGCCAGTACGCCGAGCGCCAGCCGGCCAGCTGGCCCAGCCAGGTCGCCGCCGGGACGCCGACGACGTTGGCCACGGCGAGCCCGAGCATCACCTTGCTGACGGCCCGACCGCGGCGCGCGGGCGCCACCATGTCGGCGGCGACCAGCGAGGCCACTCCGAAGTAGGCGCCGTGCGGCAGCCCGGCCAGGAAGCGCGAGGCGGTGAGGGTGCCGAAGTCCACGGCCAGGGCACTCGCGGCGTTGCCCGCCAGGAACACCGCCATCAGCCCGACCAGCAGCTCGCGCCGGGGCAGCCGGGCCCCGAGCACGGCGATCAGCGGCGCTCCCACGACCACGCCCACGGCGTACGCCGAGATGAGGTGGCCGGCCGTCGGGATGGAGACCCCGACGCCGGCGGCCAACTGGGGCAGCAGACCCATCGAGACGAACTCGGTGGTGCCGATCGCAAAGCCACCCATGGCGAGGGCGAGCAGCGCCAGCGTGAGCCGCAGCGGCTCCGGCCGGGTCGCCTCGGCGGGCCCGGCCGCGTCCGAGCGAGTGCTCGGTGCGGTGATCGTCTCGGTGCTGGTGCTCACCCCTGTGCGAACACCACTGCCCTGCTGTGATTCCCGCTGCGGCGAATCACCCACGTGGGCTTCGTCTCAGCGACGTGGCGCCGGCAGGTCAGACCGTTCAGTCAGGCCAGCGGGGCCAGCGCGTCGTTGAACGTCTTCGAGGGCCGCATCACCGCGGTGACCTTCTCCCGGTCGGGCCGGTAGTAGCCACCGATGTCGGCCGGGGACCCCTGCACCGCGAGCATCTCGTCGTTGATCGTCTGCTCTTCCTCCCGCAGCGTCCGGGCCAGGTCGGCGAAGTCGGCCGCGAGGTCGGGATCCTCGGTCTGCTGCGCCAGCTCCTCGGCCCAGAACAGCGCGATGTAGAAGTGGCTGCCGCGGTTGTCGATCGTGCCCAGCTTGCGCTGGGGCGACTTGTTCTCGTCGAGCAGCCGGCCGGTCGCCCGGTCGAGGGCCTCGCCGAGGATGCGCGCCCGGACGTTGCCGTCCTCCGCGAACTTGCTCAGGCTCTCCGCGAGCGCCAGGAACTCGCCGAGGCTGTCCCAGCGCAGGTAGTTCTCCTTGACCAGCTGCTGCACGTGCTTGGGCGCCGACCCACCGGCACCGGTCTCGAACAGCCCGCCGCCGTTGATGAGCGGCACCACCGAGAGCATCTTGGCGCTGGTGCCGAGCTCGAGGATCGGGAACAGGTCGGTGAGGTAGTCGCGGAGCACGTTGCCGGTGACCGAGATGGTGTCCTCGCCGCGGCGAATCCGGTCGACGGAGAACGTGATCGCGTCGACCGGCGCCATGATCTCGATGTCCAGCCCCGACGTGTCGTGCTCGGGGAGGTACTCGCTGACCTTGGCGATCAGGTTGCGGTCGTGGGCGCGGGTCTCGTCGAGCCAGAACACCGCGGGGGCACCGGAGGCGCGCGCCCGCGTCACGGCGAGCTTGACCCAGTCACGGATGGGCACGTCCTTGGTCTGGCAGGCGCGCCAGATGTCCCCGGGCTCCACCTCGTGCTCGATCAGCACGTTGCCGTCCTCGTCGACCACGCGGACGGTGCCGGCCTTCGGGATCTCGAAGGTCTTGTCGTGGCTGCCGTACTCCTCGGCCGCCTGGGCCATCAGCCCCACGTTGGGCACCGAGCCCATCGTGGCGGGGTCGAACGCCCCGTTGGCGCGGCAGTCGTCGATGACGGCCTGGTAGATGCCGGCGTACGAGGAGTCGGGCAGCACCGCAAGGGTGTCGGCCTCCTCGCCGTCAGGACCCCACATGTGGCCCGAGGTGCGGATCATCGCCGGCATGCTGGCGTCCACGATCACGTCGCTGGGCACGTGCAGGTTGGTGATGCCGCGGTCGGAGTCGACCATCGCCAGCTCCGGTCCGTCGGCGAGCCCCTGCTTCACCGCGGACTCGATGGCCTGCGCCTTGTCGGAGTCGAGCTTCGCGGCGCCGGACAGGATGCCGCCCAGGCCGTTGCTCGGGTCGAGCCCGGCCTCCTGCAGCAGCTCGCCGTGCTCGGCGAACAGGTGCGGGAAGAACGCCCGGACCGCGTGGCCGAAGATGATCGGGTCGGAGACCTTCATCATCGTCGCCTTCAGGTGCACCGAGAACAGCACGCCCTCGGACTTGGCGCGCTCGACCTGCTCGCGCAGGAAGGCCTCCAGCTTCCTCGCGCTCATGAAGGTGCCGTCCACGACCTCGCCGGCGAGCACCTGGACGGACTCGCGCAGCACCTCGGTGCCCTCGTCGGTCACCAGCTCGATGCGCAGCGAGCCGTCCTTCTCGATCACCACGGACTTCTCGTTGGACCGGAAGTCACCCTCGGTCATGTGCGCCACGTTGGTGCGCGAGTCGCTGCTCCACTCCCCCATCGAGTGGGGGTGCTTTCGGGCGTAGCTCTTCACCGACTCCGGTGCGCGGCGGTCGGAGTTGCCCTCGCGCAGCACCGGATTGACCGCGCTGCCCTTGACCTTGTCGTAGCGGGCGCGGATGTCGCGGGCGTCGTCGGCCTGCGGGTTGTCGGGGTAGTCGGGGAGGGCGTAGCCCTGCTCCTGCAGCTCGGCGATCGCCGCCTTGAGCTGCGGGATCGAGGCGCTGATGTTGGGCAGCTTGATGATGTTGGCCTCGGGGCGCTTGGCCAGCTCGCCGAGCTCGGCCAGGGCGTCGGGGACGCGCTGGTCCTCGGGCAGCCGGTCGGCGAAGGCCGCGAGGATGCGCCCGCCCAGGGAGATGTCCCTCGTCTCGACCGCGACACCGGCCTTGCCGGCGTACGCCTCGATGACCGGCAGGAACGAGTACGTCGCCAGCGCGGGCGCCTCGTCGGTGATGGTGTAGATGATCTTCGACTCGGCCACGTGGAACTCCTGGGGCGCTCGGGGGTCGGCTCTGGGACCGGAACGGATGCGGCGATTTATCTTCACGTCAAGATATCGCAGCCGTCCCTGAAGACGGTCACCGGCCAGCCTCTCAGGCGGCTGACACCGGCACAACCGACGCTGCTAGCGTCAGTTCCCGATCATCCGCATCCTCAACAGGAGTCGTCGTGAGCCCTGAGTCCGCACCCCTGAAGGTGGCCGTCACCGGAGCCGCCGGCCAGATCGGCTACAGCCTGCTGTTCCGCCTCGCCAGCGGCGCGCTGCTCGGCCCGGACCGGCCGATCGAGCTCCGGCTGCTGGAGATCGAGCCGGCACTGAAGGCCCTCGAGGGCGTGGTGATGGAGCTCGACGACTGCGCGTTCCCGACCCTGGAGAACGTCGAGATCGGCGCCGACGCCGACAAGATCTTCGACGGCGTCAACCTCGCCCTGCTGGTCGGCGCCCGGCCGCGCGGACCGGGCATGGAGCGCGGTGACCTGCTCGAGGCCAACGGCGCCATCTTCACCGCCCAGGGCAAGGCGCTCAACGAGGTCGCCGCCGACGACGTCCGCATCGGCGTCACCGGCAACCCGGCCAACACCAACGCTCTGATCGCGATGAGCAACGCGCCGGACATCCCGAAGGAGCGCTTCTCCGCGCTCACCCGGCTCGACCACAACCGGGCCATCTCGCAGCTGGCGGCGAAGACCGGCGCCCGCGTCACCGACATCAAGCGGATGTCGATCTGGGGCAACCACTCCGCCACCCAGTACCCCGACATCTTCCACTCCGAGATCGCCGGCAAGAACGCCGCCGAGGTCGTCAACGACCAGGACTGGCTGGAGAACGACTTCATCCCGACCGTGGCCAAGCGCGGCGCCGCGATCATCGAGGCACGGGGCTCCTCCTCCGCGGCCTCGGCCGCCTCGGCCACCATCGACGCCGCCCGCGACTGGCTGACCGGCTCGGCCCAGGGCGACTGGGTGTCGATGGCCGTGGTCTCCGACGGCAGCTACGGCGTCCCCGAGGGCCTGATCTCGTCCTTCCCGGTCACCACCGCCAACGGCGACTGGACGATCGTGCAGGACCTGGACATCAACGACTTCTCCCGCAGCCGCATCGACGCCTCGGTCGCCGAGCTCGGCGAGGAGCGCGACGCGGTGAAGCAGCTCGGGCTGATCTGAGAAGTTTCACTGGTTAACGTGTGAAACTGCCACTTCCCCCACGTTGCAACGTGGGCGAAGTGGCAGTTTCGTGTGGTCAGTTGAGGATCTGAGCCCTCAGGCCCCGGGCTGGTCCGGGATCACGGCGGCGAGCACGATCATGGCGCTGCCCACCCCGACGAGCATGAGTACGTCGATCCAGCGGTTGCGGCGTACGCGCAGCATGCCGGCATCGTGGTCTCCGAGGACCGCCCGGCCCAGTGCGGCGACGAGCAGCGCGACGCCGATCACGGTGATGCCGCGGCGCCACGGGCCGAACGCCACGATCGCCAGGCCTCCCGCGGTGGCCGCGACGACCAGCAGGTAGATCGATCCGCCCACGGTGGAGGGCATCCGGCGTGGCGGGACCCGCTGGGGCTCCTCGGTGGGCATCACCATCG
Organism: Marmoricola sp.; assembly: GCA_035689885.1. Lineage (GTDB taxonomy): Bacteria > Actinomycetota > Actinomycetes > Propionibacteriales > Nocardioidaceae > Marmoricola. The sequence goes on along the minus strand of DASSLA010000042.1, from coordinate 6,540 downwards.
AGCTCACCCGAGGTCCGGCTCGGCGGCTCCGGCCTCCGCGCTCGCCACCACGTTGGACAGCAGCATCGCGCGCGTCATCGGCCCGACGCCGCCCGGGTTGGGCGAGACCCAGCCGGCGACGTCCCAGACCGAGGGGTCCACGTCACCCGCGATCTTGCCGTCGACCCGCGAGACACCCACGTCGAGGACGGCCGCGCCGGGCTTGACCATGTCGCCGGTGATGATGCCGGGGACACCGGCGGCCGCGACCACGATGTCGGCGCCGCGCACGTGCGCGGCCAGGTCGCGGGTGCCGGTGTGGCACAGCGTCACGGTGGCGTTCTCGGACCGGCGGGTGAGCAGCAGGCCGAGCGGCCGGCCGACGGTCACCCCGCGACCGATCACGGTCACGTCGGCGCCGTTGATCTCCACCCCGTGGCGGCGCAGCAGCTCGACGATCCCGAACGGCGTGCACGGCAGCGGTGCCGGCTTGCCCAGCACCAGCCAGCCGAGGTTGGTCGGGTGCAGCCCGTCGGCGTCCTTGGCCGGGTCGATCTCGCCGAGCACGGCGTTCTCGTCGATCCCCTTGGGCAGGGGCAGCTGGACGATGTAGCCGGTGCACGCCGGGTTGTCGTTGAGGCGTCGTACGGCGCCAAGGATGTCGTCCTGGCTCGCGGTCTCCGGGAGGTCCTCGCGCAGCGACTCGATGCCGACCTCGGCGCAGTCCTTGTGCTTGCCGTTCACATACCACGTCGACCCCGGGTCGCTTCCGACCAGGACGGTGCCGAGGCCCGGGACCACGCCCCGCTCGCGGAGCTTGGCGACGCGCTCGGCGAGCTCGCCCTTGATCGCCTTGGCGGTCGCGGTGCCGTCCAGCTTCTGTACAGTCACGGGCGTCATCCTCTCAGTGCGCAGCTCTCGGCCCGTTGGCCTCAGTGCGCGAAGTGGCGGGTGCCGGTGAAGTACATCGTCACGCCCGCCTGCTTCGCCGCCTCGACGGTGAGCTCGTCGCGCACCGAGCCGCCCGGCTGCACGATCGCGCGTACGCCGGCGTCGATCAGGATCTGCGGACCGTCCTCGAACGGGAAGAACGCGTCGGAGGCGGCCACCGAGCCGCTGGCCCGGTCGCCGGCGCGGGAGACGGCGAGCCGGCAGGAGTCGACCCGGTTGACCTGGCCCATGCCGATGCCGACCGAGGCGCCGCCGGAGGCCAGCAGGATGGCGTTGGACTTCGCCGAGCGGCACGCCTTCCACGCGAAGGCGAGGTCGGCCAGCACCTCCTCGGAGGCCGCCTCGCCGGTCGCCAGCGTCCAGGACGCCGGGTCGTCGCCCTCGGCGTCGATGCCGTCGCGGACCTGCATCAGCAGGCCCCCGGAGATCGGCCGGGTCTCCACCCCGCCCCGGCGCGGCGCCTCGCACTCGAGGATGCGCACGTTCTTCTTGCCCTGCAGCACCTCGACCGCGCCCTCGTCGTAGCCGGGGGCGACGACGACCTCGGTGAACACCTCGGCCACCTGACGGGCCATCTCCACCGACACCGGCCGGTTCACGGCGATCACACCGCCGAACGCGGAGACCGGGTCGCACTCGTGCGCCTTGCGGTGCGCCTCGGCGACGTCGGCGCCGACCGCGATGCCGCACGGGTTGGCGTGCTTGATGATCGCGACGGCGGGCTCGTCGAAGTCGTGTGCCGCGCGCCAGGCGGCGTCGGCGTCGACGTAGTTGTTGTAGGACATGTCCTTGCCGTGCAGCTGGCGCGCCTGGGCCAGGCCGGTGCCGAACCCGCTCAGGTAGAGCGCGGCCGGCTGGTGCGGGTTCTCGCCGTATCGCAGCTGCGAGCCGCGGTCCCAGGTGGCGCCGATCCAGGCCGGGAAGCCGGAGCCGCCGGAGGTGTCGGTCAGCACCGAGCTCATCCAGCTGGCCACGTGCACGTCGTACGTCGCGGTGTGGGTGAACGCCTCCGCCGCCAGCGCCTGGCGCTGCTCGAGGGTGAACCCGCCGGAGCGGGCGGCCTCGAGCACGTCGGCGTAGCGCTCGGGCGAGGTGACGATCGCGACGGAGGGGTGGTTCTTCGCCGCGGCGCGCACCATCGACGGTCCGCCGATGTCGATCTGCTCCACGCACTCGTCGGGCGTGGCGCCGGAGGTGACCGTCTGGGTGAACGGGTAGAGGTTGGAGACCACCAGGTCGAACGCCTCGATGCCCAGCTCCTCGAGCTCGGCGACGTGGGTGGGCAGCCGGCGGTCGGCGAGGATGCCGGCGTGCACCCGCGGGTGCAGCGTCTTGACCCGGCCGTCGAGGCACTCGGGGAAGCCGGTGAGCTCCTCCACCTTGGTCACCGGCAGGCCGGCGTCGGCGATCAACCGGGCGGAGCCGCCCGTGGAGACCAGCTCGACGCCCGCGGCGTGGAGCCCGCGGACGAGCTCCTCCAGGCCGGTCTTGTCGTAGACCGAGACCAGGGCCCGCCGCAGCGGCACCCGGTCGTGGGCCGGCTCTGAGTGGGCCGGCTCTGAGTGGGCCGTGCTGTGCGTCGTCATGCGCCGATCCGCACCTTCCTGTCGATGATGGTGAAGCCTTCGCGGGCCATCCGGCCCACCGTGTCGACGAGCATGGCCCGCTCGGCGACCTTGATGCGGTCGTGCAGCGACTCGACGTCGTCGTCGTCCTCGACCGGCACCACGGTCTGGGCGATGATCGGGCCGGTGTCGACCCCCTCGTCGACCACGAACAGCGTCGCGCCGGTGACCTTCACACCGTAGGCGAGGGCGTCCGCCGGGCCGGAGGTGCCCGGGAACGACGGGCACAGCGCAGGATGCGTGTTCACCATCCGGCCCGGGAAGCGCTGCAGCATCGCCGGCCCGACCAGCTTCATGAAGCCGGCCAGCACCACGAGGTCGGGCTCGTAGCCGGCCAGGGTCTCGGCCAGGCAGGCGTCCCACTCGGCGCGGGAGTCGTGGTCGCGCAGCCGGTGCACGAAGGTGGGCACCTGGGCCCGCTCGGCCCGTTGCAGGCCCTCGATGCCGTCACGGTCGGCACCCACGGCGACCACCTCCGCGCCGTACACCGGGTCGGCGCACGCGTCGAGCAGCGCCTGGAGGTTGGTGCCGGCGCCGGATACGAGGACGACGAGGCGGGTGGGCGGGGGCACGAGCCACAGGCTACCGAGCGGCTGCGGCGCGGCGGCGCTGCCACCAGGCGGTGACCAGCCCGGCGACCAGACCGCCGGTGCACATCGCCATCACCGCGGCCACGAGCACCTCGCCCAGCGGTGCGCCGATGTCGGCCATCCGTCCGGTGCCCATCGGGCCACCGGCGATGGCGACGACCGCCGTCACCAGCACGGCGCCCCCGAGGCCGGAGCCGAAACCACGCAGGGCGGCGGAGTCCCAGGCGGTGACGGCATAGTGCCGCTGCGCGAGGGCGGCGCCCACGATCGCCGCGAGCACCGGCACGCCCATGACGCCGGCGAGCCAGGGATGAGTGGCGCCGTCGTCGGGCAGGGCGGCGAGCAGTGGGAACGCGGGGACCGCGCCGATGCTGACCACGGTGGGCGAGACGACGGTGCCGGTGCCGACGGCGAATCCCGGGCCGAGCAGGTAGGCGGCGCCGAGCACCACCGCGTTGGGAACGACGGCAAGCGCCACCAGGGCGTAGGTCACGGTGTCACCAGTCCCGAGGCCGAGCTGCGACATCAGCCCGGCGGCCTCGTTGAGGCCCAGCACCATGGAGGTGGCGACGATCAGCGAGGCCGCGGCCAGCATCACCAGCGTGATGGCCGCGGCACCGAAGCAGATCGCCCGGATCCACGGCGGAACCAGCTCGACCCATCCGCGGAGCCGGCCGCAGCCGGCCGCCAGCCCGAGGGTTCCGGCCACGCCGGACAGGAGCATGGTCGCGAGGAGGGTGCGGCCGAGGCCCGGAGCGGCCGACCCACCGCCGACGAGCACGCAGGTGACCACGGCGATGACCACGTAGCTCCCGGTGTGCGCGACAGCGGCCAGTCCGAGCGCGCGGTCGTCCTCGGGCAGCTCCGAGGTCGCCCCCGCCCAGCGGGCGAACCGGTAGACCACCAGGACCAGCAGCGCGGTGACGCCCAGCGGCACGACCGACATCGGGGTCCCCGACACGGTGAGGCCGGACCCGTGCCCGACCAGCCATCCCGTCGCGCCGACGCGCAGCGCGTCGGTCGTCTCGCCGTGGGCTCCGCCGTCGGCGAGGAACCAGCCGACGACCGCCACGGCCATCGACACGAGCATTGTGCCGACGGCCGCACCGAGCGAGGCCATCAGCGCCCCGAGCGGCAGGGGTCGTGCCTCGACCGGGGGGGCGGGCCGGCCGGTGACGCGTCCGGCGAGTCGCTCGCCGAGGGACAGCAGATCAGTCATCGCCGGACCATCCTCGCCCAGTGGGCCGCCGCAACGTGTCAGGCACGCGGGTAGCCTCGGTCTGTCATGCCCCACTCGCCCGTGTCGCCCGTCACTGAGTCACGCCCGGAATTCGACGCCTTCTACCTCGCCAGCCGTCGCCGTCTGGTCCTCGAGGCCTACGCGCTGACCGGTGACCTCGCCGCTGCCCGCAGCGCTGTGGCCGACGCGTACGTCGCGGCCAGGCACCACTGGCGCAAGGTCTCACGCCTGCCCGACCCGGAGGAGTGGGTGCGCCCGCGGGCCTGGGCCATGGCCCAGCGCCGCCACGTGGGCCGCATCTGGCACCGCGAGCGTGGCCTGACCGCGGAGCAGAAGACCATCCACGACGCGCTGCACCACCTCTCCGACCAGCAGCGCAAGGCGCTGCTGCTGGCCCACCTCGCCGGGTTCTCCGTCGAGCAGGTCGCCCGCGAGCTCGGAGTGAGCACGACGCGGGCGGAGGACCTGCTCGCCGAGGCGGAGCGGGCGTTCCGGGCCCGGTCCGGGGCCGAGGGCGAGGTCAAGGAGGCGCTGGAGGGCCTGGCCCCGATCGCCGAGGCCGCTGCGCTCCCCCGTCCGTTCCAGGTCCACCGCTCCGGGGCCCGCCGCCGCCGGCTGCACGCCGTGAGCGGAGTGGCCCTGCTGGCCGTGGTGACCCTGCTCGGCGGCATGTTCGTGGTCAGCGACGACCCGGAGGCTGTCGCCCAGGCACGGGACCGCGCTCCGCAGGGCCCGCCCAGCGCCTCGGAGGCGATGCTCCTCGACGCCGAGCAGCTCGGCGTACTCACTCCGAAGCAGCGGTGGCGCCAGCTCTCCACGACCGACAACACCGCGGGCTCCGGCATCAACTCGGTGTGCCAGGTGACCCGGTTCGCCGACACCAACGGCGCCGGCACGATGGTGCGCAAGTTCGCCACCGAGACGAGGCCACGCCGCAACGCCGTACAGACGGTGGAGATCTCCCGGTCGGTCACCGCCGCCCGGCGCGCCTACGCCACCACCGTGGGCTGGTTCGCCGGTTGCACCGAGGCACGGCTGCAGCTGCTCAGCGCCTACCGGCTGAGCGGCCTGGGTGAGCAGGCCCAGGTGCTCAAGCTGCGCATCCCCAACAAGGTACGACGCACCTACGTCGTCGGGGTCGCGCAAACGGGCTCGCTGACGGTCTCGACCGTGATCGAGACGCTGGACGGCTCACCGCCGCGGATCCGGGACACCGTGGAGGGCCTCTCCCGGGCGGTCCGCGGCGTGTGCATGAGCGCCGAGGCGGGCGAGTGCCCGTTGTTCACCCGGACCGCGCCGGTGCTGCCACCGCTGTCCGGGGAGACCCCCGGCACGCTCGCGGTGGCCGACCTCCCCGTGATCGGCCAGATCAACAAGCCGTGGGTGGGCACCGACCCGGTGTCGGGTCGCAACAACGTGGCCGCGACGACCTGCGACAAGACCAGCTTCGGCAAGGCCGGCGCCCCGCGCCCGCTGACCCGGACCTTCCTGATCCCGCAGGCCGACCTGCCCAGCCGGTTCGGCATCACCCAGACGTACGCACGTTTCCCCACCGAGCGGCGCGCGCGGGCGCTGGTCCGGCAGATCACCGACCGGATGGCCTCCTGCGAGCGACGCGACCTCGGTGCGGAGGTGAGCCAGGAGGTGATCGAGCAACGCGGCTACCGCGGCTCGCAGTGGGCGATCTGGCGCCTCGACAGCGAGATCTCGGAGGACCGCACGGTGGGCTTCTGGATGGGCGTGGCTCGGGTCGGCAACTACGTCGCCCAGGTCAACTTCACCCCGGCAGGAGAGAACGACGTGGACGCCGACACCTTCCAGGCACTGGTCACCCGGGCTCGGGACCGGCTCTTCGAGCTGCCCCGGAGCTCGCGATGAGACCGCTCGGCGGGGCGGCCTTCGAGCTCCCCGCCGGGGTCGTCTACCTCGACGGCAACTCCCTGGGCCCGCTGGTGTCCGGGGTGCGTGCCCGACTCGACGACGTGGTCACCCGCGAATGGGGCGCCGGGCTGATCCGGTCGTGGAACGACGCACGCTGGATGGAGCTCTCCGCCCGAGTCGCGCGGCGGATCGGGCCGCTCGTGGGAGCGGATCCGGCCGACCTGCACCTCGGCGACAGCACCAGCGTCAGCCTGTTCAAGACGATGGTGGCCGC
>DASSLA010000041.1:0-40308 GCA_035689885.1 Marmoricola sp. | reverse complement strand
CACACCAACGCCGTCGTCTCCGAGGTCGCCGCAGCCCAGGACGCCGCGGAGCAGGCCCAGGCCGCCGCGGACGAGGCAGCAGCGGTCGCCACGGCCGGCCTCGAGCAGCTCGAGGCGCAGCAGGCCGAGGTCCAGAAGCAGGTGGCCGCCTACCAGGCCGACTTCGCCCGTCTCTCGGCCGCCGAGCAAGCCGTCGTCGTCACCGCCGTCGCGGGGCGCGCGATCCAGCCCCCGCGGAACCTGCCGATGCCGGGCGGCGCCGCGGGTGTGGCGATCGAGACCGCGCTCGCCCAGGTCGGCGACCGCTACCAGCACGCCGCCACCGGCCCGGACGCCTTCGACTGCTCCGGCCTCACGTCCTACGCCTACGCCGCGGCCGGCGTCTCGCTGCCGCACTCGAGCTCGGCGCAGATGGGCTCCGGGACCCCGGTCTCGATCGACGCCCTGCAGCCGGGCGACCTGGTGTTCTACTACAGCCCGGTCAGCCACGTCGGTATCTACGTCGGTGGCGGGCAGGTCGTCAGCGCCCTGAACCCCGGCGAGGGCATCCTCAAGCACGACCTGCACTACATGCCGTACTCCGGCGCCGTCCGGCCCGGCTGACGCCGGTCCGCACGAGCGGTCCTCTGGTCGGTCACCGAGCCGTCCACCTGTGCGGGTGGGCGGCTCGGTGCTGCGCGCTCGGGGGCGTGGGACGTCATACGTTCCGGTCGCGGTGACGACCATCTCGTACGACGTCACGCGCAACGTCGTACGTTCCGGTCGCCAGGGCGACGAGGGCGCATGACCTCCGCGCGCCGGGGCTCGCCGTACGCCGCGGTGTGAGCAGCGCGACTCTCCCAGAACTAGAACGTGTTCCAGTTCGCTCCTAGGATGCTCCCCATGCAGCGACTCAGCGGGCTCGACGCGAGCTTCCTCTACCTGGAGACGTCGTCGCAGCTGCTGCACGTCTGCGGCCTGATCCTCCTCGATCCCGAGACCGTCCCCGGGGGCTACGACTTCGACTCCTTCAAGCACAGCCTGGAGGAGCGCGTCCGCGAAGTCCCGATGTTCAACCGCAGGCTCAAGCAGGTGCCGCTCGGGATCGACCACCCGGTGTGGGTGCGCGACGAGGACTTCGACGTCGACCGTCACCTGCACCGGATGGCGCTACCCGCCCCGGGTGGGGATCGTGAGCTCGCCGAGCTGTGCGGCCACATCGCCGGCATCCCGCTGGACCGGTCGCGGCCGCTGTGGGAGTTCTTCGTGATCGAGGGGCTCGCGTCGGGGCAGGTCGCGGTCTTCACCAAGATGCACCACGCGACCGTCGACGGCGTATCGGGTGCCAACGCGATCTCCTACCTGTGCAGCCTCGAGGCGGACGCGCCGCCGCTGCAGGACCCGCCGGAGGACGCGGCGCCCCGCGTGCCCAGTGACGGGGAGCTGCTCGCCCGCGGAGTGGTGCACAACCTCGCCAAGCCCCTTGTCCTGGCGAAGCTCATGGTCCCGACGGTCGGGGCTCTGACCCGGACCGTCGAGCGCGCCAGCCGCGGCACCGCGATGGCGGCGCCGCTGACCGCCCCGCGCACGTCCTTCAACGGCACGATCACCGGTCACCGGTCACTGGCGTTCCAGGACCTCTCACTGGAGCGGGTCAAGGAGGTCAAGCGCGCGGTGGCCGGGGCCACGGTCAACGACGTGGTGATCGCGCTCAGCGGCGGTGCCCTGCGCCGCTACCTCGACGAGCGCGGCGAGCTGCCCACCACGTCGCTGCTGGCGTCGGTGCCGGTCTCGGTGCGCGACAACTCCGCGCGGACCCGCGGCAGCAACAAGGTCTCGACGATCTTCTCCCGCCTGGGGACCGACTTCGAGGACCCGCTCGAACGGCTGGCCGAGGTCTCGCGAGCCAACGCCCACGCCAAGGAGCACCACAACGCCATCCCGGCGGACACCCTGCAGGACTGGGCTGAGTTCGCCGCGCCGCGCACCTTCGGGCTGGCGGCGCGGATGGTCTCCTCGCTGCGGCTGGCCGAGAAGGGGCCGGTGATCCACAACCTGGAGATCTCCAACGTGCCCGGCCCACCGGTGCCGCTCTACTTCATGGGCGCTCGGATCGACGGGCTCTATCCGCTGGGGCCGGTCTTCCACGGCGCCGGGCTGAACATCACCGTGATGTCGAGCGACGGCAGGCTGCACGTCGGCGCGATCGCCTGTCGCGAGCTCGTCCCGGCGCCCGACGAGCTCGTCGCGCAGTACCCGGTGGAGCTCGACGCGCTGCACCAGGCAGCAACCGCCTGACCGGCCCGGTCAGGCGCGTCGGCGCAGGTCGCGGACGCGCGCCCGGGTGACGTCGACGGCCTCGCACAGCACCGGCACGAACGCGTCCGCCTCCATCACGCAGCCGGCGTGCCCGCAGTCGGCCTCGTGGACGGTGGCGCCCGGAATCCGCGCGGCCACACGGCGTTGGCGCTCCGGAGGGATCACGTGGTCACGCGTCGTGACGACCACCGCCGTCGGCACGTCGACGCGGCCCAGCCACGCCTTGGAGTTGTGCCGGCCGATCGACGCGACCGCCTGGCCTACGGCCCACGGGCTGGTGCTGCGCCACTCGTCCAGCGCCCACTGGCCGGTGGTGGTCGGGCCGACCTGCAGTGCCTGCGCGCCCGCCCGGCTGGCCCGTCGTACGGCGCGGGAGCGGGACAGTGCGCTGGTGACACCCATGCCGGCCTCCATGGCCGCGTGGAAGAGCATCTCCGAGCCCGTCGTACGGAAGTGGTCGGTGGTGGCCGCGAGCACGAGTCCACCGACGAGCCCAGGGTGCTGGCGCCACGTCCGCTGCGCCACGATCGACCCCATCGAGTAGCCGGCGACGACCGGGTCCTCCAGCCCGAGCTCGGTGATCACGGCGGCGACGTCGTCAGCGCAGTCGTGCACCGAGAACCGTTCGGAGATGATCCCGCGCCCGTGCCAGCGCTGGTCGAAGACGACGACGCGGTAGCGCTCGGCCAGGGCGTGCACGCTCGGGAACCAGGTGAGCATGCCCGTGCAGCCGACCGCGTGCAGCAGAACCACGGACGGTGCGCCGAGTGGACCGGGCAGATCGGTGAGCCAGGTGCGTCCTCGCCGGGGGAGCTCCAGCCAGCGCCCCTCGGGGATCTCGACGTCGGGCACCGCTGCCTGCTCGCGCACCGCCTCGGCGAGGCGGGTTCCCAGCTCCAGCACGGACGGTCCCTCCGGTTGCGGCAAGATGGCGGAGCCCTAGACTAGAACAAGTTATAGTTTCTGGTCGTGGAGGGTCGATGAGCGAGGACGTGTCGGACGAGGTCCGCTCCGTCGTCCGCGACGTCCTCGACAAGGGACCAGAGGACCTGCGCGGGTGCTGGGCCGCGTGCGCCGACGCCGGCCTGCTGGGCCTGGCTGCCCCGAGCGACCTCGGCGGGGAGGGCCTCGGCCCGGCGGAGCTCGCGGTACTCGTCGAGGAGGCCGCCCGGCAGGCGCGCGACCTGCCCTTCCTCGAGGCGTTGCTCTGCGGCCTCGTCCCGATCGTCCGGTGCCTCGACAGCGAGCAGCGGGCCGAGCTGGTGGCGCCCCTCGTGTCGGGCGACCTGTTGGTCAGCCCGGCGGTGGGCGAGCCCGGCGCCGCGGTGCCCTCGGCGCCGTCGGTGTCGCTGACCTCGGCGGGCAGCGTCACCGGACGCAAGGTGGGCGTGCGGGTGCTCGAGGAGTTCGCCGGCGTCCGGACGCTCCTCGCGGTGACGGCCTCGGGGCCGGACGGCCCCGTCGTCGTCCTCGTCGACCCGACCGGTGAGGGAGTGACCCCCGCGTCCACGAGGACCTCGAGCGGCCTCGCGGAGGCGGCGTACACCTTCACGGACGCGCCGGCGAGGGCGGTGCTGGTACCAGGGTCCGGTGACCTGCTGCGCCGGCTGTACGCCGCGGGCCTGCTCGTGCGCGGCGCCGGGCTGCTCGCCGGTGCTCGTGACCTGACGGCCGGCTACGTCAAGGAGCGCGAGCAGTTCGGCCGGCGGCTGGCGGAGTTCCAGGGCGTGGCGATGCAGGCCGCCGAGGTCTACATCGCCTCGCGGATGGTCGGCCTGGTCGCCGCCGAGGTGGTGCGACGGGTCGCGACCGACGAGCCAGCCGACACCGACATCGCAGTCGGCGTGCACTGGTTCGGCGAGCACGGACTGGCTGCGCTGCAGGTGTGCCATCACCTGCACGGCGGCATGGGCGTGGACGAGACCTACCCGCTGCCGCGCTTCTTCGCACGCGCCAAGGACACGGCCCGGCTGCTCGGGGGAGCGGAGGTCGCGCTCGAGGCCGTCCCGGTCGAGGGGCAGCGCGAGGACGCCGACCTGGAGCTGACTCCTGCCCAGCGGGCCTTCAAGGAAGAGGTTCGCAGCTACTTCGCCGGGCTGCTGACCCGCGAGGACCGGGTCGAGATGATGACCGACCGGCACGGTCCGGCGTACCACCGGACGATCAAGCAGATGGGCCGGGACGGCTGGATGGGCGTGGGGTGGCCCACCGAGTACGGCGGGAAGGGACTCGGCGGCATCGAGCAGCAGGTCTTCGCGAACGAGGCGGCCCGCGCTGACGTGCACCTGCCCTCGGTGACCCTGCAGACCGTCGGACCCACGCTGCAGGCGTTCGGCACCGAGCTGCAGAAGGAGATGTTCCTGCCCCGGATCCTCACCGGCGACGTGCACTTCGCGATCGGCTACTCCGAGGCCGAGGCCGGAACCGACCTCGCCTCGCTGCGTACCACCGCGCGGCGCGAGACCGACGAGCGGGGCGAGCACTTCGTGGTCAACGGCCAGAAGATGTGGACGACCGGCGGGCACGCGGCCGACTACGTGTGGCTGGCCGTCCGCACCGACCCCGCTGCCCCGCGGCACAAGGGCATCTCGGTGCTGATCGTGGACACCAGCGACCCGGGTTACTCGTGGACCCCGATCGTCACCAGCGACGGGTCGCACCACGTGAACGCGACCTACTACAACGACGTCCGCGTGCCGGTGGAGATGCTGGTCGGCGAGGAGAACGACGGGTGGCGGCTGATCACCACCCAGCTCAACCACGAACGCGTGATGCTCGGCCCGGCCGGTCGTCTCGAGGGACTGCGGGACACCGTCGTCGCGTGGGCGCGAGGACGCACCACCCCAGACGGCACGGCGCTCCTGGATTTGCCTTGGGTGCGCACCACGCTCGCCCGGGTGACCGCGGCGTTCCGGGTCAACGAGCTGCTCAACTGGCACGTCGCCGGGTCGGGCGCCACCGGTCGCGAGGCCGTGGCAGACGCCTCGGCCTCGAAGGTGTTCGCCTCCGAGGCGGTGCAGTCGCTCGGGCTCTCGCTCGAGCGCGTCGTCACGACGTACGGCGATCCCACGGATCCGGAGACCGCGTGGCTGCTCCACTACCTCGACGCCACGTCGAAGCGGAACCTCGTGCTCACCTTCGGCGGCGGTGTCAACGAGGTGCAGCGCGAGCTGGTGGCGATGTTCGGGCTCGGGCTGCCGAAGGTGCCGCGATGACAGAACCGCACGACGGCGAGGGATCCCGCGACCACGCGTTGATCATGGCCCGCTGCGAGGAGATGAAGGCCCGCGGCGAGACCTACCCCCGTCTCGCGCGCGACCCCGTCAACCAGCCGATGATCAACAACTGGCTGGAGGCGATCGGCGAGACCGACCCGCGGTTCACCGAGGGCGAGGCGCCGCCTGCGATGGCGCAGGTGTGGACGATGTACGGGCTGGACCCTCGGAGACCGGCGCGCGACCCGCTGCACGGCACCATGGCCGTGCTCGACGAGGCCGGCTACACCTCGGTGCTGGGCACCAACAGCGACCAGACCTACGGCCGTCACCTGCGTCTGGGCGAGCAGGTCTCGGTCACCACGCGCCTCGAGTCGGTCGTCGGCCCGAAGCAGACCGGCGTGGGGGAGGGCTACTTCGTCACCACGCGGAGCACCTGGCGGGTGGGTGAGGAGGAGGTCGGCTCGATGTCGTTCCGGGTGCTGAAGTTCCGCCCCGGCACCGGCCGTCCTGTCGTCGACCGCTCGCGCACGGTCCGGCCGGTCCTGAACCGCGACAACGCCTTCTTCTTCGAGGGCACCCGCCTGGGGGAGCTGCGCATCCAACGCTGCAATGCCTGCGGCACCTTGCGCCATCCTCCGGGGCCGGTGTGCCCGTGCTGCCACGGCACCGATCAGGGACACGTGGTCGCCTCCGGTCGAGGCACGCTGCACTCCTGGGTGGTCCACCACGCCCCGCAGCTGCCGGGCAAGCAGCTGCCGTTGACCATCGCGCTGGTCGAGCTCGAGGAGGGGGTGCGGATGGTCGGCGCCCTCGAGGGTGACGCCCTTGAGATCGGCGCACCGGTCGAGGTGGTGTACGAGGAGATCGACGACGCGCTCACCCTCGCGGCGTGGCGGCCGATTGGCTCCGCGGAACCGGCCGTCAGGTCTGCGGAAACCTCCGCAGACGTCGAGCCGGCCCTCGGCGTACTGCCCGCCTGGGAGCTGCCGATCACGCCCACCCTCGTGGTGTCCACGGCGCTGGCGACGCGCGACTTCCAGGACGTGCACCACGACCGTGACCTGGCTGTCGCGCGTGGCTCCAGGGACATCTTCCTCAACATCCTGACCACGACGGGCCTGGTGCAGCGCTACGTGGGCGAGTGGGCGCGCGAGGCCATCGGGCCCGGCTTCGTGGTGCGCTCCTGCGAGCTGCGCCTCGGCGCCCCCGCCCACCCGGGCGACACGTTGCGGTTCGTCGGCACCGTCGCCGACAGCGCCGAGGAAGCCGAGGTCGTCACGGTGGACGTTCTCGGCATGGTCTCGGTCGGGGAGCACGTCCGGGCGCGCGTCATGCTGGCCACTGGAGTCGGGGAGGACTCATGAGCCTGTCCGGCCGCGCGGCGATCGCCGGGATCGGCGCGACTGAGTTCTCCAAGGACTCGGGGCGCTCGGAGCTGCAGCTGTCCTGCGAGGCCACGCTGGCGGCCCTGGCCGACGCGGGGCTCGCGGCGCACGACGTCGACGGGCTGGTCACCTTCACGATGGACAACACCGCGGAGATCGCGCTGGCCCGCGAGCTGGGCATCGGCGACCTCCGCTTCTTCAGTCGGATCAGCTACGGCGGCGGGGCCGCGTGCGCCACCGTGCAGCAGGCGGCGATGGCGGTCGCGACCGGGGTCGCGGACGTGGTGGTCTGCTACCGCGGTCTCAACGAGCGCTCCGGCCAGCGGTTCGGCCAGGTGCAGGCCTGGGCCGCCTCCCAGGAGAACACCAACGGCCTGGACAACGCCTGGAGCTACCCGCACGGGCTGTCCACGCCGGCAGCGACGGTGGCGGTGCAGGCCAGGCGCTACATGCACGAGTACGGCGCCACGTCGGAGGACTTCGGACGCGTCGCCGTGGCCGACCGCCGGCACGCGGCCACCAATCCCGAGGCGTTCTTCTTCGGCCGACCGATCACGCTCCGGGACCACCAGGCCTCCCGGATGATCGCCGACCCGCTGCGGCTGCTCGACTGCTGCCAGGAGAGCGATGGCGCCGTGGCCATCGTGGTGACGAGTCCGGAGCGGGCGGCGGACCTGGCGCAGCCGTCGGTGTCGATCACCGCGGCGGCGCAGGGGAGCGCGGCCGGGCAGTTCGTGATGACGTCGTACTACCGCGACGACATCGGCGTACCCGAGATGGGTGTGGTGGCCGGCGAGCTGTGGCGCCAGTCAGGACTGGGTCCCCGCGACATCGCCACCGCGGTGCTCTACGACCACTTCACGCCGTACGTGCTGATGCAGCTCGAGGAGCTCGGCTTCTGCGGCCGCGGCGAGGCGAAGGACTTCGTCGCCGACGGCGCCATCGAGCTCGGCGGCCGGCTGCCGGTCAACCCGCACGGCGGCCAGCTCGGCGAGGCCTACGTCCACGGGATGAACGGCATCGCCGAGGCCGTCCGCCAGGTCCGCGGCACCTCGGTCAACCAGGTCGACCGGGTCGAGGAGTCGCCCCACGTGCTGGTCACCGCCGGAACGGGCGTCCCCACCTCCGGCCTGATCCTTTCCCGCTAGCGCGCTGAAGTGTGCCGACCGGGCACTTCTGGTTGCCTGAAATCTGCCGAGCGGGCAGTTCTGGTTGCCGGAAGTACGCCGAGGGGGCAGTTCTGGTTGGCAGACGTACGCCGAGGGGGCAGTTCTGGTTGCCCGGGCACCGTGACGCGAGCTGCCTCCACCACCACGCGCCAACCAGACGTGCCCGGTCAGGTTGGTGTCGTCCAACCAGAACTGCCCGGTCGGCACAGTTCGAGCAACCAGAACTGCCCGGTCAGCGCGGGTGCGGGAACCCGGTAGACTGGCTCGCTGTGCCCGGGGTGGGGTCATCGACCCCCGCGGCCCACCTCATTTCCCGACGCGAAGGCGATCACTGACGCATGGCAACGACGAACGACCTGAAGAACGGCATGGTGCTCAAGCTGGACGGCCAGCTGTGGCAGGTCCTCTGGTTCCAGCACCACAAGCCCGGCAAGGGCGGCGCGGTCGTGCGGACCAAGATCAAGAACATCGAGTCCGGCAAGACCGTGGACAAGACGTTCAACGCCGACGTCAAGGTCGAGGTCGCCAACGTCGACAAGCGCACGATGCAGTACCTCTACAACGACGGCACGTCGTACGTCTTCATGGACACCAGCACCTACGAGCAGCTCGAGGTGGCCCCGGAGATCGTGGGTGACGCCAAGAACTTCCTGCTCGAGAACCAGGAGGCGATCGTCGCCACCAACGAGGGCCGGGTGCTCTACATCGAGCTGCCCGCCTCGGTCGAGCTCGAGGTGCAGTACACCGAGCCCGGCCTGCAGGGCGACCGGTCCACCGGCGGCACCAAGCCGGCCACCCTCGAGACCGGCCACCAGATCAGCGTGCCGCTGTTCATCACGACTGGCGAGAAGATCAAGGTCGACACCCGCGACTCCTCCTACCTGGGCCGCGTCTCCAGCTGATGGCCCACGACTGATGGCGGCACGATCCAAGGCCCGCAAGCGGGCGCTCGACCTGATCTACGCCTCGGAGATGCGGCACCGCTCCGCCACCGAGGCGCTGGCCGAGCAGGCCGCGGACGGCACCGCGCACAACGACTACACGGTGCAGCTGGTCGAGGGCATCACCGAGCACCAGGCCCGCATCGACGAGGTCATCGCCACCTACGCGAAGGGCTGGACGCTGGCCCGGATGCCGGCCGTCGACCGCAACGTGCTGCGGCTGGCCACCTACGAGGTGCTGTACGTCGACGACGTCCCGGACGCGGTGGCGGTCTCCGAGGCGCTCAAGCTGGTGCGTGAGCTGTCGACCGACGAGTCACCGGCCTTCGTCAACGGCGTGCTCGGCAACATCGTGCGCGACCGGAGCTTCCTGATCGCCTGATCGCACCACCCGAGAGGAACGACCCGCGCGTGAGTGTCCACGAAGAGCCGACCCCGATCTTCCTGCCCGAGGGCCTGCCGCCCGGGTGGACCTCCCGGGTGCCGCACCTCGAGGACCTCGAGACGCTGGTCCGGCTGCGCGGCGCCGACCGGCAGGCCTGGACCGGCTCCGCGTCGGTCGACCGGGCCGCGATCGAGTCCGAGATCGCCGGGCCTGCCTCGTGGACGCGCCGACAGGCCCTCGCGGTCGACCCCGACGGCGTCCCGCGGGCGTGGATCACGGTGCACGACCGCGCGGCCGGCCGCACCATGGTGATGGTGTACGTCGACCGCACGATCGACGAGGCCGACGAGGTCGCCGCCGCGCTCTACGCCTGGGCCGAGGTGCAGGCGGTGGAGATCTGCCGGCTGCGTGAGGTGACTGCCACCCGGCTCGACGCCAGCCCCTTCCAGCACGACACGGTGCAGCAGCAGTGGCTGGCCGACGCCGGCTACGTCAAGCGCCGCACCTGGCCACAGATGACCCGAAAGGTCGACCCGTCCGAGGCGACCTCGCTGCCGGGGCCGCGCGAGGGCGTCACCATCCGGCGCGTGGCCACCCACGACAATGGGCTGCCCGTCGCCGGCGACCTGCACCTCGTGCACGAGATGCTCGAGTCCTCCTTCGAGGACCACTTCAACTCCTACCGGGAGAGCTTCCCGGAGTTCCTGCAGCGACTCCGGGAGGACCCGGGACACCGCTGGGACCACTGGTGGCTGGCATTCGTCGAGGGCGACGACGGTGAGCCGCTGGCCGCAGGCGCCCTGGTCAGCACGGTGCTGCCGGCCAACGCCAGTGGGCACGAGGGCAGCTACATCGACTACATCGGCGTGCACCGCCGCGCCCGTGGACGCGGCGTCGCCAAGGCGTTGCTGCACACGGTGATCGCCGACGCCGCCGAGCGGGGTCGCGACCGCGTGGGCCTCGAGGTCGACGCCGACAGCCCTACCGGTGCCGACGGCCTCTACCGCTCGATGGGCTGGGAGACCGACTACGTGATCGAGTCCTGGTTCAAGGAGTTCTCCGTCTGAGCACCACGGCGCCCAGTGGCCGGACATGATGTCCGAATGACCCAGCCCAGCGACCTCGACCACCAGGTCAAGCACAGCGACACCCTCGACCACCTCGTCCGGGCGGGCATGGTGACCTACGGGCTCGTGCACGTGCTGGTGGCCTGGCTGGCGGTCCAGCTGGCCCTCGGCGACCGCAGCGAGTCGGCCAGCCCCCAGGGCGCCCTGCACGAGCTGGCCGGCAACCCGCTGGGCCTCGCCGTGGTGTGGGCGGTCGCGGTCGGACTGTTCCTGCTCGTCGCGTCGCGGCTCCTGGAGGTCGTCGTCGGCGATCCTCACGAGGAGGGCCTGGGCCAGCTGCGCGCCCGGGCGATGTCCCTGCTCGAGGCCGTGGTGTGCGGAGCCCTCGGACTCATCGCGGCGCGCGTCGCGCTCGGGGCCGGAGGCTCGGGGAGCCCCGACAGCACGACGGCCAAGGTGATGTCGTTGCCCGCCGGCCAGTGGATCGTCGCGGCGGTCGGCGTCGGGGTCGTCGTCTCCGGCCTGGTGCTGATCTGGATCGGCTGGACCGAACGGTTCGCCCAGCATCTCGAGACCGAGGGCAAGCTCGGCTACAGCGGTGCGACGTACCTCCTGGCCGGGCAGATCGGGTACGTCGCCAAGGGCGTCTCGCTCGCCCTGATCGGTGGTTTCCTCACCCACGCCGGCGTCACCCACGACCCCGACGACAGTGCAGGGCTCGACCAGGCGCTGCAGAAGGTGCTCGAGCAGCCCTTCGGCCCCGTGATGATCGTCGTCATCGCGGCCGGGTTCCTCTGCTACGGGCTGTTCTGCTTCGCCCGGGCCCGGCACCTCGACCGCTGAGCGTTCGGAGGAGTCCCGGTCAGATGCCCCGGATCGCCCGGGCGCACTGGTCGTCGATGCGCCGCAGCTGCTCGATCACGTCGTCGACCCGCTCGCTGACCCGGCACCGTTGTGCGCAGGGTGTTCCCGCGCCCGTGGCCGGGCAAACCACGGAACGTCAGAGGCGCGCCGCGACCGCACGTGCAATGGCTGCGTAGCCGGCGTCGTTGGCGTGGATGTCCTCGCGCGCGCACATCCAGGTCCACGCGCAGATCACGGCGACGTTCCTCGGCGCCGTCGTGCCCAGGAACGGCACCGGCGTCGTGTCGAACGACGAGAACTCGGTGGCCACGTCGGCGACCGAGCCGTTGCTGCCCGTCGCCTGCGCGATCGTGGCGTTCAGGAGCTGCTGCAGCTGGGTGGTCAGCGGCACCAGAGCCTGCTCTTGTGCGTTGGTGGAGAAGTACAGCGCCAGGAAGGGGTTGTAGTAGTTCGTCACCACGATCCGCGCGTGGGGTGCCGCGGCGCGCAGGGTCCCCACCATGCCGGCCAGGCGCGGGCCGTAGGCCCGCAGCACCCCGAGGGCACAGCCCTGGATGTTCGTCTCGAGAAGGCACGGGGTGATGTCGTTGGCGCCGACGGTCAGGGTGATCAACCGGGTGTGCTGTCCGTGCGCACGCAGGAACTGTCGTGCCTGGGCCATCTGCGTGCCCTCGTCGTACTCGCACTGGCCGCCGCCCGCGACCATGGTCGTGCTCGTGGCGCCGGGGCAGGCGAGATTGACCAGCTTGGTCTTGGGCCTGTCCTCGCGCTCGGCCTCCAGCACCGCGCCCACGTAGCCGCCGTCGAGGTCCACGGCGGGCGTGCGACCCGGCTGGTAGCCGGCGGCGAGGGAGTCGCCGAGGGCGAGGTACCACCCGGTGGCGTTCCTGCGCCCGGTCTCCGAGGGCTCGGCCTGCGCGGCCGCCGGGACGGCGACCACCATCGCGAGACCGAGCAGGGCCGCGAGCAACGAGCGCAGCGGACGAGTACGACGGACAGCGAGCATGGGCTTCCTCCCCGGGAACACTGGTGTGACGTGCGTCACCCTAGACCCACGAGCGGTGCTTGACTGGCGTCATGGGCGCGACTTCGTGTGACGTGGCGGTGGTGGGACTGGGCCCGGGTGGTGAGGCCACTGCCTCCGCGCTGGCCCTGGCCGGGCTGTCAGTGGTGGCGGTCGACGAGCACCTGGTGGGTGGGGAGTGCCCCTACTACGGGTGCATCCCGAGCAAGATGATGATCCGCGCCGGCGACACCCTGGCCGAGGCGCGACGGGTCCCGGGCCTCTCCGGGACCGTGGACCTCGTGCCGGACTGGGACGTCGTGGCGCGTCGGATCAGCGACGAGGCCACGGACGCCTGGGACGACCGGGTCGCGGTCGAGCGCCTGGAGCGCGCGGGGGTGCGCTTCGTACGCGGGCACGGCCGGCTCGCCGGACCCCGCACTGTCCAGGTCGGCGAGGAGACCGTCACCGCGTCCCGCGGCGTCGTGCTCAACCCGGGCACCTCGCCGGCCGTGCCGCCGATCGCCGGGCTCGCGGGCACGCCGTACTGGACCAACCGCGACCTGGTGCGCATCGAGGACGTTCCCGAGTCACTGGTGGTCGTCGGCGGTGGCGCGATCGGTGTCGAGGCCGCGCAGGCGCTGGCCCGCTTCGGCACCCGGGTCACCGTGGTCGAGATGGCCGACCGGCTGCTCGCACCGGAGGAGCCCGAGGCGAGTGTGCTGGTCGAACAGGTCTTCGCCACCGAGGGCATCCAGGTGCTGACCGGCGCGTCCATCGGCTCCGTGGGGTACGACGAGGGCCGCTTCGCGGTCTCGGTCGACGGCCAGGTGGTCGAGGCGGAGAAGCTGCTCGTGGCCGCGGGACGACGCCCCAACCTCGTCGACCTCGGGCTCGACACGGTCGGACTCGACCCCGGTGGGCGCGAGATCAGCACCGACGAGCGGATGCGAGCAGGCGACGGGCTGTGGGCGATCGGCGACGTCACCGGCAAGGGTGCGTTCACGCACGTGTCGATGTACCAGTCGGCGGTGTGCGTGCGCGACGTCCTCGGCCAGGACGGTCCGACGTCCGACTACCGTGCCGTGCCCCGGGTGACCTTCACGGACCCTGAGGTCGGCTCCGTCGGGCTCACCGAGCGCCAGGCTCGCGACGCCGGCCTGCACGTGCGCACCGCGACCACCGACCTCGCCGCGTCCACGCGTGGATGGATCGCCCGGGCCCAGGGGCTGGTCAAGCTCGTCGAGGACGGGGAGCGCGGGGTGCTGGTGGGCGCGACGGCCATCGGGCCGAGCGGCGGGGAGATGCTGTCGATGCTCGCCACCGCCGTGCACGCGGAGGTCCCGACCGACACGCTGCGCTCGATGATCTTCGCCTACCCGACCTTCCACCGGGCCGTGGAGACCGCGCTGGCCGACCTCGCCCCGAGCTGACCCCCGAGCTGACCCCCAGGAGCTGACCCAGGCCGCGTGGCATCAGCACGCGCGGGTACACCGCGTCTCGACGACACCGACGTGAGGGAGTACCGATGACCGACCAGCTCGAGCTCGACAGGGTCGTGGAGATCATGCGTGGCGACCGGTTCTGCATGCTGACCTCGGTCGGCGAGCTGGGGCGGCTGCAGTCCCGGCCGATGACGCCGCAGCAGGTCACCGACGATGGCGACGTGTGGTTCTTCATCGACGCCACCAGCGAGCACGCCGAACTGATCCGCGCGGAGCAGCGGGTCAACCTCGCCTTCTCCGACGGCTCGACCTGGCTGTCGGTGGCCGGCCACGGCGACGTACGCCAGGACCGGGAGAAGGTCGAGGAGCTGTGGAACCCGATGGTCGAGGCGTGGTTCCCCGACGGCAAGGACTCGCCGTCGCTCGCCCTGCTGTTCGTGGAGTCCGACTCCGCGGAGTACTGGGACACCCCGGGCGGCCGGGTCGCCTCGGCCCTCGCCTTCGCGAAGGCGAAGGTCACCGGCAACCGCCCGGACGTGGGGGAGAGCGGGACCGTCGAGCTCTGAGCCCGATCGGGTCGGCGAGCGGTCCTGACCGCCCCCCTTGGCGGAAGGGACGACGTCCCGTGGGACACGGTGCGATCTCAGTCGGAGCGCCGCTCCAGCCGCGCCCTTCGGCCAGACCACTGCAGCTTGCACATCGCCAGCTCCACACGTGGGTGGCACCTCCCATCCGGTGTGGAAGGAGATGCGTCTTTCGCCCGATGCCCCCGGTCGCATCCATGCCTACGTTCGAGGCATGGATGCGACGCTGCCGGTGCTCGCGGGGGTGGTCTCCTCGGCCGTCTTCGCCGGCAGCGTGCTGCCGATGCTCCACAAGGCGGTGCGCACGCGTGAGATGGCCTCGTACAGCCTCGGCAACATCGCGCTGGCCAACGTCGGCAACGCGGTCCACTCCGTGTACGTCTTCGACCTGCCGCCGGGGCCGATCTGGTTCCTGCACTCGTTCTACCTGGTCAGCTCGGCGCTGATGCTCTGCTGGTACCTGCGTTGGCGCCCCCGCCCGTCTGGACCTGGCCGGGCTCGAGGAGCTGCGGGACCCGGGGGTCCGGAGGGGTCTGGTCCCGTTCGCCGATCGCGACGGCGAGTCGGCACATCACCACGCCTGCGGCGACTACTCTCGGAACGTGCTCATCCTCGGCATCATTCTGTTCGGCATGCTCATCGGAGCGGGTGCCCAGCTGCTCCTCGGGCGGTCGCGCACGGGCATCGACTGGACCATGGCGATCGTCGCCGGACTCGTCGGCTCGTTCATCGGCGGGTTGGCCATCAGCCTGCTGTCCGGTGACGGGCTCGACCTGAGGCCGAGCGGCATCATCGGGTCGCTGGCCGGCGCGATCATCGTCACCGCGGCCTGGCGCTGGTGGGACGGTCGCAACAAGGCCAAGACGGCGGACCACGCCGCGCGGCGTTCGGGAGACCCGCGCAAGCGGAATCCGCACTGACGCTCGGCGTCTCAACCGACGGCGTAGCGGAGCAGCACCGCGTCGGAGGAGGCGCCCAGGCGTTCCATCCCTCCAGCCAGTCCGAGACCTCCCCCTCGGGCAAGGGGTCGAACCGGTCGTCGATCATCTCGATCCGCCGGTCGGTGATGTTCTCCGTGAGCAGCAACCGGCGCGTACCTCCGGTCCAACACGGCGCGCGCCGATGCGGCTCCACGTCCTCACGGCTGCTAGGGTCGTCGCGATCGACATCCTTTAACGAGCCGTCCCGTGAGGCGGAGAAGGAGGTCAGGGTCTGATGGTGCCTGTGCACCCGGTTCCGGACACACCACCTGCCGAGGCAGCAACCCTCGAGGGTCGCACCGTCCTCGACGCCCGTGACATCAGCCGGGCACTCACCCGCATCTCCCACGAGATCCTCGAGCGCAACAAGGGCACCGAGGGGCTCGTCCTGCTGGGCATCCCCACGCGCGGGGTGCACCTGGCCCGCCGCATCGCCGAGCGCATCTCCCGGGTCGAGGGCGTGGACGTGCCGCTCGGCACGCTCGACATCACGATGTACCGCGACGACCTGCGCCAGCACCCGACGCGCGGCCCCCACCGCACCGAGATGCCACCCGGTGGGGTCGACGGCAAGGTCGTGGTGCTCGTCGACGACGTGCTCTTCTCCGGCCGGACGGTCCGCGCCGCACTGGATGCGATGAACGACCTCGGTCGGCCTGCCACTGTCCGGCTCGCCGTACTCGTCGACCGGGGCCACCGCGAGCTGCCGATCCGCGCCGACCACGTCGGCAAGAACCTGCCCAGCGCCCGCAGCGAGCGGGTGATGGTCCGCGTCGAGGAGTTCGACGGACACGACGAGGTCAGCATCGCCTCGACGACCGAGGAGGCCTGAGTGCACAAGCACCTGCTGTCCATCGATGACCTCGACGTGCGCGACGTCGAGGCACTGTTCGCCACCGCCGCGGAGATGCACGACGTGCAGAACCGTTCGGTGAAGAAGCTGCCCGCACTGCGCGGGCGCACCGTGGTCAACCTGTTCTTCGAGGACTCCACGCGCACCCGGTCCTCATTCGAGATCGCCGGCAAGTGGCTCTCCGCCGATGTCATCAACGTCTCCGCGAAGGGCTCCAGCGTCAGCAAGGGCGAGAGCCTGCGCGACACCGTGCTCACCGTCGCGGCGATGGGGGTCGACGGGCTGGTCATCCGGCACGGCGCCAGCGGGGCGGCCCAACAGGTCAGCCAGTGGACCGACGCCGTGGTGGTCAACGCCGGCGACGGCATGCACGAGCACCCGACGCAGGCGCTGCTCGACGCCTACACCCTGCAGCGGCGGATCGGGCCGCTCGAGGACAAGCACGTGGTGATCGTGGGCGACCTGACGCACAGCAGGGTGTTCCGCAGCAACGTGCTCCTCCTCGACAAGCTGGGTGCCCACGTCACCGCCGTGGCGCCGCCGACGCTGATGCCGGCGGGGGTCACGGCGTGGTCCAAGGACGCCGGCTTCAGCACCAGCCACGACCTCGACGAGGTGCTGCCCGAGGCGGACGCCGTGATGATGCTGCGCGTCCAGCGGGAGCGGATGAGCGGCGGCTACTTCCCGAGCGCCCGCGAGTACACCGTCGGCTACGGCCTCACCCGCGAGCGGCTGGCGCTGCTCCGGCCGGACGCCCCGATCTGTCACCCGGGCCCGATGAACCGCGGCCTGGAGATCGCCGCCGACGCGGCCGACGCCGCCCAGTCGGCGGTGCTCGACCAGGTCTCAGCCGGGGTGGCGATCCGGATGTCCGTGCTCTACCACCTGCTCGCCGGAGAAGGGAGCGACCAGTGACCGACGCGACGAACGCCTTCGTCCTCAGCGGCGCCGCGCCGCTGGGGGAGGAGCCCCGCGACCTGTACGTCGCCGACGGAGTGCTGGTCGACGAGGAGCCCAGCGGGGCGACCCGCATCGACGCCGCCGGGCTGGTCGCCCTGCCCGGCCTCGTCGACCTGCACACCCACCTGCGCGAGCCCGGCCGGGAGGACGCCGAGACGGTGCTCACCGGGTCTCGCGCTGCTGCGCTCGGCGGGTTCACCGCCGTGCTGGCGATGGCCAACACCTCGCCTGTGACCGACACCGCCGAGGCAGCCGAGCGAGTGTTCGACCTGGGCCGCGCCGCCGGCCTGGTCGACGTGCAGCCGGTCGGCGCGGTCACGCGCGGCCTGGAGGGCGTCGAGCTCGCCGAGCTCGGCCTGATGTCGCGCTCCCGCGCCCGGGTCCGGGTGTTCTCCGACGACGGTAGGTGCGTGCACGACCCGCGCGTGATGCGCCGGGCGCTGGAGTACGTCCGCGCCTTCGGAGGCGTCATCTCCCAGCACTCCCAGGACCCTGACCTCGCCGGCCCGACCGCCTGCTGCCACGAGGGGGAGCTGTCCGGACGGCTGGGCCTGCCCGGCTGGCCAGGGATCGCCGAGGAGACCATCGTCGCCCGCGACGTGATGCTCGCCCGACACACCGGCAGCCGGGTGCACGTGGCGCACGTCTCGACCGCCGGGTCGGTGGAGGTGCTGCGCTGGGCCAAGGCGCAGGGCATCGAGGTCACCGCCGAGGTCACCCCCCACCACCTGATGCTCACCACCGACCTGGTGGCCGGCTTCGACCCCGTCTACAAGGTCAACCCGCCGCTGCGCCCGGACGAGGACGTCGCCGCCCTGCGCGACGCCCTCGCCGACGGCACCATCGACGCGGTGGCCACCGACCACGCCCCGCACGCCCGGCACGACAAGGAGCACGCCTTCGTCGACGCGGCCTTCGGCATGCTCGGGCTGGAGTCCGCTCTGTCGGTGGTCAGCGAGGTGATGGTGCAGTCCGGGGCGATGTCCTGGGCAGACGTCGCCCGGGTGATGTCGCAGGCCCCGGCGCGCATCGCCGGCCTGGAGGGCCACGGCGGCGCCCTCGCGGTCGGCCAGCCCGCCAACATCACCCTTGTGGACCCCGATGCGGTGGTGGTCGTCGACCGCGACACCTCCGCGTCGCTGTCGCGCAACAACCCCTGGCACGAGCGCAAGCTCACCGGTGCGGTGACGCACACCTTCCTGCGCGGGGTACCCACCGTCGAGAACGGAGAGCTGGCATGACGACCGACGCGATCCTCGTCCTCGAGGACGGCCGCGTGTTCCGGGGGGAGTCCTACGGAGCCACCGGCGAGACGTTCGGTGAGGCCGTGTTCTCCACCGGGATGACCGGCTACCAGGAGACGCTCACCGACCCGTCGTACCACCGGCAGGTGGTGGTGATGACCGCCCCGCACGTCGGCAACACCGGCATGAACGACGAGGACCCCGAGTCCCGGCGCATCTGGGTGAGCGGGTACGTCGTGCGCGACCCCGCCCGGGTGCCGTCGAGCTGGCGCTCCGTGCGCTCGCTCGACGACGAGCTGCGCGACCAGGGCGTCGTCGGGATCAGCGGCATCGACACCCGCGCCCTGACCCGGCACATCCGCGAGCGTGGCGCCATGCGGGTCGGGATCTCCTCGCGGACCGACGACGTCGACGGCCTGCTCGAGCGGGTGCGGAGCTCGGCCGAGATGGTCGGCTCCGAGCTCGCCGACGAGGTGACCACCACCGAGGCGTATGTCGTGCCGGCAATCGGCGAGCGGCGCTTCACCGTGGCCGCGGTCGACCTCGGCATCAAGGCCAACACCCCGCGGATGATGGCCGAGCGCGGCATCGAGGTGCACGTGCTCCCGGCCACCAGCTCGCTGGACGACGTGCTGGCCGTGCAGCCCGACGGGTTGTTCTTCTCCAACGGCCCGGGCGACCCGGCCGCGACCACCCACCAGATCGAGCTGCTCGAGGGAGCGCTGGCCCACGGGCTGCCCTACTTCGGGATCTGCTTCGGCAACCAGCTGTTCGGCAGAGCGCTGGGCCTGGGCACCTACAAGCTGCGCTACGGCCACCGCGGCATCAACCAGCCGGTGATGGACCGCACCACCGGCAAGGTCGAGGTGACCGCGCACAACCACGGCTTCGCCGTCGACGCTCCGCTGGACCGGCCCACCACCACGCCGTACGGCGAGGTCACGGTCAGCCACGTCTGCCTCAACGACGACGTCGTCGAGGGCCTGGAGCTGAAGGACGAGAACGGTCGCCTGAAGAGCTTCTCGGTCCAGTACCACCCCGAGGCCGCGGCCGGACCGCACGACGCGGCGTACCTGTTCGACCGGTTCTGCGAGCTGATGACCGAGACCACTGCTTCCACGGGGGAGACCAACTAGTGCCGAAGCGCAGCGACATCGAGAGCGTGCTCGTCATCGGCTCGGGGCCGATCATCATCGGGCAGGCGTGCGAGTTCGACTACTCGGGGACCCAGGCGTGCCGGGTGCTCAAGGAGGAGGGCCTGCGGGTCATCCTGGTCAACTCCAACCCGGCGACGATCATGACCGACCCGGAGTTCGCCGACGCGACCTACGTGGAGCCGATCACCGCGGAGTACGTCGAGAAGGTGATCGAGAAGGAGCGGCCGGACGCGCTGCTCGCGACCCTCGGCGGCCAGACCGCGCTGAACGCGGCGATGGACCTCGACCGGGCCGGCGTCCTCGAGAAGTACGGCGTGGAGCTGATCGGCGCCAGCATCGAGGCCATCAACCGCGGTGAGAACCGCGAGTCGTTCAAGCGGATCGTCGAGGAGCTCGGCGGCGAGGTGGCCCGGTCGGTCATCTGCCACAGCCTCGAGGATTGCTTCGCCGCCGCGGAGGACCTGGGCTGGCCGATGGTGGTGCGACCGAGCTTCACCATGGGTGGCACCGGCTCGGGGATGGCCTACGACGAGGACGACCTGCGCCGGATCGCCGGGGCGGGCCTGGCCGCGAGCCCGACCACCGAGGTGCTCCTCGAGGAGTCGATCATCGGCTGGAAGGAGTACGAGCTCGAGGTGATGCGCGACACCGCGGACAACGTGGTGATCGTCTGCTCGATCGAGAACCTCGACCCGATGGGCGTGCACACCGGTGACTCGATCACCGTCGCCCCCGCGATGACGCTCACCGACCGCGAGTACCAGCACCTGCGCGACCTCTCCATCGGGATCATCCGCTCGGTCGGGGTCGACACCGGCGGCTGCAACATCCAGTTCGCGGTCAACCCGGCCGACGGACGGGTCGTGGTGATCGAGATGAACCCGCGCGTCTCGCGGTCCTCCGCGCTCGCGTCGAAGGCGACCGGCTTCCCGATCGCGAAGATCGCGGCCAAGGTGGCGATCGGCTACACCCTCGACGAGATCCCCAACGACATCACCCGCGAGACGCCCGCCAGCTTCGAGCCGACGCTCGACTACGTGGTTGTCAAGGTGCCGCGCTTCGCGTTCGAGAAGTTCCCCGCGGCCGATCCGACCCTGACCACGCACATGAAGTCGGTCGGCGAGGCGATGGCGATCGGGCGCAACTTCACCGAGGCGCTGCAGAAGGCGCTGCGCAGCCTGGAGAACAAGGACGCGCCGTTCGACTGGAGCCACAAGCGCGTCGAGCTCGACAAGGACACCCTGCTCGAGCAGATCCGGGTGCCGCACGACGGTCGGCTGCGCAAGGTGATGGATGCGCTTCGGGCCGAGGCGACGGCCGAGGAGATCCACGCAGCGACGGGTATCGACCCGTGGTTCGTCGACCAGCTCAGCCTGATCAACGAGATCGCGCAGGAGATCATCGACGCTGACGAGCTCACCCCGCAGCTGCTGCGCCGGGCCAAGCGGCACGGGTTCTCCGACGCCCAGCTCGGTCGGATCCGGGACATGAAGGAGGACGTCGTCCGCGGCGTCCGGCACGCGCTCGGGGTGCGCCCGGTCTACAAGACCGTGGACACCTGCGCGGCCGAGTTCGCGGCGCGTACGCCGTACCACTACAGCTCCTACGACGAGGAGACCGAGGTCGCGCCGCGTGAGCGGCCGGCGGTGATCATCCTGGGCTCCGGGCCCAACCGGATCGGGCAGGGCATCGAGTTCGACTACTCGTGCGTGCACGCCAGCCTGGCGCTGTCGGCGTCCAAGGGTGGCGCCGGCTACGAGACGGTGATGGTCAACTGCAACCCCGAGACGGTCTCCACCGACTACGACACCTCCGACCGGCTCTACTTCGAGCCGCTGACCCTCGAGGACGTCCTCGAGATCGTGCATGCCGAGAAGGCCGCGGGCCTGGTGGCCGGGGTGATCTGCCAGCTCGGTGGCCAGACCCCGCTGGGCCTCGCGCAGGGGCTCGAGGACGCCGGCGTGCGCATCGTCGGCACCTCCCCGTCGGCGATCCACCTCGCCGAGGAGCGCGGCGCGTTCGGCCGGGTGCTGGCCGAGGCGGGGCTGCCCGCGCCGAAGCACGGCACGGCCACGTCCTTCGAGGGGGCCCGGGAGATCGCCGCCGAGATCGGCTACCCCGTGCTGGTGCGGCCGTCGTACGTGCTCGGTGGGCGCGGCATGGAGATCGTCTACGACGACGACTCCCTGCGCGGCTACATCGAGCGGGCCACCGACATCAGCCCCGAGCACCCGGTGCTGGTCGACCGGTTCATCGACGACGCGGTCGAGATCGACGTCGACGCCATCTACGACGGTGAGGAGCTCTACCTCGGCGGCGTGATGGAGCACATCGAGGAGGCCGGGATCCACAGCGGCGACTCCTCGTGCGCGCTGCCGCCGATCACCCTCGGCAAGGAGGAGATCGACCGCATCCGCGTCGCCACCGAGGCGATCGCCAAGGGCGTGGGAGTGCGGGGGTTGCTCAACATCCAGTACGCCCTCGGTTCCGACGTGCTCTACGTCCTCGAGGCCAACCCCCGGGCCAGCCGGACGGTGCCGTTCGTCTCCAAGGCGACCGCGACGCCGCTGGCCAAGGCGGCCGCGCGGGTGATGCTGGGCGAGACCATCGCCGACCTGCGCGCCGAGGGCGTCCTGGCCGCCGTCGGGGACGGCGGCGACCTGCCGGGCAACGCGCCCATCGCCGTCAAGGAGGCGGTGATGCCGTTCAACCGGTTCAAGACCCCGGACGGTCAGAGCGTCGACACCGTGCTGGGCCCCGAGATGCGCTCGACCGGCGAGGTGATGGGCTTCGACGCTGACTTCGGCAAGGCCTTCGCCAAGGCCTCCACCGCTGCCTACGGGTCGCTCCCGGTCACCGGGCGGATCTTCGTCTCGATGGCCAACCGGGACAAGCGCACGATGGTCTTCCCGGTGAAGCGCCTCGCCGACCTCGGCTACGAGATCCTCGCCACCAAGGGCACCGCCGAGGTGCTGCGCCGCAACGGCGTCTCCGCCGCGGTGGTCCGCAAGCACAGCGAGGGCGAGTCGCCCGACGGCGAGAGGACCATCGTCGGCCGGATCCTCGACGGCGAGATCGACCTGGTCGTCAACACCCCGCACGGCAGCGGCCGCGGTGGCGGGTCACCGCGCGTCGACGGCTACGAGATCCGCACGGCAGCGGTGGTGGCCAACATCCCGTGCATCACCACGGTGCAGGGACTGGGAGCCGCGGTGCAGGGGATCGAGGCGCTGCGCGCCGCGGACATCGGGGTCCGCTCGCTGCAGGACTGGGCCCCGGTCGTGGTGGAACACGTCGGGGAAGGCGCCGCCGAGCGGAGCGCCGAGTGAGGGCCTACCAGGAGCTGTTCGACCGCGTCCTCACCCGCGTCGACCCCGAGCGAGCCCACCACGCGGCGTTCCGCGCGATCCGCGTCGCGCGTCCGGTCCTGCGGGGGCTCGGGGCGCTCGACCGTGAGCAGCCCGACCCGGTCCGGGTGATGGGACTCGACTTCCCCGGGCGGCTCGGGCTGGCCGCCGGCTTCGACAAGAACGCCGTCGGCATCGACGCACTGGCCGCACTGGGCTTCGCCTTCATCGAGGTCGGCACGGTCACCGGGGAGTCGCAGCCCGGCAACCCGCGCCCGCGGCTGGCGCGGCTGGCCGCCGACCGCGCCGTGGTCAACCGGATGGGCTTCAACAACGACGGTGCCGAGGTGGTGGCGCGCCGGCTCGCCGACCGCGCCAGGCACCAGGGGACCGGTGCGAAGCGGCCGGTGCTGGGGGTCAACATCGGCAAGTCCAAGGTCGTGCCCGAGGACGCGGCGGTCGCGGACTACGAGAAGAGCACGACGCTGCTGGCGCCGTACGCCGACTACCTGGTGGTCAACGTCTCCTCGCCGAACACCCCGGGGCTGCGCGACCTGCAGGCGGTGGAGAAGCTCGAGCCACTCCTGCTCGCCGTACGCCGCCGGGCCGACGACGTCACCGACCGGCACGTGCCCCTGCTCGTGAAGATCGCACCCGACCTGGCCGACGACGACGTCCGTGCCGTGGCCGACCTGGCTGTCGCGGCCGGCCTCGACGGTCTCGTGGCCACCAACACGACGATCTCGCGCGAGGGACTCCGGAGCGACCCTGCCGCCGTGGCGGCCGCCGGGGGAGGTGGGCTCTCCGGGGCGCCGCTGAAGGAGCGGGCCACCGCGGTGACCCGGTTGCTGCGCGAGCGCGTCGGGCCCGACCTCGCCCTGATCGGCGTCGGTGGCATCAGCACCGCCGAGGACGCCCGCGAGCGCCTCGACGCCGGCGCCGACCTGGTGCAGGCCTACACCGCGTTCGTCTACGGGGGCCCCACGTGGCCGCGCCGGGTCGACCGCGCGCTGGCCGGGGGAGAGGTTCAGCCATGAGTACCACGGACTTCGGCTCCCGGCTCCGGTCGGCGATGGACGGCCGCGGACCGCTCTGCGTCGGGATCGACCCCCACGCGGGGCTGCTGGACGCCTGGGGGCTGACCGACTCGGTGACCGGCCTGGAGCGGTTCGCGCTCGGCGCCGCCGAGGCGCTCGCGCCCGAGGTCGCGGTGGTGAAGCCGCAGTCCGCGTTCTTCGAGCGGTTCGGGTCTCGTGGGATCGCCGTGCTGGAGCGGGTCGTGGAGACCTGCCGCGAGGCCGGCGCCCTCGTCGTGCTCGACGTCAAGCGCGGCGACATCGGCTCCACCGCCCAGGCGTACGCCGACGCCTACCTCGACCCCAACTCCCCACTGGCGGTCGACGCGATCACCGCGACGCCGTACCTCGGGCTCGGCAGCCTGGAGCCGATGCTGCGCACAGCGGAGCGCCACGACAAGGGCGTCTTCGTGCTGGCCCTCACCTCCAACCCGGAGGGTACGCAGGTCCAGCACGCGAGGACCGCCGACGGGCAGACGGTCGCCGGGCTGGTCCTCGACGGGCTGCGCGAGCGCAACGCCGGGGCGCAGCCGGTGGGTTCCTTCGGGGCCGTGGTCGGGGCGACCATCGCCGACACCCGCGAGGACCTCGCGATCAACGGCCCCCTGCTGGTGCCCGGCATCGGTGCGCAGGGCGGCACGGCCGAGGACGTTCGGCGCATCTTCGCCGGCTGCCTCGACCTGGTGCTGCCGTCCAGCTCGCGCGAGATCCTCGCCGCGGGGCCACTGCCGACCGGGCTGCACGGTGCGGTGGGCCAGGCCCTGGACGCGTTCGCAGAGCTGCGCAGGGGCGGCCGATGAGGCGGTCCGTCCGGTACGCCGGAGTGGTGGCTGCGCTCCTGCTCCTGCCCCTGACCGCCTGCGGGGAGAACTCCGTCGAGAGCTACTGCGGCGAGGTGCGGGAGAACCGCAGGCAGCTCGCAGAGATGGTCTCTTCCGAGCAGGGACCCGAGGCGCTGCTCGACGGGCTGCCGCTGCTGCGCGACCTCGCGGGGGAGGCGCCCGACGACATCTCGGACGAGTGGCAGACGTTCCTCAACGCGGTGGAGAACTTGGACGCGGCGCTGGACGACGCCGGTGTCTCACCCGAGGAGTTCGAGGGCGGCCGTCCCCCCGCGGACCTGTCTCCGGCGGAGGAGCAGGCCGTCGCCGACGCCGCGAGCGGCCTGACGACCGAGGAGGTCGCGGGCGCCGCGGGCGGCATCGAGCAGCAGGCCCGGGACGTCTGCAAGGTCAATTTCGGCCTCTGAGCCACACCCCGATTCGGACCGTGTCCGACATGTGACCGCCTCGCGGCGACCCTGCGTTGCAGGTCGTCCTCGGCCGTGACTAGATTGCACCGGGTTCGGACCTGTCCAACCCTCCGGCAGGAAGTCGAGGAGTTCCCCGTGGCCTTGCCCCCTCTCACCCCTGAGCAGCGTCAGGCTGCTCTCGACAAGGCCGCCGCGTCCCGCAGGGAGCGTGCCGAGGTGAAGAACCGCCTCAAGCACTCCGGTGCGTCGCTGGCCGACGTGGTCGCCGAGGGGCAGTCCAACGAGGTGATCGGCAAGATGCGCGTCAGCGAGCTGCTGCAGTCGATGCCCGGCATCGGCAAGGTCCGCGCGCGCCAGGTGATGGAGAAGCTGCAGATCTCCGAGACCCGCCGCGTGCGGGGCCTGGGCGCGAAGCAGGCCAGGGCGCTGGTCGACGAGTTCGCCCCCGAGTGAGCCGCGGGTGAGCGAAGCAGCGGAGCCGTCCGGTCCCGCACGACTCACCGTGCTTGCCGGGCCGACCGCTGTCGGCAAGGGGACGTTGACCGCGTGGATCCGGGAGCACCACCCGGAGATCTGGATCTCGGTCTCGGCCACCACCCGCCGTCGCCGCCCCGGCGAGGTCGACGGGGTGCACTACCACTTCGTCTCCGAGGAGGAGTTCGACCGGCTGATCACCGACGACGAGCTCCTCGAGTGGGCGGTCGTGCACCAGGGCGCGCGCTACGGCACCCCCCGGGCGCCGGTGCTCGCCGCGCTCGCCGAGCAGCGACCGGCGCTGCTGGAGATCGACCTCCAGGGGGCGCGGCAGGTCCGGGAGCGGATGCCGGAGGCCAGGTTCGTGTTCTTGGCGCCGCCGTCGTGGGAGGAGCTCGTGCGCCGGCTGGTCGGCCGCGGCACCGAGGACGAGGCCGAGCGGGAGCGTCGCCTGGCCACCGCGCGCGAGGAGCTCGCCGCCGAGGCGGAGTTCGACGTCACCGTCGTCAACCGCACGATTCACGATGCCGGCGAGGAATTGGTAGAGTTGACGAGGTCCGGATCGCGGCGCTGAGCGCTGCCCATCTTCCGTGACCGTCGCACTACCCAACTTCGTGAGTGAGGCTCGATGAGCGTGTCCGGTGCCCAGAAGGGCGCACAGCCCGTGGCCGAGGGGATCACCAACCCCCCGATCGACGAGCTGCTGACCAAGACCGACTCCAAGTACAAGCTGGTGCTCTACAGCGCCAAGCGTGCGCGCCAGATCAACGCCTACTACTCCCAGCTCGGCGAGGGCCTGCTGGAGTACGTCGGCCCGCTCGTGGACACCCACGTGCAGGAGAAGCCGCTGTCGATCGCGCTGCGCGAGATCAACGACGACCTGCTCACCTGCGAGGACATCGACCCCGAGGAGGCCGCGGCCGAGGCGCTGGCCCAGGCGGCGCAGGAGCAGCCCCCGACCCCGGCGGCGCAGCCCACGGTCGACGAGCCCACCTCCGAGTGAGCGCCGCCCTCCGTGGCCACGACCCGGCCTGAGCCGAACGACCGTCCGGCGTCGCGGAGGGTCGTCCTCGGCGTGAGCGGTGGGATCGCGGCCTACAAGGCCTGCGAGCTGCTCCGCCTGCTCACCGAGTCGGGCCACGACGTCACCGTCGTGCCGACGGCGTCCGCGCTCGAGTTCGTCGGCGAGCCGACCTGGGCAGCGCTGAGCGGCAAGCCGGTCGCCACCGACGTGTGGACCCGCGTGCACGAGGTCCCGCACGTGCGGATCGGCCAGCAGGCCGACCTCGTCGTCGTGGCACCGGCCACCGCCGACCTGCTGGCGAAGGCCGCCCACGGGCTGGCCGACGACCTGCTCACCAACACCCTGCTCACGGCGCGCTGCCCGGTCGTCTTCGTGCCGGCGATGCACACCGAGATGTGGGAGCACCCCGCCACCCGGGCCAACGTCGCCACGCTGCGCGAGCGCGGGTCGGTGGTGATGGAGCCCGCCGAGGGCCGCCTCACCGGCGCCGACAGCGGCAAGGGCAGGCTGCCCGAGCCGGACGAGATCTTCGCGTTCGCCACCGACGTGCTGACCCGCGGCACCGCCGAGCAGGACATGGCCGAACTGCGCGTCGTGGTCTCCGCCGGCGGCACCCGCGAACCGCTCGACCCGGTGCGGTTCCTCGGCAACCGGTCCTCGGGCCGGCAGGGCTACGCCCTGGCCCGCACCGCGTCCGCGCGAGGCGCCGAGGTCACCCTCGTCGCCGCCAACACCGCCCTCCCGGACCCCGCCGGGGTCAAGGTGGTGCACGTCGAGACCACCGCCCAGCTGCAGGACAGCGTGCTCGAGGCCTGCGCCGGTGCCGACGCGGTGGTGATGGCCGCCGCCCCCGCCGACTTCCGGCCGGTGCGGACAGCGGAGGCCAAGATCAAGAAGGCCGACGACGGCAGTACCCCCGACATCGTGCTGGCGCAGAACCCCGACATCCTGGCCGGGCTCGCGGCCGACCGGCCCAACGACCGCATCGTGGTGGTCGGCTTCGCCGCCGAGACCGGGGACGAGACCGGCACCGTCATGGACCACGCCCGGGCCAAGCTCGCGCGCAAGAAGTGCGACCTGCTCGTCGTCAACGACGTCGGCGGGGGTGCGGTGTTCGGCGCCCACGACAACGAGGCCGTGGTGCTGGCCGCGGACGGCAGCTCCGTCCCGGTCCCTCGTGGCTCCAAGGCAGCCCTGGCCCACGTGATCTGGGACCGCGTCCTCGACGTGCGCCACGGGTGACACGCCGATGAGACGCCCATCCGGGACTCGAGACGGCTCGACTACGATCGGCACCGGCCGCGACCCGGTCCAGAAGCCACCACGAACCATCCCGCCCGCTCACACAGCAGGAGTTGAGAAGTGACCGCACGCCTGTTCACCTCGGAATCGGTGACCGAGGGTCATCCCGACAAGATCGCCGACGCCATCAGCGACACTGTGCTCGACTACCTGCTCGCCCACGACGACAACCCCGCCGACCTGCGAGTCGCCGTGGAGACGCTGCTCACGACAGGACTGGTTGTGGTGGCGGGCGAGGTCCGTACGTCGGCGTACGCCCCGGTGGCCGACCTGGTGCGCGCCAAGGTGCTGGAGATCGGCTACGACTCCTCCGACAAGGGCTTCGACGGCGCGTCCTGCGGCGTGCAGGTCGCCATCGGTGCCCAGTCGACCGACATCGCCCAGGGCGTCGACGAGGGCCACGAGGCCCGCGTGGGTGCCTCCCTGGACGAGATGGACCGCCAGGGTGCCGGCGACCAGGGACTGATGTTCGGCTACGCCACCGAGGACACTCCCGAGCTGATGCCGCTGCCGATCACCATCGCGCACCGGCTCTCCGAGCGCCTCTCGCAGGTCCGCAAGGACGGCACGCTCGGCTACCTGCGTCCCGACGGCAAGACCCAGGTCACCATCGAGTACGACGAGGACGACCGTCCGCTCCGCGTCGACACCGTCGTGGTGTCCACGCAGCACGCCGACGGCATCGGCCTCGAGCAGCTCGAGCGTGACGTCAAGAAGCACGTCATCGACGCGGTGCTCGCGACCTTCGAGATCCCCTCCGACGACTACCGCCTGCTGGTCAACCCGACCGGCAAGTTCGTGGTCGGCGGGCCGATGGGCGACGCGGGCCTGACCGGCCGCAAGGTCATCGTCGACACCTACGGCGGCATGGCCCGTCACGGTGGCGGCGCCTTCTCCGGCAAGGACCCGTCGAAGGTCGACCGTTCCGCGGCGTACGCCATGCGCTGGGTGGCCAAGAACATCGTCGCCGCCGGGCTCGCCCGCCGCGCGGAGGTGCAGGTCGCCTACGCGATCGGCAAGGCCCAGCCGGTCGGCGTGTTCGTGGAGACGTTCGGCACCGGCGTGGTGCCCGACGAGGCGATCCAGAAGGCGGTGCTCGAGGTCTTCGACCTGCGCCCCGCGGCGATCATCCGCGACCTCGACCTGCTGCGCCCGATCTATGCGCTCACCTCCGCGTACGGCCACTTCGGCCGCGAGCTGCCGGAGTTCACCTGGGAGCGCACCGACCGCGCCGAGCAGCTGCGCAAGGTCGCGGGGGCCTGACCCGCGACCTGACCCGGCGATCGACCCGGGCCACCGGACGCCCCCGGGCGGCGCTGTCGCCGTCGGGTGGCAGCATGCCGCTGTGACGACGGGTGAGGACGAGCAGCCGGCGCTGCTGCCCGCTCCCGAGCGGGTCAAGCAGGCGGCGCGCCGCGCCAGGCCGCCGGCGGAGAAGAAGCCGGTGCCCAGGGCGGCGGTCGACCCGATCGCGCAGGTCCTCGTCGATGTGCCGCTGGCCCACCTCGACCGGCCCTTCGACTACGCCGTCCCCGAGACCCTGTCGGAGGACGCCCAACCCGGGGTGCGGGTCAAGGTGCGGTTCGCCGGCCAGGACGTCGACGGCTACGTGGTGGCCCGCACCGACACCACCGAGCACACCGGCCGACTGACCCCACTGCGTCGCGTGGTGAGTCCCGAGCCGGTGCTGACGCCGGAGGTCGCGGCCCTGACTGCCGCCGTGGCCGCGAGGTACGCCGGGACCCGCTCCGACGTGCTCCGCCTGGCGATCCCACCCCGGCACGCCACCACGGAGAAGCGCGCCGCCGAGCCCGCGCACGAGGTGCGCTGCGACGGCCCGACGGACGTCGCCAAGGCCTATCCCGGCGGCACCGAGGTGCTCGCGGCCCTGCGCGAGGGCAGGTCGCCGCGGTCGGTGTGGACGGTGCTGCCCGGGGACGACTGGGCGCCGCTGCTCGCCGAGGCCGCGGTGCTGACCGCGGCGTCCGGCCGGGGCGCGCTGGTCTGCGTGCCCGACCACCGCGACCTGGTCCGCCTCGACGCAGCCCTCACAGCGCGGCTGGGGGAGGGAGGCCACGTCGTCCTCGCCGCCGACGCCGGACCGTCGAAGCGCTACGCGGCGTTCCTGGCGGTGAGCCGTGGCACGGTGCGCATCGTCATCGGCACCCGTGCTGCCGCGCTCGCCCCCGTGCGCGACCTCGGCCTGGTGGCGCTGTGGGACGACGGCGACGACCTGTACGACGAGCCGCGCGCGCCGTACACGCACGCACGCGAGGTGCTGCTCATGCGCGCCCAGGAGACCGGCTGCGCCGCGCTGCTGGCCGCACACGCGCGGAGCGTGGAGGCGGAGTACCTCCTGCGCACCGACTGGGCCACCGAGGTGAAGGCACCCCGGGAGGAGGTGCGGCGGCACATCTCCGTCGGCGTTGCCGGTGACTCCGACCTCGCCCAGGAGCGTGACCCGGGTGCCCGGACGGCGCGGCTGCCCAGAGAGGCGCTGGTGCTGCTGCGCGAGAAGGCGCAGCACGGTCCCGTGCTGGTGCAGGCGCCGCGGGTGGGCTACGCGACCCGGCTGGCCTGCGAGCGGTGCCGCACACCGGCGCTCTGCGCGACCTGCCACGGTCCACTGCGTCTGCGCGGGCCGCGCCGGCCACCCGAGTGTGCGTGGTGCGCGACCCCGGCGCCGTCCTGGCGGTGCGCGGAGTGCGGCGCCACCGGGATGCGTGCGCCGGTGCTGGGCGACGCCCGCACCGCCGAGGAGCTCGGCCGGGCGATCCCCGGGGTGCCGGTCCGCACGTCCTCCACCGGTGACCGCGTGCTCGCGGAGGTCGACGACCGGCCCGCGATCGTGGTGGCCACCCCGGGCGCGGAGCCGGTCGCCGCTGACGGCTACGCCGCGGTGGTGCTGCTCGACACCTGGCTGCTGCTGCTCCGCCCTGACCTACGGGCGACCGAGGAGGCGTTCCGCCGTTGGGCCAACGCGGCGGCGCTGGTGCGCCCGACCACCCGCGGCGGACGCGTGCTGGCGGTCGGCGACGGCGGGCACCCCGGCCTGCAGGCGCTGGTGCGGTGGGACCCCGGCGGCCTCGCCCGTCGCGAGATCGACGAGCGGATCTCCGCGCACCTCCCGCCGGCCTCCCGGGTGGCCACCCTGACCGGCACCGGGGACGACCTCGAGTCGGCCTTGGCGACCCTCGAGCTGCCGGACGTGGCCGAGGTGCTCGGTCCGGTGCCGGTCGACGCGCCGCCGGGAGGTCGCGACGAGGACGCGCTGCGCTACGTCGTACGGGTGCCGCGGGCCTTCGGACCCGCCCTGTCCGCGGCTCTGCAGGCGATGCAGGCGCGGCGCTCGACCCGCAAGCTGCCCCACGTCCGGGTCGAGGTGGACCCCGCGGAGCTCGGCTGAGCGCCTCCTAGACTGGCCGGACCATCTGCGAGGAGGACATGTGTCTGTCAGGCCCATCCGGTTGTTCGGCGACCCGGTGCTGCGTACGCCGGCCGTGCCGGTCGTGGACTTCGACAAGGAGCTGCGCACCCTGGTCCAGGACCTCACCGACACGATGCTCGAGGCCCCGGGGGCCGGTCTGGCCGCTCCGCAGCTCGGGGTCGGCCTGCGGGTGTTCACCTGGCACGTCGACGGGGAGCTCGGCCACCTCGTCAACCCCCAGCTGACGCTGTCGGAGGAGGTCCAGGACGGCGAGGAGGGCTGCCTGTCCATCCCCGGCATCAGCATCGACTGTCGCCGCGCGCTGTCGGTGGTCGCCCACGGGTTCGACATGCACGGCGAGCCCGTGGTGGTCGAGGGCTCGGAGATGCTGGCCCGCGCGATCCAGCACGAGACCGACCACCTCGACGGGATCCTCTTCATCGACCGGCTCGACCGCGGGGCGCGCAAGGAGGCGATGCGGCTGATCCGCGACTCCGACTGGTTCGGTCGGTCCGGGCCGCAGGTGAAGGTCTCGCCGCACCCGACCGGCGGGCTGGGGTTCTAGCCGGTGCGCGTCGTCTTCGCGGGGACCCCGGAGGTCGCCGTCCCCTCCCTGGACGCGGTGGCGGCCGGCCGGCACGACCTCCTCGCGGTGGTCACCCGCCCCGACGCCCCGGCGGGCCGTGGGCGCAAGCTCGTCGCCTCACCGGTCGCCCAGCGGGCCGAGGAGCTCGGACTCCCCGTGCTCAAGCCGAAGCACCCGCGCGACCCCGACTTCCAGGAGAGGCTGCGCGAGCTGCGCCCCGACTGCTGCGCGGTGGTCGCCTACGGTGCGCTGCTGCCGACGTCGGCGCTGGAGATCCCCACCCACGGCTGGGTCAACCTGCACTTCTCGGTGCTCCCCGCGTGGCGCGGCGCCGCCCCCGTGCAGCACGCGATCTGGGCCGGTGACGAGGTCACCGGCGCGACCACGTTCCGCATCGTCGAGGAGCTGGACGCCGGCCCCACGTTCGGGCTGATGACCCAGACGATCCGGCCGCGCGACACCGCCGGCGACCTGCTCGCCCGGCTGGCCGAGGGCGGCGCGGGCCTCTTGCTGGACACCTTGAACGGCATCGAGGACGGCACCCTGGAGGCCCGGGAGCAACCGGCCGACGGCGTGAGCTTGGCCCCCAAGATCACGGTCGAGCACGCCCGCGTCGACTGGACCGAGCCGGCGCTCGCGGCCGACCGCAGGGTCCGCGCGTGCACGCCCGGCCCGGGAGCCTGGACGACCTGGCAGGGGGAGCGGTTCAAGCTCGGCCCGGTGCTGCCCGTCGAGTCCGCGGAGGCGCTGCCGCCGGGGCAGCTCGAGGTCACCAAGAACGCCGTGCACGTGGGCACCGCCACCACCCCGGTCAAGCTGGGCCGGGTCAAGGCGTTCGGCAAGAAGGAGATGGACGCCGCCGACTGGGCGCGCGGTGCCCGCGTGGAGTCCGGTGCCCGGCTCGGCGAGTAGCAGCCGCCGGGCCAGCGGCAGCCGGCGAGCTCGGGTGGACCCGGCCCGCCTGGTGGCGTACGACGTTCTTGTCGCGGTCCGGGAGGATGACGCGTACGCCAACCTGGTGCTCCCGCAGCTGCTGCGCGAGCGCGACGTCGAGGGCAGGGACGCTGCCTTCGCCACCGAGCTGGTCGGCGGCACGCTGCGCGGCCTCGCCCGGTACGACGCGGTGGTCGACCATCTCGCCGGCCGCTCGCCGGACCCAGCCATTCGTGACGCGCTGCGGCTCGGCGCCCACCAGCTGCTCGGCATGCGCGTCCCTGACCACGCCGCGGTGACCAGCACTGTGGAGCTGGTCCGGACCCGGGTCGGCCACCGGGCCACCGGGTTCGTCAACGCCGTCCTGCGCCGCCTGTCCACCCATGACCTGGACGGCTGGATGGACGAGCTGGACGCGCCGCTGTGGGTGCGGCAGTCCCATCCCGCCTGGGTTGTCGGGGAGCTCGATCGGGCGTTGGACCGAGCCGGGGAGCTCGAGTCGTTGCTGACCGCGGACAACGAGCGGCCGCGCGTCACCCTGGTGGCGCGACCGGGGCTGTCGACCGTCGAGGAGCTCCTCGACGAGCCCGGCGCGGCCGCCGTGGACGTCTCACCGCTGGCGGTCGTGCTCGAGGGCGGCGACCCGGGCGCGGTCACCGCAGTGCGCGAGGGTCGCGCCGGGGTGCAGGACGCCGGGTCCCAGCTCGTCGCGCTGGCGCTCGTCCGCGCCGAGGTGTCCGGCGAGGACCGGCGCTGGCTGGACCTGTGCGCCGGCCCCGGCGGCAAGGCCGCGCTGCTGGCCGCCCTGGCCACCGAGCGGGGAGCTCGACTGCTGGCCAACGAGCGGCAACCGCACCGGGCCCGTCTGGTCGCGCAGGCGCTCCGCGCGACGACTGGCGACGTCGTGGTCGGGGACGGCGCCCGGCCGCCGTGGACCGACGGTGTCTTCGACCGGGTGCTCGTCGACGCCCCGTGCTCCGGGCTGGGGGCGCTGCGCCGCCGGCCGGAGAGCCGCTGGCGACGGACCCGCGCGGACGTCGTCGGCCTCGTGCCGCTGCAGCGTGACCTGCTCGGGAGCGCCCTCGACTCGGTGCGGGCCGGGGGAGTGGTGCTCTACGCGACCTGCTCTCCCGCGGTCGACGAGACCGCAAGCGTCGTGGAGGCCGTGCTCGCCGACCGGTCCGACGTACACCTCGAGGACGTGGGGGCGCTGCTCCCGGAGGCCGCCGACGCGACCTCGGCCCACCTCGCCGGTGCCGTGCAGCTGTGGCCACACCGGCACGGCACCGACGCGATGTTCATGGCGCTGCTGCGGCGTCGCTGAGTCAGCAGACGCCGTCGGTCGGCTTCGGGTTGGTCAGCCCGAACAACGGTCGCAGCGCGAGGCCGGCGAAGGTGCCGCCGATCGCCATCGCACCCCACAGCCAGCCGTGCAGGCTGAACGAGGCGATGCCGCCGAAGTAGGCGCCGATGTTGCAGCCGAACGCGATGCGGGCGCCGTAGCCCATCAGGATGCCGCCGACGACGGCACCGAGCGCGAGGCGGCCGGGGACCTTGCGGTGCACCACGAACGCGCCGGCGAGCGCCGAGGCGACCAGCGCACCCAGGATGATGCCCAGGTCCATCACCGAGGTCTTCTCGGCGAGGATGCCCGCCTGGTACCTGGCGGCGTTCTCGGGGTTGGTCCAGAACTCCCAGTCGGTGACGTTCACCCCGACGGCGTCGAGGATCTTCGAGCCCCAGAGTGAGAACGCGAAGGTGACGCCCCAGGCGCTGCCCGAGACCCACAGCGTGAGCGCGTTGAGGCCGGCGAGCAGGAGGGCGCCGACCCACAGCGGCCAGGAGCCGCGCACGGCCCGCGCGAGGCCCTTGGCGACCGGCGCCCTCCCGAGCGGCGGGACCTGCCCACGGCCGATCACGAAGGTGATCGCCACCACCAGGCCGATCACCGCCAGGGTGATCAGCCAGGCGCCCAGGTAGCCGAGCGAGGTGTCGGCCAGCGAGACCGGGGCGAAGCTGGGCAGGTCGTTGGTCCACCACG
The DNA here is from genome assembly GCA_035689885.1 of Marmoricola sp. Lineage (GTDB taxonomy): Bacteria > Actinomycetota > Actinomycetes > Propionibacteriales > Nocardioidaceae > Marmoricola. The sequence goes on along the minus strand of DASSLA010000041.1, from coordinate 5,293 downwards.
GGAAGTGCAGCGCGCCGATCACCGCGCCCACGATGAACCCGCCCAGGGTGAGCAGGATGGCGGTCTGGCCGCTGCCCACGGCGAACAGCGTGCCCGAGGCGCACGAGCCGCCGAGCTGCATGCCGACGCCGAACAGGAAGGCGCCGACCACCACCCCGAACCCGATGGGGGCCAGCGACGGCGCGGCGGGCACACCCTGCCAGGCCACGCCGGAGGCGAGGATCGGGGCGAACAGGGTGGCCGCCACCGCCAGCATCAGCATGTGGGCGCGCAGCCCCTTGCCCTGGCGTACGGCGACGAGCTGCCGCCAGGCCGAGGTGAAGCCGAACCGGCTGTGGAACAGCACGAGCCCCAGAGCGGTGCCGAGCGCGAACAGGAGGGACGGCACCTGGCCAGAGCGCTCGAGGACGAGCCAGCCGAGCGCCAGGGCGCCGGTGGCGCCGACGGCGGCGACGCCGAGCTGCGGTGGCTTGGCGCGCTCAGGCGAAGGAGCCTGGCGGGCGGACCCGGTGCGTGCGGCCTCGACCGCGTCGGTCCTGGTGGTGGACATGGTGATTCCTCTCGTTTGCTGGCGAGTTGTCAGGAGATGGGGAGGCCCACCGGGGTGATCGTGCCGCCCGGGAACCAGGGCACCCGGGTCTCGTGACTGGTGTGGCCCGCGGTGGCGGGCATGTAGGCGGTGCGGGACGCGGCGTACAGACGGAGCTCGTCCGGCGCGGCGCCCGTTTCCTCGAGCCACGCGCGGTAGCCGGACGCGGTCGGCGCCTGCTGCGGCAGGAACCTCCCGAGCAGCCCCGCGTACTGCAGCGGTGCTGTCCCACGGACGTCGAAGTCGAGCGGCAGTACTGCTCCCGACGTGGAGTCCACGACGCCCGGGGACAACAACCATGGTGCCAACCACGTGCCGTGGGACCGGATGGGCTGTTCACGCAGTGGACGTCGGCTCACCGCGGCGAGATCTCGTGCTGCGTGGCGCCAGCCGGACAGCTCGAGCAGGGCGCCCCGCGGCGCCGGGCGTTCCCGGGGATCGACGACCTCGAGCCCGCGCTCGGCTGCCATGGCCCTCACCACGTCACGCGCCCCGCGGCTGCGTGCGCTCCCGTCGCTGCCGACGGCGAGCTGGGTCGCTCCCCGGTCGGCGATGGTCCCAACGGTGGCTCGCAGGGCGTCCGCATGTGCCTCGGTGAGGGTGTCGGCGGGACAGGCTGCGGCCGTGGCCACGCTGCCCCCGAGCCGACGGCCGACCGCCGCCGCCAGGCACTCAGGCGCGTCCGGGCCCTCCCAGGCGTCCGACGCCGACCGCGCGGTGCCGGTGACCACCGGGAACGGGATCCGGTGCGCCGGACCGTGCGTCACCAGGACGGTGCCCTCACCCGCCGGGAGGTCGACCTCGGCCCACAACCCGTCCACGCCCGGTACTGGCCGTGCCACGACCAGGTGCTCCTCGTCGGTGCCGACCCGCACCCGCGGGGCCCTCGCCCCGTGGTGCGGGCCGGCGACGTCGACGCGTACGACGTTGCGACCGGGCTGCTGCGGTCCCACCGAGACCGTGAACTCGGCCCCGTCGTGCTCGAGCCGCTGCACGCCCGGCACTCCGGGCCGGAGCTCGCCGCCGAGGACCTGAGGGCCCCCGGCGCGAGCCCGCCACCCGGCGTCGAGCGTCGTACGGCGCGGCTCCTCCACCGGCCGGTCGGCGGCACGCACCGCCCAGGCGGAGCCGACGACCAGCAGGCCCGCGACACCGAGGACGAGCAGCCGGAGCAGTCCCGTGCTACCGGTCGTCATTGCTACCGGATGTCGTCATCGGCGGTGACGAACAGCATCGAGTGCGGCTTGGCCGGGCCCCACGGTCCGTGCGGCCAGGACTCGCGGTCGAAGTCGAGGCAGGCCTCCCCGGTCCGCTCGTCCCGGAACTCCTCGTCCAGCGAGAGCTTTCCCTCGGCGTCCTGCTCGGCGATGCACAGGCGGTGGTCACCGTTGAGGCCGGTGCGGGCGACGAAGTAGTTGGCGTACGCCAGCCGCTTGGCCGTCTCGGTCTCGCGGTAGAGCCCGTCGTCACCGAGCTCGAGGTTGTCGAGCGCGCCCCAGTGCGGCCCGCCGGGGGCGTCCAGGGTGTCCACGATCGCGGGGCAGTCGCTCTCCGCGCCACCGCCGGTGACCTCGTCGAGGTCGTCGATCCGGCAGTCGGGGTCGCCACCCGAGGCGAGCAGCTTCTCGATGTCGAGCACCAGGATGTAGGGCTTGGTGCCCTTGTCGTCGCCCTTGGCCCCTCGCCCGGCGACCGCGTGGTACAGGTAGCGGTCGTCGAAGCTGGTCTGCAGCCAGCCGCCGTTGCTACCGCCGCCGTAGTAGTTGCTGCCGGGGTCCACCTGCTTGTTCGCGGCGGTGAGGTCGAAGACCTCGCGCCACTCCGGCTGCTTCGCGGTGACGTCGGGGGCGTAGTAGATCGCGCCGCCCTGCATCGTGCTCGCGAAGGCGCCCTTGTTCCCGGGCTGGTTGGTGACGGTGGTCTCCATCGCCGCCCGCGGCTCCTCGTGGTGCGGCACCTGCCCCTTGCGCGGACCGTCCGGCAGGAACGAGACGGCCTTCAGCTTCGGCCGGTCCCGGTTGCTGATGTCCCAGGTACGTACGGTCGGGCGACGCAGGTACGACGAAGGTGCCTGCACCGGGTTGAGGATGATGTTGCGCGGCTCGTTGTAGTCGCTGGTGACCAGCGTGTCGAGGTCCTCGCGGGCCTGTACACCGTGCGGGTTGGCGCAGGTCGGCGCCTGCAGCAGCGGGATGTTGTCGCAGCGCTGCTCGGTCTCCGCCTTCTCGGGCGTCGCCGGTGCCTCGCTGACGGTCCTGCCCTTCTCGTCGAGCCGGACCAGCTCACCAGGGGAGCCCCCGAAACCGTTGCCGAGCCGCACGGACCCGTCGGTGTAGCGGCACGGGCCGGGCAGGTCGGGACCGCCCATGTAGGTGCCGTAGGCACCGCCGTCCTCGGTGACCCAGTAGGCGTCCGGCACCGAGCCGCAGAGGGTGTCCGTCGGCAGGTTGACCGCCTTCAGGGACAGCGCCGGCAGCTTGCTGGTGTCCAGGACGTAGGTGACGTCGGTGAACAGGCCGCCGGCGAAGATGTTCTGTCCCTTGTGCCACACGTACTGCATGTGGTGCGGCTCGTTCTCCACCAGTGGGCCCACCGTCGTGGTGTTCACGACCTCGCCGTACGTGGGGGAGCCCTTGGTGGCGTCGACGACCGCGAAGAAGTCCGGCCCGATGAGGTCCTTGGTGCCGACCAGGTCGGTGCCCACGCTCTTGGGCAGCTCAGTCAGCTCGGCCCCGCTCTTGTCGAGGACGTTGTTGTCGCCGGCCCAGACGACGAGGTACTTGCGTCGTACGCCGTCGTCGGCGGCCTTGCCGCCGGAGTCGCGCCCGAGCAGCCCGGTGCTCTTCAGCTTCGTGAGGTCGAGCCCGGGCAGTCCGGCGAGCTTCTTCCGCACGTCTGCGGGGAGCAGGGCGGGGCGCAGGTGGTTGGTGGCCCAGTAGGTCTTGCCGTCGCTGCCCTCGGCCGTCGTCCTGCTGGTCACGATGTCGCTGCCGGTCAGGTCCTGGAGCAGGCTGGTGACGCCGGGTGCGGTACGCACCGGACCGCTGTCTGCCCTGTCGTCCGGCTCGTCGGCCGCCGCCGTGCCTTGGGCCGGAAGCAGGACAGCGGCGGACAGCGCTGTGGTGAGTGCCGCCGTCATGAGCTTGTGCACGAATTACCTCCGAGATGTGAGCCCGCCCGAGAAGGAGGGTCTACTGCACTAACACGATCAAATTACTGATATTTGGGATCGTGTGTGGGTGCATCTCACGATTCAGGCAGCGATCTCGTGCTCGAGTGGGATGCCGAGCTCCCGCACCCGGTCGAAGCGGTCGTCGACGAGCACCACGTCGCGTCCGGCCCGGTCCAGGAGCCCGGCCGCGACGGCGGCGCGGTAGCCGGCCTGGCAGTGCACCCACACCTCGCCAGGTAACACTTCGTGCACGCGCACGCCGAGCTGGTGCACCGGGATGTTGAGCGCGCCCGGAAGCCTGCCAGCCCGCCACTCCCTGGGTTCGCGGACGTCGAGGACGACCCGGTCCGGCGAGGCGGGCTGGGCTGCGAAGGTGGCCCAGTCCACCCTGCGGAGTCGTGCGTCGTACGGCGTCGTGTCGTCGAGGAGCGCGCTGTCCACGGCCTCCACGCCGATCGTGCCGAGCTCGGTGAGCGCGGTGTCGAGCTGGGCCGGGTCGTCGGAGACCACCACGACGTCGCCGCCCCAGGGCGTCACCCACCCCGTGTAGACGGCGCATTGAGGGCCGTGCTCGACCGAGATCGCCCCGAGCAGGTGCCCCTCCGCGTAGCGTCGCCGGTCCCGGAGGTCGACCAGCCACGCCCCGCGTTCGCGCGCGCCTCGGAGCTCGTCGGCGTCAAGACGTCGCCCGGCCGCCGCAGGCTCGGTGACACCGGCACGGTTGCGTGGCGCCATGTGTGCGTAGTGGGCCGGCACCGGCCCGAGACCCGCGAGCAGGTCGGTGACGAAGGTGTCCAGGGAGGTGGTGAGCGCCGGGTTGTGCGTGCGCTGGTGGCCGATCGTCACGGGTCCGTCGACCGGCGCGGCACCGCTGGAGGAGCAGAAGCTGCCGAACCCGTGGGTCGGGTGGAGCTGCGTCTGTGGCGGCAGCATGCCGAGTCGACGCCCGCTGAACCACTGCGCCCGGGCGAGGTCGAGGGTGCGCGCCGGGTCGACGAGGTCGGTGCGTCCGACGGTGCCGTGGAGCAGGGAGCCCCCACTGAACAGCGCCCCTGGTGTGGTGGCGTCCTCGGCGGCGTTGTTCGGCGACGCCAGGTATGACACGTGCTGCAGGGTGTGCCCCGGGGTCGCGAGTACGGACAGCGACAGGCGGCCGTAGTGGATCGTGTCCCCCTCGAGCACGGGGGTCCGCTCGAAGCCGACCTCCTCGCCGGCCGCGACCAGGTAGTCCGCGCCGTGGCGACGGGCCAGCCGCAGCCCGCCCGAGAGGTAGTCGTTGTGGATGTGGGTCTCGGCGACGGCGACCAGCTCCACTCCCGCCCGGTCGGCCTCGTGCTCGACGACGGCGATGTCGCGGGGCGGGTCCACGGCGACGGCCACGCTGCCGTCGTGCACGAGGTGGGTCCTGTTGCCGAGGTGGGGGACCTCGATCGTGATGACCTGCATGCGTCGCTCCTCGAGTTTTCAAGTGAAGTCGAGCGACATAGTAGACAAATACGAGTCCGGGCGCTCGCAGTGACGGGGCGGGTCGC
>DASSLA010000040.1:0-21546 GCA_035689885.1 Marmoricola sp. | reverse complement strand
CTTTCCGATTGCTGAGTGGGGCCGGTGGTGGTTGTACTCGTGGACCCATGTTGGCAGAGCCGCGAGGCGGGCTGACTCGGAGTTGTAGAACTTCCTGAAGGCCCATCCCTGGGCCAGGGTGCGGTGGAACCGTTCGATCTTGCCGTTGGTCTGGGGACGGTAGGGACGAGTCCGCTTCGGAGTGATGGCCAGCTCGGCGCAGGTGTCACGCCACAGGTGGGACCGGTAGGCCGAGCCGTTGTCGGACAGGACCCGCTGGACGCGGACACCGCGCTCTGCGAACCAGGCCACGGCGTTGCGCAGCACCGCGGCCGCGGTCGCGGCGGTCTCGTCGTCGTGGGCCTCGACGTAGGCCACCCGGGAGTGATCGTCGATGACGGTGTGCAGGTAGCAGGTTCCCATTAGCGGCTGCCTCCACTTGCTGCGTGGCCCGCCGGTGCGGGCAGCCGTCAGGTGCCGGTTCTGCTTGCCCTGCTGCTTGCCGACGTAGCGCCAGCCGCCGCCATCAGGGATACGGCCCAGCTTCTTGACGTCGACGTGCAACAGGTCTCCGGGCCGTTGGTGTTCGTAGCGGCGGATCGGTTCCCCGGTGGCCCGGTCAACGTGGGTGAGTCGATTGAGCCGGCACCGGACCAGCACCGCGTGCACGGTCGAGGCCTGCATGCCGAGCTTGTCGGCGATCGCAACCGGTCCAAGGCGCTGCTTCCAGCGCAGGTGCACGATCTTGCGGACCACCGGGGCCGGGGTCCGGTTCGGCTGGTGGTGCGGCGCCGAGGATCGGTCGACCATGCTCGCCGGTCCTTCGGCCTCGTAGCGGTCAGCCCACTTCTTCGCCGTCCGCCAGGACACATCGAACCGCTCGGCCGCGCGGGCCGGTGACCAGCCCTGGTCGACGATCAGACGAGCCAGCCGCAGCCGGGCACGAGGCGTCAGAGCAGCGTTGGCATGGGTAGCGTGAGACATGAAGACCTCCTGGTCGTGGAGCGGTTCCTAGGTAGCTCCACTCCACATCGGGAGGTCTTCACCCGTCTACGGCCTCAGATCGCCTCGTCACACGATCTCGACCAACGTCTCTGGACATCACACCTAGCCGGCGAGCTGCTCCCGGACTGCGGCGGCCACGGCGGCGCCGTCGGCACGTCCCTTGACCTTGGGCTGCAGCGCGCCCATCACCCGGCCCATGGCCCTCATGCCGTCGGCGCGGACGCCGAGCTCTTCGACGGTGGCGGACACCAGGGACCGGATCTCCTCGTCACTGAGCTGCTCGGGCAGGTAGTCGGCGATCACATCGGCCTCGGCACGCTCCTTGGCCGCCTGCTCCTCGCGACCGGCCTCGGCGAAGGCGTCGGCCGCCTCCCGGCGCTTCTTGGCCTCGCTGGTCAGCACGCCGAGGACGTCCTCGTCGGTGAGCTCGCGCGAGGACTTCCCGGAGACCTCGGCGTTGGTGACGGCGGTCAGCACCATCCGCAGGGTGGACGAACGCAGCGAGTCACGGGCCTTGATCGCGGTGGTCAGGTCGGTGCGCAGCCGCTCCTTGAGGTCGCTCATGCGAGTCATTGTGGCAGCCTTGCGACATGTCCCGGGCACCAGTGAGAAGCGGCGCACGCGCCCTCGCGTACGTCGCCGGCGCCGGTGCCGTCCTCGGCGCAGGCACGCTGGCGTATGCCGCCGGGATCGAGGTGCGCAACTTCGTCGTACGCCACGTCGCGGTGCCGGCCCTGCCGCCCGGACACCGGTCGTTGCGGGTGCTGCACGTGAGCGACCTCCACCTGACGCCGTCGCAGTCGGCCAAGCGCCGTTGGCTGGCCTCGCTGGCCGACCTCGCGCCCGACCTGGTGGTCAACACCGGGGACAACCTCGGCCACCAGGACGCGGTGGCGCCGCTGGTCGCGGGCTTCGGGCCGCTGCTCGACGTCCCCGGTGTGTTCGTGCTCGGGTCCAACGACTACTACGCCCCCAAGCCGCGCAACCCGCTCTGGTACCTCTTCCCCGACGACGGCAAGCGCAACGTGCACACGCCCAAGCTGCCGTGGAACGAGCTCACCGCGGAGCTGGAGCAGCGCGGCTGGACCAACCTGACCAACACCACCGCCCGGCTCACCGTCGCCGGCACGACCATCGCGTTCACAGGGGTGGACGACCCCCACCTGCAGTACGACGACCTCGACGCCGTCGCGGGGCCTGCACCCCAGGACGTGGACCTGCGCATCGGGATCGCGCACGCGCCCTACCTGCGCGTGCTCGACCAGTTCGCCCGCGACGGCTACGACATCACCTTCGCCGGGCACACCCACGGCGGCCAGGTGTGCCTGCCGGTCAAGGGCGCTCTGGTGACCAACTGCGACCTCGAACCCGCCCGCGCCAAGGGCCTGCACCGGCACCCCGCGGACTCGCGGCCCGGCGACCCGTGCAGCAGCTGGCTGCACGTCTCCGCCGGCGCCGGCACCTCGCCGTACGCCCAGGTGAGGCTGTTCTGCCGACCCGAGGCGACGCTGCTGACCCTGCTGCCGAAGGACGGCTGACAGGGGCTGCGAGTGGGCCGGTGACCGCTCCCGAGGGCCGGTTCGGAGCGGGGCGGACGCTCTTGTAGACTCGCCATCGCTTCGGGCTGTGGCGCAGCTTGGTAGCGCGCCTCGTTCGGGACGAGGAGGCCGCAGGTTCAAATCCTGTCAGCCCGACATGCGATGTCTCAGGACATCGAAGACACCCGGACTCACACCAGATGTGGGTCCGGGTGTCTCTCTGGTGCGCTAGGTAGACGGGGTCCACTGGACCCCATCTGCGTAGCGCCGTCAGGTGGGTGGAGCCGCTGGACGTGGCACCATCAGGACATGGCTGACTCCACCGGCAAGGGCTCGACCAAGGAGCCGAACCTCGAGCTGCCCTCGCTGTTCGGGCGTCGGAAGAAGAAGCGCGCTCATCAGCAGGAGGAGGCGGCAGCCGCCGAGACCGTCCCGGAGACCGCCCCGGAGACCGCCCCGGAGACCGCCACCGCGCCGCCGGTGGAGCCCGGGAGGCCGGCGCCGGTCGACCCGGTGATCCCGGAGCCGAGCCCGGAGCCGAGCCCGGAGCCAGCCCCGCGCCCCGAGCCGACGCCCGCGCCCGAACCCGTGCCCGGCCCGGAGCCGATGCCGGGTCCCGAGCCGTCGCCCGGTCCGGAACCGGGTCCCGAGCCGGCACCCGCCCCGGCCGGTGCCGCAGACGCGCACGCGGCCCGCGAGGAGACCTACGAGGAGACCTACGAGGAGACGTCCGTGCTGCCCGGTCTGCGGGACCAGCCTGCCCCCGACGAGCGGGCGGAGGAGCAGAGCGCAGCCCAGGAGGAGGAGCGCCCCGACCCGGCCGCGGGCACGCGGCGACGCGAGCGCACCCGGGAGCCGCTGCGGTTGCCGGCCGTCCCGGCCAAGGTCGCAGCGCTGGTCGCGGGTGCGATCACCGGGCTGGTGTGGGTGGCCCTGTCCTACGTGTCACAGCAGGGCTGCGAGGCCGTGCGTGGAGTCGGCAGCTGCGGCGGCGTGGTCGGGCTGGTCGCGCTGGTGGCGATCGTCGTGATGATGGTGCTGCTCGGCGGCTACCTGCTGCGGGCCTGGGGCCTGCCCGACGCGACCAGCACCTCGTTCCTCGGGGTCGGCCTGGTGGCCGTGGTCGCGATGCTGTTCTTCCTCGAGTCGATCGACTCGGTGTGGATGTTCCTCGTCGTCCCGGTGCTCACCGCGGCGACGTTCCTGCTGTCCTGGTGGGTCACCGAGACGTTCGTGGAGGTCGGCAGCAGCACCGACGACCTCCACCGCTGAGGATCACCCCGGGGTTCGACCAGCCGCGACCAGCTCGGCGATCTGCACGGTGTTCAGTGCCGCGCCCTTGCGCAGGTTGTCGTTGGACACGAACATCGCCAGCCCGCGCTCGTCGGGGACGCCGGGGTCGTGCCGCAGCCGACCGACGTACGACGGGTCGCGGCCCGCGGCCTGCAACGGGTTGGGAATGTCGGTCAGCTCCACGCCCTCGGCGTCGGCGAGGATCTCGCGAGCACGGGCGACCGGCATCGAGGAGGAGAACTCCGCGTTGATCGCCAGGGAGTGGCCGGTGAACACCGGCACCCGCACGCAGAGACCCGAGACGAGCAGGTCGGGGATGTCGAGGATCTTGCGCGACTCGTTGCGCAGCTTCTTCTCCTCGTCGGTCTCCTCGAGCCCGTCGTCGACGATCGACCCGGCGAGCGGGACCACGTTGAAGGCGATCGTGCGCTGGTACTTCGCCGGCGCGGGGAACTCCACGGCCGAGCCGTCGTAGGACAGCTCGCGGGCCTTGTCGCCGGCGGCTGCGACCTGGTCGGCCAGCTCGTCGACGCCCGCGACGCCTGACCCGGAGACGGCCTGGTAGGTCGCGACGACCAGGCGGGTCAGCCCGGCCTGGTCGTGCAGCGGCTTGAGCACGGGCATCGCGGCCATCGTGGTGCAGTTGGGGTTGGCGATGATGCCCTTGCGGGCATCGGCGATCGCCCCGGGGTTGACCTCGCTGACCACGAGCGGCACGTCGGGATCCATCCGCCAGGCCGATGAGTTGTCGACCACGGTGACGCCGGACTCGGCGAACCTCGGCGCCTGCGCGCGCGAGGTGGTGGCGCCGGCTGAGAACAGCGCGATGTCGAGCCCCGCGGGGTCCGCCGTGGAGGCGTCCTCGACGGTGATCTCGCGGTCGCCGTAGGGCAGCACGCTGCCGGCGGACCGGGCCGAGGCGAGGAACCTGACCTGCTCGGCGGGGAACTTCCGCTCGAGGAGGATCTGGCGCATGGCGACGCCCACCTGTCCGGTGGCGCCGACGATCCCGAGGTTGACCATGGTCAGCGCCCCGTCCCGCCGTACACGACGGCCTCGACCTCGTCGGCGTCGAGGTCGAACGCCGAGTGGGTGGCGGCCACGGCGGCGTCGACGTCGGCCTCGTCGACCACCACGGAGATGCGGATCTCGGAGGTGGAGATCATGCCGATGTTGACGCCGGCCTCCGCGATCGCGCTGAAGAACTTGGCGGTGACCCCGGGGTGCGAGCGCATGCCTGCGCCGATGAGCGAGACCTTGCCGATCTTGTCGTCGTAGAGCAGCGAGTCGAACCCGATCTTGCTCTGCAGGCCTGCCAGCGCGGACATCGCGGTCTGTCCGTCGGTGCGGGGCAGTGTGAAGGAGATGTCGGTGAGGTTGGTCGCGGCGGCCGAGACGTTCTGCACGATCATGTCCAGATTGATCTGCGCGTCAGCGAGGGCGGCGAAGATGCCGGCCGCCTCCCCGACCTTGTCGGGCACGCCCACCACGGTGATCTTGGCCTCGCTGCGGTCGTGGGCGACGCCGGCGATGATGGCTTGCTCCATGGGGTCCTCCTCGGGGCCCTCGTCCTCGATGCTGCCCTCGACCAGCGTCCCGGGGAGCTGGCTGAACGACGAGCGGACGTGGATCGGGATGTCGTAGCGGCGGGCGTACTCCACACAGCGCAGGTGCAGGATCTTCGCACCACAGGCGGCGAGCTCCAGCATCTCCTCATACGTGACCCGGTCGAGCTTGCGGGCGGTCGGGACGATGCGCGGGTCGGCGGTGAAGACCCCGTCGACGTCGGTGTAGATCTCGCAGACGTCGGCCTGGAGCGCGGCCGCCAGCGCCACCGCGGTGGTGTCGGTGCCACCCCGGCCCAGGGTGGTGATCTCCTTGGTGTCCTGGCTGACCCCCTGGAACCCGGCCACGATCACGATGTGGCCCTCCTCGATCGCCGAGGAGATCCGGCCCGGGGTGACGTCGATGATCTTGGCCTTGCCGTGCACCGAGTCGGTGATCACCCCGGCCTGGGAGCCGGTGAACGAGCGGGCGGTGAAGCCGAGGTCGGAAATGGCCATGGCGACCAGGGCCATCGAGATCCGCTCACCGGCGGTGACCAGCATGTCGAGCTCGCGCGGAGGTGGCAGCGGGCTGACCTGCTCGGCGAGGTCGAGCAGCTCGTCGGTCGAGTCACCCATCGCCGAGACCGCGACGACCACGTCGTTGCCGGCCTTCTTCGCCTCGACGATCCGGCGGGCGACGCGCTTGATGGCAGAGGCGTCGGCGAGTGACGACCCGCCGTACTTCTGCACGACAATGCCCACGGAACTGCGCTCCTCGACTCGGGGGGATGGAGGCCGCGGTTGATTCTACGGGGGCCTCAGATGACCGGGTCGCCGCTGTCCAAAGCGGCCTCGGCGGCCGCGATCTGGTCGCTCTCGCTGTCGTAGACGGTGTCGAGACGGTCGTGGGCGACGACGGACTGCAGCGCGCGCAGGGCCGCGCTGGCGAGGTTTCCCCAGGTCGCGACGTAGGAGTACTGCCACCACCACAGCGCCTCGCCCACGTTGCCGGCGCGGAAGTGCCGCAGCCCGTTGGCGAGGTCTGTGGCGATGCTGGTGAGGTCGTCGGAGAGCAGCGCCACCACGATGTCGGGCGCGTAGGGGTCGAAGTTGTAGGTGTAGGTGTCGACGTTGTCGAGCAGGCGGGCCAGCCGGAGCCGCATCGCGTCGAGGTCGGGGTCGGGGCCCACGTCGGGCTGGTACTCCTGCGGCGGCTCGAAGTCGCGCTGCGCGCCCAGCCGCGCGCCGGCCAGCAGGATCTGGCTGAGCTCGATGAGCAGCAGCGGGACGACCGCGCCGCCCTCGTCCTCGCGCGAGATCGCCTGCAGCGCGACGAGGAAGGCCTCCACGCCGTCGGCGACCTCCTGCGCGACGTCCTCGAGTGCGGGGTCGTCGGCGGGGATCGTGTGCTCACTCACCTGCGTTGCGCCTTCCTGCGAATGCTCGACCGAGGGTGACCTCATCTGCGTACTCGAGGTCCCCCCCTACCGGCAGTCCACTAGCCAGACGGGTGACGCGCAAGTGCATGTCCTTCAAGAATCTGCTGAGATATGCCGCCGTCGCGTCGCCCTCGATGTTGGGATCCGTGGCCAGGATCACCTCGGTGACGGTGCCGTCGGCCAGTCGGGCCATCAGCTCGCGGATGCGCAGCTGCTCGGGCCCGATCCCCTCCAGCGGCGAGATGGCGCCGCCCAGCACGTGGTAGCGGCCGCGGAACTCACGGGTGCGCTCGATCGCGACGACGTCCTTGGGCTCCTCGACCACGCAGATCAGGGTGGGGTCGCGGCGCGGGTCGGCGCAGATGCGGCACTGCTCCTCCTGCGAGACGTTGCCGCACACCTTGCAGAACGTCGCCTTGGCCTTCATCTCGATCAGCACGTCGGCGAGACGGCGTACGTCGGCGGGGTCGGCCGCGAGCAGGTGGAACGCGATCCGCTGCGCGCCCTTGGGACCGACGCCGGGGAGCCGCGCGAGCTCGTCGATCAGGTCCTGGAGTACGCCCTCATACACCGCTATCTCCGGGACCGCCGAGCCCACCGGCCAGCGGGCCGAGGGTCTGCGCCGCGAGCTCGTCGGCCTGGCCCTTGGCGTCGCGGTACGCCGCCACCACCAGGTCGCCGAGGTCGGTGAGGGACTCCTCGGAGCCGTCGACCGAGCCGGCGGCGAACTGCACGTCGGTGAGCTCACCGGTGCCGCTGAGCGTCACGGTCACGCCTCCCGCGCTGCCCTCGATGGTCTTCGCGGCGAGCTCCTCCTGGGCCGCGACGAGCTGGGCCTGCATCTGTTGGGCCTGCTCGAGCATCGCGTTGATGTCGAAGCCGCCCTCGCCGCCGGCGGAACCGCCGAAGGGGTTGTCGGTCATTGCTCTGCTCCTGCTCGTCGGGGGTGGTGGGGGTGGATCGGTCTGGATCGGCTGGGGCCAGTCTGGCTCAGTCGTGGGGGATCTCTTCGATCACCGTCGCGCCGAGCTCGCGCTCGAGCAGGGCGGCACCGTCGAGGCCGTGGTCGTCGGCGGTCGGGTCGTCGCGGTCGGCGTCGTCATCGACCTCTGGGCGCGGAGTCGGCCCCTGGCCGCTGCGGGTGGGAGAGATGTTGGAGCGCGCCGCCGCGATCGTCTCGGGCCGGGCGCGCGCCTCCGGTGGCGGTGGCGCCTGGCCACCGCCCGGCTGCTGGTCGGCCGCCCAGGACGGAGGTTCGCTGGGCAGGTCACGGGGCGGGGCGTCGCCGCTGGCCTCGGCCGGGGTGGCCGGGGGCTGCGTCGGCTGCACGGCCGGGCGGGTGACCCGCGGCGCGGTCTGGTCGGGGTCGGCCGAGGGGTCGATCGCGGTCTCGATCTTCCAGTCCGCACCGAGCATGTCGATCGCGGCCTGGCGCAGGATCTCCTCGCTGCCCCCGCCGATGAACGAGTCGCGGGCCCCGGCGGTCTTGAAGCCCACGGTGAGGCTGTCGGCGTCGACCCCGATGACCTGGGCGTTCTGGCTGAGCAGGATCCAGGTGAACCGGCGCATCTTCTTGACCTGCTCGAGCAGGTCGGGCCAGATCCGGCGTACGTCAGCGAGCGAGAGCTGGCCCGGCTTCTGCTGGCCCGCCGGCTGCTCGGCCTCGGGCCGCGGCGTCGGCGCTGCTGCAGCGGGCGGCTGCTGCTGGGGCGGCGACTCGGCGGGCCGCTGCTCGGTGCGCTCCGGGGGAGCGGCCGGGGCCGGCGCGGGCGAGCTCGGGGCAGGAGTCGGGGCAGGAGTCGGGGCAGTCGGGGCAGGAGTCGGGGCAGGAGTCGGGGCAGGAGTCGGGGCAGCGGCAGCAGGAGCCGTGGCGCGCGGTGGGACGGCCGGTCGAGAGATCGGCCGGTCGTCCTCGCCGCCCGAGACGGCGACCCGGCGCTCCAGCCGGTCGAGCCGGGCACCCAGGCCCAGCTCGCCGTGGTCGACCGCGGGCAGCAGGACGCGCGCGCAGACCAGCTCGAGCAGCAACCGCGGCGTGGTCGCTCCGCGCATCTCGGTGAGCCCGGCCGACACGATGTCGGCGGCGCGGACCAGCTCGGCCTTGCCGAACCGGGCGGCCTGGGCCACGAGCCGCTCGGCCTGGTCCTCGGGCATGTCCAGCAGCCCGGTGGCCTGGGCGTCGGGGACCGCGGCGACGATGACGAGATCGCGCAGGCGTCGCAGCACGTCCTCGGTGAACCGCCGGGGGTCCTGGCCGGTCTCGATCACCTTGTCGACCACCCGGAACACCCCGGCCCCGTCGACGGCGGCGAACGCGTCGACCACCTCGTCGAGCAGGTTGTCGGGGGTGTAGCCGAGCAGGTTGGTGGCCAGCTCGTAGGTCACGCCGTCGGGTCCGGCGCCGCCGAGCAGCTGGTCGAGCACCGACAGCGAGTCACGGGCCGATCCGGCGCCGGCGCGGACCAGGAGCGGCAGCGCCGCCGGGTCGATTCGCACGCCCTCCTTCTCGCACAGCTCGGCGAGATGGTCGGAGAGGGTGCGCGGCGGGATCAGCCGGAACGGGTAGTGGTGGGTGCGCGAGCGGATGGTCGGGATGACCTTCTCCGGCTCGGTGGTGGCGAAGATGAACCGCAGGTGCTCCGGAGGCTCCTCGACCAGCTTGAGCAGGGCGTTGAATCCCTGCGTGCTGACCATGTGGGCCTCGTCGATGATGTAGACCTTGTAGCGGCTGTTGACCGGGGCGAAGAAGGCGCGCTCGCGCAGGTCGCGGGCGTCGTCGACGCCACCGTGGCTGGCCGCGTCGATCTCGATCACGTCGATCGACCCGGGGCCGCCGCGGGCGAGGTCGCGACAGGACCGGCACTCCCCGCACGGGTCGGCGACCGGCGCCTGCTCGCAGTTGAGTGCCCGCGCGAGGATGCGCGCACTGGTGGTCTTGCCGCAACCACGCGGCCCGGAGAACAGGTAGGCGTGGTTGACCCGGTTGTTGGCCAGCGCCGCCCGCAGCGGCTCCGTCACATGGTCCTGCCCGATCACCTCGGCGAACGTCTCCGGCCGGTAGCGGCGGTATAGGGCGAGGGACGGCTGCACGTGTCCACCCTATGTGTCGGGGCCGACAGGACCATAGGCTCCCCACTGTGAGCGGACGCAGCCTCCGGGAGGTGCTGGACCCACTGCCCGACGAGCCCAGGATCGTGGTCTCGGGCAACTTCGCCACTCCCTGGCACCTGGTGCGCGAGATCGACCAGCACCTCCCGACGTACCGCCTCTGGGCGCTCAACGGGCAGCCCGGTCTCCCCGACCGCGACGGAGTGGTCCTGGAGACGTCGTTCGTCGGCCCGGGTATGCGCCGCAGCCCACGGCTGCGCTACCTGCCCTCGCGGCTCTCGATGGTCCCGGCGCTGTTCGCGCGCAACATGGGACCCGACCTCGTGGTGCTGCACACCACCGTCCCCCGCGACGGCCGGGTCTCGCTCGGTACCGAGGTCAACGTGCTGCCGGCGGCGATCGAGGCAGTACGACGCCGCGGCGGCGCCGTGATCGCGCAGGCCAACCCGCGGATGCCGTTCACGTACGGCGACGGGGTGATCCCGCTCGACCAGATCGACCTCGTGGTCGAGGCCGAGCAGCCCCTGGACGCGCACGAGGCGGGTGAGCCCGACGCCGCGTCGGTCGCGATCGGCACGGCCGTGGGCGCCCGGGTGGGCGACGGCGCGACCCTGCAGGCCGGCATCGGCGCGGTACCCGACGCCGCGCTCCGCGGCCTCACGGACCGGCGCTTGCTGCGGGTGTGGACGGAGATGTTCAGCGACAGCGTGCTCGCGCTCGAGCGGGCCGGGGCTCTGGACACCGACGTGCCGATCACCACGTCGTTCGTGTTCGGCTCGGCCGAGCTCTACGAGTGGCTCGACCGCAACGAACGGGTGCACATGACCCGCACCGAGGTCACCAACGACCCCTCCCGGATCGCCGCCAACCCCCGGATGGTCAGCGTGAACTCCTCGCTGGAGGTCGACCTCTACGCGCAGGCCAACGCCTCCCGGGTGCGCGGGCGGATCTACTCCGGCCTCGGCGGCCAGGCCGACTTCGTGGTCGGCGCGATCCACAGCCCGGAGGGACAGGCGCTGATCGGCCTGCGCTCGTGGCACCCCCGCGCGGACGTCTCGACGATCGTGCCGCTGGTCTCCGCCCCGGTGACCTCGTTCCAGATGTCGGCGGTGATCACCGAGCAGGGCACCGCCGAGATCCTCGGCCACGACCAGGAGCGCCAGGCCGCGAACCTGATCGAGCACGCCGCCCACCCCCGGGCCCGAGACGCGCTGTGGCGCGCGGCGGACAGCATGGGGCTGCGGCCGCACGTGGGGGCGCCGGTGCGGGGTTGAGGAGTTTCACCGGCCGCCCGGTGAAACCCCCGCCACCACACCAAAGCATTGGCTGGTCGGCGGGAGTTCCGCACGGATCGGTTGTCCGGTTCGCATCCACAGGGGCCAGTGAGCCTCCCCGTCACGGGATGAAGAGGCCCCCCATGCACCCGGAAGAGCCCACCTGCCCTTGCTGCCTTCCGGCCCTGGGGGATTCAGTGGGGTACCGCCGCATGGGGGGTTGGCGGGGAGTCTACGAGGTCGATTTCTCCGATGCGAATCCGGCCGGGTAACCTCTCCGGCGGAGGATTCGCCTAGTGGCCTATGGCGCTCGCTTGGAAAGCGGGTTGGGTTAACGCCCTCGCGGGTTCGAATCCCGCATCCTCCGCCACCCGCAGCGACGATGCCGGATCGGGTCGGGCAGGGCTCGGTCCGGCGGCGCACACTCTGCCCCAGGTTCGGTCCCTGTGCCTGACTTGCGCAGTAGCCCGGCGGATGGCTGGTGGGCTCGCAGTCGAGCTTGCGGGTCACGGCCACGATGTGGCGGGCCACCCCATACCAGGAGGCGTCGCTCCTCGGCGGCCGCGCGTCTGGCGCGCGGGAGGCGGTGGGTCATCGGCGTCGGCCCCGCGACCAGGCCGATGATGTCGAACATGTGTGTTCGCACGGCAAGGCGACCCGAGGATTCCGGCCGCCGCCGACCCACACCTCACGCCGACAGCCAGCCTCGTCTCGCCCGATGAGGGTGAGTGCGCCCGTCCCGTTTGCAGGCACGATGGCGGTGCGAGACGAGGAGGAACCCACCATGGTCGAGTCCAACGTGACCGTCGGGACATCGGCAGGCGGCGAAGTCAGCGAGACCGGAGGATGAGTGGGCCCCTCCGGCAAGGCGCGTCGGTCGACGCCGGTCGCCTCTGGGGCGGCGGTGTGGCAACCGGTCTGGTTGCGGCGCTCGTGGCCGTGGTCGGTGTGCTCGTCTGCGCGATCATCGACGTCCGACTCGTGCGCCCGGCCCTGCTGCTCGACTTTTTCCACACCTTCGCCGGTGACTACGCGCTGACCGCCTTCGTGCTGGCGCTTCTCGCCACGGGCGTCGCGCACCTCACGGTTCTGGCGACTCCACGCCCGCGGATGTTCTTCTCCTGGATCATCGGATTGGCAACCGTGGCCGGTGTGGCGATGCCGTTCGCGTTCGGCGAGACCACCGAGAGCCAGGTCGCGACTGCCTGCATCAACCTGGCGCTGGGCATCTGCGTGCACTCGCTGCTCAGGGCTGTGATGGCACGGACCGTCGTGCTGGGGCCGACCTTCGCGCGGTGAGCTGACGGTGCTGCCACGATCACCCGATACAGGTGAGCCCCGGACCGGCTCCAGCGACGAAAGTGACGCCATGGGTCCCGGAGCACTCCCCCAGCGCAAGCGGCGCGGGAGGGCCCGCGGCACTTCCCTTGTTGCCCTGACGGCAACGATCCTTCTGGTCGGCGGTTGTGGAGGCAGCGCAGACGGCGAGCGGGCCTCTCAGCTGTGCGCGAACTACGACGAGATCGTTGCGATCGCCGATGACTTCACCCAGCTGGACGCCTCGGAGACCAGCGCCGACGAGCTCCGGGCCGCCGCCGTGGACCTCCGCGACCGGCTCGACGCGCTACAGGAGTCCACGAGCAGCGAACGCATCGCCGAGGCGTTGTCGCAGCTGCAGCAAAGCCTCGACGCTGCCCGCCAGCGCGCCGCGGAGGCCGGCGAGAAGGCCGAGGACAGGGTCGCGAGCGCGGAGGAGTCGTTGCAGGAGGTCAGCGAGAAGTGGGCTCGGGTCAGAGCCATGGTCAACGACCGCTGCGACTAGCCAGGCACATCGAGACAGAGAGCGAGCGCGTCATGACGTCGAAGAGCGACTTCCCCGAGGAGGAGTGGCAGCGCGTGGTCCGCGCCCCGCTCGTAGCCGGGATGGCCATCCTGGTCGCCGATCCCGGGGGGCCCATCGAGTCCACCAAGGAGACTGCGGCGACGATGCGGAAGGCCAGCAACCCACCGACCCGGGAGCAGCTGCTGACCGACGTGGCGCTCGACGTGCAGGCCGAGGTACAGGCGAGACGCAACCCCCTCAAGTCGTTCAAGCCCCACGGCACCGGCAGCGCGGGCGACCTGGTGCTGGCTGAGCTCGCAGAGGTGCAGCGCATCGTCGCCGCGCGAGCCACCGAGGAGGAGGCCGCTGCGTTCGGTCGCTGGCTCATGGCTGCGGCGCAGGCTGCGGCCGAGGCAGCGAAGGACGGTGGGTTCATGGGGATCGGCGCCCAGCAGGTCAGCGACCGTGAGCAGGAGATGCTCGACCGGTTGCGCGAGGTCGTCTCCCGCTGACGACCCGACGGTGGCCGAGCACGGTGACGTCCTCGAGTCCCTCGACCTTGCGCTGCGGATCGGTGAGGTCCTGTTGTCGTCCGGGGCCGGCGCCGCCGACGTCGCGGCCACCATGCTGGGAGTGACCAGTGCATGCGGTGTGCGCAACGTGACCGCGGACGTGACGTTCGTGGATCTCACCCTCCGCCACCAGCCGCGCAGTGACACACCGGCTGCCATCCAGATGCGAAGGGTGGCTCGGCGACCCGTCGACTACGCCGATCTGGTCGAGGTCGACCAGACCGTGGCGGGCCTGGTGACCGGGAGCATCAGCCGGGCTGATGCGCGAGACACGATCGCCCGGATCGTGTCGACCGGGCATCGCCGGCAACGATGGGCGGCGACCGTCGGTTGGGGCGTGATGGGGGCCGGAATAGCCCTGACCCTGGGCGGCGACTCCCTCGTCTGCCTGTTCGCGTTCGTCGCCGCTTGTGCGATCGACGGGACCCAACTGTTGTTGCCTGCTCATCGGATCCCCGCGTTCTACCAGCACGCGGCCGGCGGCCTCGTCGTCACGCTCATCGCGGTGTCGGCCACGACCATCCCGATCGAGGTGAACCCGTCCCGGGTGGTCACCGCGGGGATCGTGATGCTCCTCGCGGGCGTCGGCCTCATGGGTGCCACCCAAGATGCGCTCACGGGGTTTCCGCTCACCGCCAGCGCCCGGTTCATCGACGCCCTGCTCAACACCGCCGGCATCAGCGCGGGGGTGGGAGCCGGGCTCACGGTCGCGGACCTCCTGGGCGTCGGGCTGGACTCGTTCGAGCCCGGCGCCGTCGGCTTCGCCGAGCAAGGGGCCGCGGTGGCGGGGGCCGCCGTCGCCGGGGCAGCCTTCGCGTTCGCGGCCTATGCACCGCTGCGCTCGCTCGCGGCGGCGGGGCTGGTCGCAGCGATCGGGCAGGCGGTCCTTCTGACCGTGGGCACCCCGGCGGTCGGCCGCACCTGGGGTTCGGCGGTGGCCGCCGTGACCATCGGAGCCGCGTGTGCCCTGGTCGCCGGCAGGTTCCGGGTCCCACCCCTGGTCGTCGTGATCCCGGCGCTGGTGCCGCTCCTGCCCGGGCTGGACATCTACCGCGGGGTCGCGCTGCTGGCCGAGGGGCGGGACGGTGTGTTGCAGCTGGCCTCGGCGTTCGCCACCGCGCTGGCACTCGCGGCGGGCGTCATTCTCGGTCAGTACTTCGCTCGGCCCCTCAAGCGCGAGGCACACAGACTGGAGATCCGACTCTCGGGACCGCGCATGGTGGGGCCGTCGCGCTGGGCCCACCGCCATGACCGGAGATAGTCGGGCGATCAGCGCACCATGAATCACCGTTCCTACGGTCGCTGGGTCGGGCACTGGGGAGCATGTGATGCCAGGACCCGTGCTCGCGGTCGACGAACGAAATTGATGATGTGGTCCCACCACGTCAGGTGGCGCGGGTCGTACGCCGGATCGCCGATCGCCGCGTGCGGTACCGCCGTGGCCTCTGCCGCCATCAGTGCATCCGCAGGCGCATCACCGGTCCCCCGCACGTAGACAGGATGGACGAACCCGTCGGCGCCGGGGGCCGGCCCACCCCTCCCGCGTAGCCGACTCGAAGAGCGAACGCGCGTCGACCAGCCGCCAGGCGGACGCTGAGCCGCCAGCCGTGGGCCGGTCCGAGCCAGTTCACGACGCGCTCGGTGATCCGCAGCGCCCGATCCAGCCGAGTCGCGACGGCCGTGGCGGCGACTGCGGCGAGCGGCGGCTCGAGCGCGTGCATGTTGACGTCGACGCCCCGACAGCTGTCGAGCACCGTGAGCGGCGCGTCCCACTGCTCGACAGGCATGGCGTCGTCGTCGCAGAGACTCCCGAGGCACACGCCCCGAGCCTGGTCGAGGAGCTCTCGGGCACCGGCGCGGCCGGCGAACGTCGCGGACGATGCGGCGAGCACGACGAACGTGTGCGCGTAGGCGGTCTCGTCCCGTCCGGGGGCCTTCCGGGGCGGTCAGCCAACGACCCTCGGCCGAGCTCCAGCAGCCGGTCACTCTCGTCCTCCAGGCGACCAGGGTGCGCGGGCCTGCTCAGGCGCTCTCCTCGGCGAGTCCGGCCATCCCCCACCGCACGAGCGCGGTCGACAACCCCCCTGCGCGGGTGGCAACCGCGATGCCGGCCCGGCGGACGGGCAGCCGTAGCTCCCGTCGTGCCCAGTCGGGCAGCAGCGCCACGCCGCCCGCGGCGATGAGTGCGTAGCCGGGGCGTGCGGCCAGCGACACCGGCGGGTTGCGGAGCATGAACTTCGTGGCCTCGCGCGCGGCCTGCGTCGCCATCAGCTCGGGCCGGTAGCCCGCGATGGTCTCCTCCAGCTCGGCCACGGTGGTCGGCAGGTCGGTCGCCCCGAGCTTCGTGCCGGCGAGCGCGGTCTGGTCGACGAACAGGTCGGCCTCGGCGGG
Source organism: Marmoricola sp. (assembly GCA_035689885.1). GTDB lineage: Bacteria > Actinomycetota > Actinomycetes > Propionibacteriales > Nocardioidaceae > Marmoricola. The sequence goes on along the minus strand of DASSLA010000040.1, from coordinate 5,578 downwards.
CGACAGCGGCGCGGCGGCGTACGCCTGGAAGGCCTGCAGGAAGCACCAGATCTCGGCGACGTGCACCCAGCGCAGCAGGTGCGGGTCGCTGGCGGCGTACGGGGTCCCGCGCTCGTCGACGCCGCTGACCCGGCGATGCACCGAGCGCACCTTGGCGATCGCCTGCTCGGCGTCCTCGACGGTCCCGAAGGTGGTCACCGCGAGGTAGTGGCTGGTGCGCTGCAGCCGACCCCACGGGTCCCCCTTGTAGCCGCTGTGCGCCGCGACCCCTGCCATCGCCGAGGGGTGCAGGGACTGCAGCAGCAGGGCGGCCAGGCCGCCGGGGAACATCGCCGCGTCGGCGTTGACCCGCCAGATGGGGTCGTCGGGGGTGAACCAGCGCTCGCCCTCGGCGCCCCAGATCCGCTTCGCGCGCTCGGGCGCGTCCTCGCCGGCCACCCGGGAGCGCAGCGCCAGGCCGAGGCGGCGTTGCACGGCGCGGGCCGCGGAGGAGTCGGCGATCGGCGGCACGTCGACGACGATATCCGTCGCTGCCTCAGGCCCCCGAGCCGCGCCACGAGTCGGTCCACCGCAGCGCGGTCCGCCACCCGGGCATGCTGGGACCATGACCGAGAACAGCATCCGACCCAAGCTGGTGCTCCCGGATGCGGCCGCGGCGCTCGACTTCTACCGCGACTTGCTCGGTGGCCGCGAGAGGGCCCGCTACACCCACGGCAGCAGCGTGGTGTTCGCGAAGATCGAGGTCTTCGGCACCGTGCTCACCCTCAAGGATGCCGACGTGCACGACCCGGTCACGCATCCCGGGCCGCTGCTCGACGTGCCGACACGGTCGTCGGCGCCATCGCCGACAACGGTGGCGAGGTCGTCTTCGCCGTGGCCGACCAGCAGTACGGCGCCCGAGGTGGGCGCGCCCGCGACCCCTTCGGGGTGCAGTGGCTGGTGCAGACGCCGCTGGCGCTCGGCCCCGAGGAGGTGCAGCGCCACCTGGATCAGGCGTAGGCAGACCCGCGCTTGACGTGGTACGACGCCAGGTCGACGGTGCTCATCGAGACCTCGAAGGTGCGCCGGTAACCGGTGTGGGCGATCCGCCAGCCCCCGGACCGCCGTACGTAGCGGTCGGTGTAGAACGCCGCGCCCTCGATCACGAAGTGGTGCTCGGGGACGATGACCCTGTCCTCGAGGTACCACGTCCCGGTCGCCTCGTCGCCGGCCACGGAGATCTCCGGGTGGTGGGCGTGGTGCATCGAGATCAGGCCCTCACCGAGGTTCTCGCGCATGTAGCCGACCAGCGACTCGCGGTCGGCGAACTCGAGCCCGTCGTAGTCGCCGGTCGCCTCCGGCACGAAGCACTCGGCGAAGTCGTCCCACTGCTTGAGGTCGAGGGTGCGCAGGTAGCGGTACTTGAGCCGCTCGATGTCGCGGACGTCGTCCATCAGCGGCGGCCGGTCCGGAACATCCCCCGGACGATCTCGCGCGCCGCCGTGCTCATCACCTGGCGGAAGGCGGTCGAGGAGACCACCTCCTCGACCATCGACTTCTCCTCGGACGGGGCCCTGCGCCGGCGCGTCGCTCGCTCGCCCTCCTCGCGGAGCCGGTCTTCCGTCGTCGTGCCGGGTTCCTTCTCCGAGGCCTCCTTGGCCGCCTTCTCCGCACCGGCCTCGAGCCTCCTCGCGAGCATCTCGTGGGCCGACTCCCGGTCGATCGTCTCGGCGTACTTCGCGTGCAGCGGGGACGCCAGCACCTGGGCCTCCATCGCCGCCTGGTCAGCGGGGCCGATGCGCGACTCGGGCGCCCGCAGCCGCGTCCACGCGACCGGCGTCGGAGCGCCGCGCTCGTTCATCACCGTCACCACGGCCTCGCCGATGCCGAGCGACAGGATGACCTTGCCGAGGTCGTCGTACGCCGAGTGCGGATAGGTGTTCACCGTCTGCTTCAGTGCCTTGGCGTCGTTGGGCGTCGCGGCGCGCAGCTGGTGCTGGATCCGCGAGCCGAGCTGCGCCAGCACCTCGTCGGGTACGTCGGTCGGCGACTGGGTCACGAAGAACACCCCGACGCCCTTGGACCGGATCAGCCGCACGGTCTGGGCGATCGAGTCGAGGAAGGCCTCGGAGGCGTCGTCGAAGAGCAGGTGGGCCTCGTCGAAGAAGAACACCAGCCTGGGCTTGTCCACGTCCCCCACCTCGGGCAGGTCGTGGAAGAGGTCGGCCAGCAACCACATCAGGAACGTGGAGAACACCGCGGGCCGGTCGCGCAGCTGCGGCAGCTCCACCAGCGAGATCAGGCCCCGGCCGTCGGGGGCGGTGCGGAGCAGCTCCGCGGACTCGAACTCGGGCTCGCCGAAGAACGCGTCGGCGCCCTGGTCGGAGAAGGCGATCAGCTCACGGAGGATCACCCCCGCGGTGGCGCTGGAGAGCCCGCCGAGGTCCTTCAGGTCGGGCTTGCCCTCCTCCGAGACGAGGTACTTCACCACCTCGCGCAGGTCGGCGAGGTCGAGCAGCGGCAGGCCGGCCTTGTCGGCGTAGTGGAAGACCAGCCCCAGCGAGGACTCCTGGGTGTCGTTGAGGCCGAGCACCTTCGACAGCAGCGTGGGCCCGAACGCGCTCATCGTGACGCGCAGCGGAGTGCCGGTGCCCTGCCCGCCGATCGCGAAGAACTCCACCGGGAAGCCCTCGGCCTGCCAGTCCTGGCCCAGCGACCTCGTTCGGGCGGCCAGCTTGTCGTTGCTCTCGCCCGCGACCGAGACCCCGGACAGGTCGCCCTTCACGTCCGCGGCGAAGACCGGGACGCCGGCGGCGGAGAGCTGTTCGGCGAGCAGCTGCAGGGTGACCGTCTTCCCGGTGCCGGTGGCGCCGGCGACCAGACCGTGGCGGTTCAGCATCGCCAGCGGGATCCGGACGGGCACGCCGGCGAGCGTCTCCGCGTCGGTCATCAGCCCGCCGAGCTCGAGGGCGGGACCCTCGAAGGCGTAGCCCGGCGCGACGGCGGCACTGATCGGGTCGGAAGCGGTGGTCTCACCCATGTCCTGACCCTATAAGTCCGCTTCTGCCGGGCGGGCGGTCCGACGTGGGCGTGACCCGGCTCTCCCTATGATGTGGCGATGATCTTCAAGCGCGTGGGGAACGGCCGGCCGTACCCCGAGCACGACCTCGACGCCCGGGGCTGGGCCGCGCTGCCGCCACGACAGGTGCGCCTCGACGAGCTGGTGACCACCAAGGACACCCTGCAGCTGGCGACGCTGCTCGACGAGGACTCCACCTTCTTCGGCGACCTGTTCGCCCACGTCGTCGAGTGGCGCGACGACCTCTACCTCGAGGACGGCCTCCACCGCGCCCTGCGGGCCGCCCTCCAGCAGCGCCTCGTCCTGCATGCCCGCGTGCTGGTGCTCGACGACGCCGGGTCCGGAGCCTGACCGTGACCGGCCGCAGGATCACCACCGCCGTCACCCTCACCGTGTTGTGCGTGCTGCTGGTGGCGATGGCCGTCGTGGGCTTCAGGGCCGCCACTGCCCCGGTCCCTGGTCTGGACACCGGCGAGGAGGAGTGCGCTGCGGTGGAGAAGAACGTGAAGCGCTTCGTCGCCCGGCGCGAGGTGCAGGTCAGCGTGTTCAACGCGAGCAACCGCAGCGGTCTTGCGGGCAGGACCCTCGACCGGCTGGTGGAGAAGGGCTTCAAGCCCGGCAACCCCGGCAACGCCCCGGACGGGGTGAAGGTGCGCCGGGCGGTGGTCTGGACGACCGAGGAGGACGACTCCTCAGCCGCGCTGGTCGCCCGCAACCTGGGCACCGGCGTACGTGTCATCGTCACCGAGCAGGACCTCGGGCCGGGCGTCGACGTGCTGATCGGCAACCGGTTCGAGCGGCTGCCGAGGAAGGCACCGAAGCGGGTGCCGCTCCCCGCACCGGTCGAGACCTGCATCGACGTGAACTAGCGGACGACGCGCCCTACTCGGGTCGCCGCCCCGTGTGCAGCCACTGGGCCAGGCGTCCGCCGACCGAGACCGTGCGCAGCCGGTCCTCGGTCGCCTCGCGCAGCCGGCGCGGCGTGACCACCAGGACGTCGTCGCCCCGGCGCAGGACGGTCCGCCGCTCCGGCACCAGCGTCTTGCCGTCGCGTACGACGAGCGCGACCGAGGCCCCCTGGGGCAGCCGCAGCTCACCGACCTCGACGCCGTGCATCAGCGACTGGGGTGAGATGTTCACCTGCAGCAGGTCGGCGGCGATGCGTTCCAGCGGGGCGGCCTCCACCTCGAGGTCGCGCGGCTCGTGGCGCGCGGACACCCGCAGGGCGCGGGCCACCAGCGGCAGCGTGGGACCGGTGAGGAGGGTGAAGATGACCACCATCACGAAGACGATGTGGAAGAGCTGGCCGGCACCGTCCACCGCCTCGGACAACGGGATGGTGGCGAGCACGATCGGCACCGCACCGCGCAGCCCCGCCCAGGACAGGAAGGTCAGCTCCCGTGCCTGCATCGGTTGCACCACCGAGGCGACCGCGACCGAGAGGGGCCGTGCCACGAAGGTCAGCAGCAGGCCCGCGACGATGGCGATGCCGACGACCTCCCAGGTGATCTCGGCCGGGGAGGCCAGCAGGCCGAGCATCACGAACAGGCCGATCTGGGCCAGCCAGGCGAGCCCCTCGGCGAACGACCGGGTCGCGGCCCGGTGGGGCAGCTCCGCGTTGCCGAGCACCAGCGCGGCGACATAGACGGCGGCGAAGCCCGATGCGTGGATCGCCGCCGAGCCGGCGTACGCGAAGACGGTGAACGCGAGCACCGAGAGCGGGTAGAGGCCCGAGCTGGGCAGCGCCGAGCGCCGCATCAGCCAGGCCGCCCCGAACCCGACCGCGCCGCCGACCAGCGTGCCGGCCACCAGCTCGTAGGCGATCAGGCCCACGAACGAGAGGAACCCGCCGGCACCCGTGGTGCTCACCACCGTGACCAGCAGGACCGTCGGCGCGTCGTTGAGGCCCGACTCGGCCTCGAGCGTGCCGGTGAGCCGCCGTGGCAGCGGCATCCGCCGCAGCACCGAGAACACCGCGGCGGCGTCGGTCGGCGAGGTGACCGCACCGAGCAGCACGGCCAACTGCCAGCTCAGCCCCAGCACGAAGTGCCCGAACACGGCCATCAGCGCGACGCTCACGGCCACACCGATGGTGGCCAGCGAGACCCCCAGCCGCATCACCGGCCTGATCTCCGGCCAGCTCGTGGTGAGACCACCCTCGGCGAGGATGAGCACCAGTGCGGCGAACCCCAGGGCGTGGGCCAGCTGGGCGTTGTCGAAGTCGAGGCCGAGCCCGGACTCGCCCAGCGCCACCCCCATCAGCAGGTAGACGAGCAGGCTGGGCAGCCCGACGCCCACGCTGAGGCGCACGGCCAGGATGGCGAGGAGCAGCACACCCGTCCCGATCAGGAGAACCTGATCGAGTGTCTCTACGTCGAGTGTCATCGAGCTGGCACCTCGGCGGTCTGGGGACGGGGCTTGAGTCTATGAGGCTCGGGGCTTCTCCTTGACCACCAGCAGTGCCTCGGCCGGGCGCTCCCGCGGCCCTGCTCGACTAGAACTCGTTCTAGTTTCTCCGTA
>DASSLA010000039.1:0-18962 GCA_035689885.1 Marmoricola sp. | reverse complement strand
GAAACCCCACCTCCCGGTGCTTGCCCCCACCCGCCAGCCGTGACGTAATGACAGGCAGCCGGACCGTCTCGGGAGGATCCATGTCGCACGCTCGTCTCCGCACCCTCGCTGCTGGGGTGGCCGTCGCCACCGGCCTGTCCGGTCTGGCGCTGGCACCCGCCCAGGCCGAGCAGAGAGCGAAGTCGGAGCGCCCCGCCGTACCTCCCGGCGGTCGCTACAACGTGAAGACCCCGTTGAGCTCCGGCTCCGGCGGCGCCGTGTCGTCGGTCGACCCGGAGGCCTCGCGGATCGGCATCGAGGTGCTGCGTCGCGGCGGCAACGCCGTGGACGCAGCCGTGGCGACCGCGGCGGCGCTGGGCGTGACCGAGCCGTACAGCGCGGGCATCGGGGGCGGCGGCTACTTCGTGCACTACGACGCCCGCACCGGCGAGGTCAACACCCTCGACGGCCGCGAGACCGCGCCGGCGAGCATGCCGAACGAGGCGTTCAAGGACCCCGAGACCGGAAAGACCCGCCCGTTCGCCGACCTGGTCAGCAGCGGCGTCTCGGTCGGTACGCCGGGCACCCTCGCCACCTGGGAGACCGCGCTCGAGGAGTGGGGGAGCGCCGACCTGGCCGACGTACTGCGGCCCGCGACCCGGCTTGCCTCGCGCGGGTTCACCGTCGACGAGACCTTCCGCGAGCAGACCGAGCAGAACCGCGTGCGCTTCGAGCAGTTCCCCGACACCGCCGGACTGTTCCTGCCCGGCGGCGAGTTGCCGCGCGTGGGCTCGGTGTTCCGCAACCCCGACCTCGCGGCGACGTACCGGCTGATCGCAAGGCAGGGCACCGACGCCTTCTACGAGGGACCGCTCGCGCAGCAGATCTCCGCGACGGTCAAGAACCCGCCGAAGGCCGAGGACGCCACGCTCCCGGCGCCGCCAGGACACCTCGAGCCGAGCGACCTCGCGGACTACGAGGTGAAGCAGCAGGCGCCGAGCCACATGCAGTACCGCGGCTACGACGTCTACGGGATGGCGCCGTCCTCGAGCGGTGGCTCCACCGTCGGTGAGGCGCTGAACATCCTCGAGCGCTACGACCTGGCCGGGATGGACACCGGCGCCGCGCTGCACCACTACCTCGAGGCGAGCGCGCTGGCGTTCGCCGACCGGGGCAAGTACGTCGGCGACCCGGCGTTCACCGACGTCCCGCTCGAGGATCTGCTGTCCGACACGTACGCCGCCGAGCGCGCCTGCCGGCTCGACAGCGAGCAGGCCGCGACCAAGCCGGTGCCCGCCGGTGACGTCACCGACTACGACGGGCAGTGCGACGAGCCCGCCGGCGCCGCCGGGGCGGAGAAGGACACCGAGAACATATCGACGACCAACCTCACCGTCGCGGACAAGTGGGGCAACGTCGTGGAGTACACCCTCACCATCGAGCAGACCGGCGGCTCCGGCATCACCGTCCCGGGCCGCGGCTTCCTGCTCAACAACGAGCTCACCGACTTCAGCTTCGGCGACACCTACAACCCCGAGGACCCCAACCGGATCCAGAGCGGCAAGCGGCCGCGCTCGTCGATGTCGCCGACGATCGTGCTGCGTGACGGCGAGCCGTTCCTGGCGCTCGGCTCGCCCGGCGGCTCGACGATCATCACCACGGTGCTGCAGATGCTGGTGAACCGGATCGACCTGGGCATGTCGGTCTCGCAGGCGCTCGCGGCCCCGCGGGCGGCCCAGCGCAACACGGCCAACGTGACCGCCGAGCCGGAGTTCATCGACGCGTACGGCGCGGCACTGGCGCCCTACGGCCACACCCTGGTCCCGGCCGGAGACGCGTTCACGAGTGCGGCGCAGATCGGGGCCGCCACCGCGATCGAGCTGGGTCGCAGCGGCCAGATGACGGCGGTGTCCGAGCCGGTACGCCGCGGAGGAGGATCGGCGCTCGTCGTACGCCCGGGGCGGTAGGGAACGGGCCTGGGGACGCGAAACGGACGGTCCGTCGTACCGGAACTGGACCCGGCGTACCAATGCATTGGCCGACCGGGTCCAGTTTCACCGGCCGACCGGTGAAACCTGAGCAACCCGACCCACCGAAACCCGCTCGCCCCCTCACCCCCACCGAACTACCCTTGGTGCCACATGACGAACGCACCCAAGGAATTCGACCTCGCCCATGAGCTCGCCGAGACGGCGGAGTGGGACGAGGACGGCGCCCCCGAACAGCAGGACCGGGCCACCGAAGACATCTCCGACGAACCGATCGACCCCGACGGGCCCGACCCCGAGGAGACGACCGGCGCCCTCGACCTCGCCGAGCGCTACGCCCTGCGCCGGGTGGCCGGGCTGTCCACCGAGCTCGAGGACATCACCGAGGTCGAGTACCGCCAGCTCCGGCTCGAGCGGGTCATCCTCGTCGGCGTGTGGACCGAGGGGTCGGTGCAGGATGCCGAGAACTCGATGGCCGAGCTCGCGCTGCTCGCCGAGACCGCCGGTTCGGAGGTGCTCGACGCGCTCTACCAGCGCCGCGAGACACCCGACCCCGCGACGTACATCGGCCGCGGCAAGGTCGAGGGCCTCGCCGAGATCGTCCGCGTGACCGGCGCCGACACGGTGATCTGCGACGGGGAGCTCGCACCCAGCCAGCTGCGCAACCTCGAGGACCGGGTCAAGGTCAAGGTCGTCGACCGGACCGCCCTGATCCTCGACATCTTCGCCCAGCACGCGAAGAGCCGTGAGGGCCAGGCCCAGGTCGAGCTCGCCCAGCTCAACTACATGAAGCAGCGGCTCCGTGGCTGGGGTGGCCAGCTCTCCCGCCAGGCCGGTGGCCGGGTCGGCAGCCAGGGCGGCGGCATCGGTGGCCGTGGTCCGGGTGAGACCAAGATCGAGACCGACCGGCGCCGGATCAACACCAAGATCGCCAAGCTGCGACGCGACCTCAAGCACATGAAGACCACCCGCGACACCAAGCGCGCGGGCCGTCGCCGCAACGAGATCCCCAGCGTGGCGATCGCCGGCTACACCAACGCCGGCAAGTCCTCGCTGCTCAACCGGCTCACCGACGCCGGCGTGCTGGTCGAGGACGCGCTGTTCGCCACCCTCGACCCGACCACCCGGCGCACCCAGACCACCGACGGTCGCGTCTACACGATGAGCGACACCGTCGGCTTCGTGCGCCACCTGCCCCACCAGCTGGTCGAGGCGTTCCGCTCCACGCTGGAGGAGGTCTCCGACTCCGACCTGATCCTCCATGTCGTCGACGGTTCGCACCCCGACCCCGAGGGCCAGCTCGCCGCCGTGCGCGAGGTGCTCGCCGAGATCGGCGCCGGATCAGTCCCCGAGCTCGTGGTGATCAACAAGGCCGACATCGCCGACCCGCTGGTCGTCGCCCGGCTGCGCCAGCGCGAGCCGCACTCGGTCGTGGTCTCGGCCGCGACCGGTGAGGGCATCGGCGAGGCGCTCGCGGCGATCGAGGCCGACCTGCCCCGGCCGTCGGTCGAGATGACCGTGCTGCTGCCCTACGACCGTGGCGACCTGGTCAGCCGCGTGCACGACGGCGGCGAGGTGATCTCGGTCGACCACACCGGCGAGGGCACCCTGCTCAAGGCGCGGGTGACGCAGGCGCTGGCCGGCGAGCTCGAGGAGTACGCCGCGGGCTGACCGCCGAAAGGCCGGACGCGGGCAGAAGCCCTCAGTAGTCTCCGAGCCATGAGGCGAGTGATCGCGTGGCTCGTCGGGCTCGCGGTCCTGCTGGGGATCGTGCTCCTCCCGGCCGCGATCTTCGGCTCCGGTGACGGTACGACGGAGGGCGACCCGGCCCGCATCACCGACTACCGCGCCGAGTTCGTCGTCGACGAGAACGGCCGACTCGACGTGGTGGAGACGTTGCGGGTGGGCTTCCCGGTCTCCCGGCACGGCATCTTCCGGTTCTTCGACCTGCACGACCCCGGCGACTCACGTGCCCGGCTCGAGCCGAAGGACGTCCGGGTCACCCGCGACGGTGAGCCCGAGCCCGCCGAGGTGTTCACCGAGGGACGCGGCCGCTACCGCAACGTGCGGATCGGCTCGGAGTCCCGCACGCTCACCGGCGAGCACGTCTACGTGATCAGCTACCGCGTCGACGGCGCCCTGGTCGAGGGCGAGGACGCGCGCACGGACTTTTTCTGGAACCTGGTCCCCGGCGGCTGGCGGATGGCCATCGACCGCGCCGTCCTCACCGTCCACCTGCCCGCGGCCCCGGAGGGCGAGGTGTTCTGCGCGGTGGGACAGGGCGGCAGCGGCGGGTGCAGCGGGCAGGTCACCGGATCCACCGTCATCGTCAACACCGGTCCGATCGCGCCGTACAACCCGGTCACGATCCGCGCCGGCATGGACATCGCCACACCAGAGCGCGACCGCGAGCTGTGGCCGATGCGCTTCGACCCCGTGCTCGGACCCGACCCCGTGCTCCTGCTCGCCGTGCTCGTCGTCGCTGGCTGGTGTGGCTGGCTCGGCCTGCGGATGAGCCGCGGGACGCGGGAGAAGCAGCCCGCGTTCCCGCTGATGTACGCGCCCCCTGACGGCATCGGCCCCGCGCAGGGCCGCTACCTGTTCACCGAGAAGGTCGGCAAGCAGGCCTTCGTCGCCTCCATCATGCAGACCGCCGAGAAGGGAGCGACCACCCTCCAGCGCGGCACCGGCTGGACAGTGCACGGCAGCGACAACAAGGGAGCCTGGGCGTCGCTGGACCCGGTCTCGAGGTACGCCGGCGAGGTGCTCGGCGTGCACACAGGGGCGACCTTCACCGCCGACAAGTCCGTCTCGGCCGGCAAGAAGCTCAAGACCGCGCTGTCCGCGTTCGACGCCGGCACCAGGCTCTGGGCCCACCAGAACGGCCTGATGGTGCCGGCCGGCCTCGGTGGTCTCGGCGGCTGGCTGGTGGTCGGGGCGATACTGGCCGCGCTGTTCCTCGCCCTGGTCAACCCGTTCGGCTTCTCCGCGCTCGCGCTGATCCCGGGGTTCTTCGCCGTGCTCGCGATCGAGCACCTGCGGCCCGGCGCGTCGACCCGCCGTACCGCCGCGGGCAGGGAGCTGTGGTCGCGCCTCGGCGGGTTCCGCCGGATGCTCGCCACCCCGTCGGCGGAGAGTCGCTTCGACTTCTCCGCGCGCAAGGACCTCTACACCGCCTACGTGCCATGGGCGGTCGCCTTCGACGTTGCTGAGGAGTGGGCGGAGAAGTACCGCGTCGAGACCGGCCAGGAGCCGCCCGCGCCGCGCTACTTCGCCGGCAGCGGGATGTACTCCAGCGGCAACGTCGCCTCCGCGATGGCCGACGACTTCTCGGCCACGGTCAGCTCGGCCATCTCCGCCTACGAGGCCACCCAGCGCTCGTCGTCGTCCTCCGGCGGCGGGGGAGGCGGCGGTGGCGGAGGAGGCGGCGGGGGCGGAGGCTCCTGGTGAGACGTACGTCGGACGAGCCGGTCGGAACCCAACAGAAAGCAGGAACCCCATGGTGATCACAGGGATCGTCGTCGCGCTGGTGCTCGTCGGCCTGGTCGGCTTCGGTGTCGTCGCCTTCAACCGGCTGCGCACCAAGGACGTCGAGGCCGAGGAGGCGATCGGTGGCATCGACGTGCAGCTGACCCGCCGTGCCGAGCTGATCCCCAACCTGGTGGAGACCGTCAAGGGCTATGCCGCGCACGAGAAGGGCGTTCTCGAGGAGGTGACCCGGGCCCGCACCCACGTGCAGGACGCAGCCGCCGGGGACGACGTACCGGCCAAGGCGCGCGCGGACGCCGAGCTGACCGAGGCCCTGGTCAGGGTGAACGCGGTCGCCGAGCAGTACCCCGACCTGAAGGCGAGCACGAACTTCCTCGACCTGCAGCGCCAGCTGGGGGAGACCGAGGACCAGATCTCCTTCGCCCGGCAGTACTACAACGACGCGGTGGCGTCGCTGAACAAGCTCACCCAGACCATCCCGTGGATGTTCTTCACCGGCCTCGCCGGGGTGAGCCGGCGGGAGTTCTACGAGGCGCCGCGCGGTCAGGAGAGCGCGCCGCAGGTGAAGTTCTAGCCGGCCCCGGACATGGAACTGCCTCCTCACCACGAGGGTGAGGAGGCAGTTCGCGTGTGTGACCTGGGAGCCTCAGGCGCGGGGCTCCCCGTTCGGCGGGGTGGTCGAGGCCGAGTCGGGCTCGTCACCGTTGCCGCCGACCGGGCTCTCGAAGGTGCCCGGCGGGTACTCCCGGACGCTGAGGCCGAAGTCGTCGCCGTGGCGGGTGACTCCCTCGACGACGGCGTGCTCGACCCGGTCGGCAGCGACCCGGCGACGCACCATCAGCGGGTCGTTGCGCAGGTCCTTCACCAGCGCGACCGCCAGGCCGACCATCACCAGCACGAACGGCAACGCCGCCACGATGGTGATGTTCTTCAACCCGTCGAGGGCGGTGTTGCCGCCGATCAGCAGCATCACCGCGGCGACGCCACCGGTGGCGACACCCCAGAAGATGACGGTCCAGCGGCTCGGCTCGAGGGTGCCGCGCTCGGAGAGCGAGCCCATCACGATGGAGGCGGCGTCGGCCCCGGAGACGAAGAAGATCGCCACCAGGATCATCACCAGCACCGAGGTGATGGTCGCCCACGGAAGCTGGTCGAGCATGCCGAACAGCTGCGCCTCCACGGCGCCGCCGCCCTCGCCGGCGATGTCGGTGCCGCCCTGCTGCAAGTTGATCGCGGCGCCACCGAAGATGGCGAACCACACCAGGCTGACCAGGCTCGGGACCAGCAGCACGCCGGTGACGAACTGGCGGATCGTCCGGCCGCGCGAGATGCGCGCGATGAACATGCCCACGAAGGGCGTCCAGGACAGCCACCAGGCCCAGTAGAAGACCGTCCAGCCGGACAGCCACTCGGCCATGCCGTCACCGCCTGCGGCCTCGGTGCGCGCCGACATGGTGGCCAGGTCCTGGAAGTAGGAGCCGACCGCGGTCGGGATCAGGTCGAGGATGAACACGGTCGGACCGACCACGAACACGAAGACGGCCAGGAGCAGCGCCAGCACCATGTTGGTGTTGGACAGCCACTGGATGCCCCTCTCGATGCCCGAGATGGCCGAGGCCACGAAGCACGCGGTCAGGATCGCGATGATCACGACCAGTACGCCGTTGCCGAGCTTGCCGATGCCGCCGACGATCTCGAGGCCGGCGCCGATCTGCAGGGCACCGAGGCCGAGCGAGGCGGCGGAGCCGAACAGGGTGGCGAAGATGGCGAGGATGTCGATGATCCGTCCGCCCACGCCATTGGTGCGCTTCTCGCCGAACAGCGGCGCGAACGCCGAGCTGATCAGCTGCGGGCGGCCCTTGCGGAACACGCCGTACGCGATCGCGATGCCGACCACGGCGTAGATCGCCCACGGGTGCAGGGTCCAGTGGAACAGCGTGGTGGACATCGCGTTCTGCACGGCCTCGGGGTTGCCCTCGCCGCCGGTGCCCGGAGGCGGGGTGACGAAGTGCGTGAGCGGCTCGCTGACGCCGTAGAACATCAGGCCGATGCCCATCCCGGCGCTGAACATCATCGCGATCCAGGAGACCGTGCGGAACTCCGGCTCCTCGGTGTCGCTGCCCAGCGGGATGTCACCGAAGCGGCCCATCGCCAGCCAGATCACGAAGACGACGAACGCCGAGGCGGTCAGGACGAACAGCCAGCCCATCGTGGTGACGGTCCAGTCGAGCGCCTTGCCCGCGGTGTCACCGAGGGAAGCGGTGTCGACGAACCCCCACACCAGGAAGGCGAGGGCGATCGCCGCGGTGACGCCGAAGACCACCTTGTCGAGGCCGCCACGCTCGGGCGGCGCGTCGATGGGGGACTCCAGCGCGGGGTGGTCGATCGGGTGCGCGCCGGTCTGGCGCGCAAGCGTGTCGTGGTGGGCTTCTCGTCGGTCGGATCCGGGTTGTCCCGGACTCTGCGGGTGTACGGAAGTGGACATATCAGCCCACCATACGCGCGGTATGACGAACGGTCACAACTCAGAACGGCCCGATGTGCACGGCCTCACGTACGTGCGGGAGCGTCGACATAGGGTGCTCGGGTGGTCGAGGCGGAGCCGGCGGAGGAGCCCACGGAGCGGGGCGTTCGCGACGTGCTCGCCGCCGCCGTGCACGCGCTCGGCGGCCAGGAACGGCCCGGCCAGGTGGCGATGGCCGAGGCGGTCGCGGCCGCGATGGAGCAGGGCCGGCACCTGCTGGTGCAGGCGGGCACCGGCACCGGCAAGTCACTCGGCTACCTGGTGCCGGCGCTGCTGCACCACGACAGGGTCGTGGTGGCCACCGCGACGCTCGCGCTGCAGCACCAGCTGGTCGAGCGCGACATCCCCGCGCTCGTCGAGGCGGCGAAGGAGGAGCTGGGCGAGGAGCCGTCGTACGCCGTGCTGAAGGGCCGCTCCAACTACGCCTGCCTGCACCGCGTGCGCGAGGGTGTGCCCGACGACCAGGGCACGCTGGTCGACCTGCCTCAAGGGTCGCTCGGCAGCGAGGTGGTCGCGCTGCGCGAGTGGGTCGACGAGGAGGCGCAGAGCGGCGGCACCGGCGAGCGCGACCACGCGCCGCGGCACACCGACCGGGTCTGGCGCCAGGTCAGTGTCACCCACCGCGAGTGCCTGGGACAGCGCTGCCCGTTCGTCACCGAGTGCTTCGCCGAGCGCGCCAAGGACCGTGCGGCCCGCTCGCAGCTGGTGGTCACCAACCATTCCCTGCTGGCGATCGACGCCGTCGAGGGCGTTCCGATGATCCCGGAGTACGACGTTGTGGTGATCGACGAGGCCCACGAGCTGGTCGCCCGGGTGACGCAGGCCGCGACCGACGAGCTGTCCCCGTCCGAGGTCGACCGCACCGCCCGGCGCAGCCAGCGCCACGTCGAGGGCACCGAGGCCGACGACCTCGCCGACGCCGGCGACGCGCTGCGGGCCGCCGTCGAGGAGGCACGGCCGGGACGGATCGACCGGATGCCGCAGGAGCTCGGCGACGCCCTGGTGCTGGTGCGCGACGCCGCCCGCGCGCTGGTCTCGGCGTTCCCGCGGGAGCCGCGTGACGACACCGGCGCCCCCGACGCGGGCAGCACCCAGGCGAAGGGCTGGGCCCAGGAGCTGTTCAAGACCGCGGAGCGGATGGCCGCGCAGTCCGAACGCGACGTGCTCTGGATCGCCGAACGGGAGCGCAACCGGGGCGGCAACATGCTCTGCGTGGCGCCACTCGAGGTGGCCGGCCCGATGCGGGAGAAGCTGCTCACCGACAAGACCGTGGTGTTCACCTCCGCGACGCTCAAGCTCGGCGGCGACTTCGACGCGATCGCGACGTCGCTGGGGCTGCGCGCCAAGGACAGGGGAGCGGACGGTGCCTGGCAGGGACTCGACGTGGGCTCGCCGTTCGACTACGCCCAGCAGGCGATCCTCTACGTCGCGCGGCACCTGCCGCCGCCGGGTCGCGACGGGCTGACCCGGGCCCACCTCGACGAGATCGCCGAGCTGGTCGACGCCGCAGGCGGCCGCACCCTCGGCCTGTTCTCGAGCCGCCGTGCAGCTGAGGCCGCGGCCGAGCACGTCCGCGAGGCGCTGCCGCACCTGACCACGCTCGCGCAGGGGGACGCGCAGCTGCCCGAGCTCGCGCGGCAGTTCGTCGGCGACCCGCACACCAACCTGTTCGGCACGCTCAGCCTGTGGCAGGGCCTGGACGTGCCGGGGGAGACCTGCCAGCTGGTGATCGTCGACCGGATCCCGTTCCCGCGCCCCGACGACCCGCTGATGTCGGCGCGGCAGCGGGCGGTCGACCAGGCCGGCGGCAACGGGTTCATGCAGGTGGCCGCGACCCATGCCGCGCTGCTGCTGGCGCAGGGGACCGGCCGGCTGATCCGCACGACCACCGACCGAGGCGTGGTGGCCTGCCTCGACCCGCGGCTCGTCACCGCCCGCTACGGGAGCTTCCTCCGCGCCAGCCTGCCGCCGATGTGGCAGACCGACGACCCCTCCGTCGTACGCAAGGCCCTGACGCGGCTGGCCGGCTCGGAATAGGCATTGCCAAAAAAGCACGACCGTTCTAGTCTCGCAGGGTGAGCAAGGGCCAGGAGACCAAGGCGGCGATCCTCGACGAGGCGCTGGTCCTGGCCTCGCGCGTCGGCTTCACCGGCCTGACCATCGGCCAGCTCGCCGAGCACAACGGCATGAGCAAGAGCGGGCTGTTCGCCCACTTCCGCTCCAAGGAGCAGCTGCAGCTGCAGACCCTCGACCACGCGCGGCGCAAGTTCATCGACATCGTGGTGCGGCCGGCCCTGGCCGTGCCGCGGGGGGAGAAGCGGGTTCGGGAGATCTTCGAGCGCTGGCTCACCTGGGACCGGGACGTGCTGCCCGGCGGCTGTATCTTCGTGACCGGATCCATCGAGTTCGACGACCTCCCCGGGCCGATGCACGACGCCATGGCTGCGGACCGGCGCGACTGGCTGGAGACCATCGCCACCGTGGTCCGCGCCGCCATCGCCGAGGGCGACCTTCGTGAGGACGTCGACCCCGATCAGTTCGCCTTCGAGCTGCAGGGCCTGACCCTCGCCTTCCACAACGCCACCCGCCTGCTCGACGACGACCGCGCGCTCGAGCGGGCGCACACTGCCTTCGAGGCCATCCTCGACCGCGCTCGGGCGCACTGAACCCACCCAGATGAGAGGCACCACCATGACCGCTTCAGCGCATCAGAAAAGCACGATCGTTCGTGTTCGCAACCATGCCCGTTACGTCGGCCGGCGGCTGGCCTTCCGGGCCACCGACCTGCTCGCCCCAGGAGTCGCCGGCCGCAAGGTGAGCGACCTGTGGTTCACCGTGCCGCCGCAGCTTCCGGAAACCCCGCTGCCTGACGGTGACGCCTTCACGGTGGCCGCGGCAGGTGCGCAGGTGCGGGGCCGCGTCTTCGGCGACGGTCCGACGGTCTACCTGGTGCACGGCTGGGGTGGGCGCGGCAGCCAGCTGGCGGCCTTCGTCGAGCCACTCGTGTCCACCGGCCACCGGGTGGTGCTCTTCGACGCACCCGGGCACGGGGCCAGCCCGTTCGGCGACTCCGGTCCCGGCCGGTCCAGCGGGGTCGAGCTGGCCAAGGCACTGGACGCCGCGTTCGCCCGGTTCGGGCCCGCAGAGGCCGTGGTCGCGCACTCGATGGGCGCGGTCGCGACGTACCTCGCGCTGCGCTTCGGCTGGCTGGGCACGAGTCGCCTGGTGCTGCTCGCGCCGATGGTCGAGGCCGTGCCGCTCTTCGACCAGTTCCAGGCTGCGCTGGGCTTCGGGTCCCGCACCCGCGGGGCCTTCGACCGCGAGGTCGCGTCGCGGGTCGGGGTGCCACTGGCCGAGTTCGACGCGCGGGTGCAGGCGAGCCACGTCGAGTCCGTCCCCACGCTGGTCATCCACGACACCGGCGACCGGCAGGCGCCATACGACGACGCGCAGCACCTCGTGGCGACGCTGACCGACGCCCGGCTGGTCACCACCGAGGGACTCGGCCACCGGCGGATCCTGCGCGACCCGCAGGTCGTGGCCGAGGTCGTCGACTTCGTCCGCGCCAAGGAGCGTGTGGCCGTCGCCTGACCGATGCGGGTTGAGTGCTGACGTGGCCCCTGTCCCCGCAGGGTCGAGCACTCGACGCGCGGAGCGTCAGCTCAGGCCGCGCATCCGCAGCGCTGCCTGGGTGCGGTCGCGGACCTGGAGCTTGGTGAGCACGTTGGCCACGTGGTTCTGCACCGTCTTGAGGCTCAGCCCGAGCTCGGTGGCGATCTCGGCGTTGCTCGCACCCCGCGCGATCATCGCGAGCACCTCGGACTCGCGTGGGGTGAGGTCGGCTGCCGGAGCGCCCTTGCGTAGCAGGCGGTCGGCGACTCCGGGACCGAAGACCGCCCCGCCTGCGGCAACCGTACGGATCGCCGCAAGCACATCGTCGCGCTGGGCGTCCTTGAGCAGGTAGCCGCGGGCGCCGACCCGCATGGCCGCGAGCACGCTCGTGTCGTCGTCGAGCATGGTCAGCACCAGCACGCCGCACTCCGGAGCCGCGGCGACGATGCGGCGGGTGGCCTCGAGCCCCGGGAGTGCGGGCAGGTTGAGGTCCATCAGCACCACGTCGGGTCGCAGCTCGACGGCCTTGCGGACGGCCTGCTCGCCGTCACCGACCACGTCCACGACCTCGATCTCGTCGATGACCGCGAGCAGCCCGACGAGTCCGTCGCGGAACAGTGGGTGGTCGTCGACCACCAGGACCCTGGTCATGTCGACACCGCCGCCGGCAGAGTCGCGGTGACCGTGGTGCCGCGGTCGGTGGAGGTGACACTGATCTCGCCGCCGATCTCGCCGGCACGCTCGCGCATGCTGCGCAGCCCGAGACCGGTCGACGGGGTCGCGCCGCCGCGGCCGTCGTCGGAGATAGCGATCACCAATGTGTGGTCCGAGACGTGGCCAGCGATCCGGCAGGTGTGGGCATGGGCGTGCCGGACGACGTTGGTGATCGCCTCCTGCACCACCCGGTACGCCGCCACCTCGACTGCCGCCGGCAGCCCGTCGGCCGAGGCAGGCACGTCGAGCTCGAGGCGCAGTCCGGCTGGCACGACGAGCTCACGTCCGAGCTCGGCGACCGCCCCGAACAGCCCGAGCTCGTCGACGGCGGGTGGCCGTAGTCCTTCGACGATGCGGCGCACCTCGGCGACCGTCTCGCCGATGCCGGCTCGCAGCGAGGCGATGTGCTGGTCCGCGGGTCGACCACACGCAATCAGCGTCTCCACTGTGTCCACCCGTAGACCCAGCCCGGCGAGCGACGGCCCCAGCCCGTCGTGCAGGTCGTTGCGGAGCCGGCGGCGCTCGTGCTCGCGCGCGAGCACCAGCTGCTCCTGGGTCCGGCGCAGGTCCTCGAACAGTGCGATGGTGTGCACCGCACCCCCGATCTGGTGGCCGAGGGCCTGCATCAGCTCCTGCTCGGAGGGGCGCAGCGACCGTCCCGACCAGGCGAGCTCCCCGACGGGCTCGCCGTACGCCGTGAGGGGGAGGTGCTCAGTCACCGCCCCCACCATCCCGCTCGAGCTGAGCAGGTGGCCGGCGCGGTCGCGCACCTCCGCGCGACGTAGGCCCAGTCCCGTGACCAGCTCGTCGGTGAGCTCGCGCAGCAGGGCAGGGCCGTCGGCTGCGTCCGCGAGTCGCCGCCCGGTCTCGCCGAGCACCTCGACCGGAGACGACCAGCGGCCGTAGGTGAGCCGGTTGACCGTGCCCTGGAGCGACTCACGCAGGGGAGCGAAGGCCACCGCCACCACGGCCGCCGCGGCGAGCGAGAGCCACGGGGCGCCGCGGTCGCTGAGCATCACGCCGACCCCGAAGACGACGAGCACGTAGATGGCGGCGAGCACCGCGGAGAGCAGCAGGTAGGTCAGCGTGCGGTTGACCGCCAAGGGGATGTCGTAGAGCCGCCGCTGCAGCACCGCTACTGCAACCGCCACCGGGAGCGGCAGCGCCACCACTGCGAACATCCACGGGTCGACCCACGGGGTCGGCATCAGTGGCAGCAGGAGCAGCGGAAGGGCAAAGGCTGCCCCGAAGACGAGCAGCTGCTGGCGCCGGAGCTCGTCGCCATGCCGCCAACGTCGTCGGAGCGAAGCGACCGCGAGCACGATGCCCAGGGCGGCGAGTAGCAGGCCGCCGACGGCGAGCAGGTCGCTCAGGACGGCCCAGTCCCTCGGCAGCCCGACCGGGTTGTCGGTGCGGGCCAGGCGTGACTCGAGCGGCACCGGCGAGAGCAGCGCACCGAGGGTGAACGAGATCAGGCTGGCCACCGCGACTCGGGCTGCCGTCCGGGACTCGACGCGGCCGTCGGGAAAGACCACGGGCAGGAGCAGCACCAGCAACAACCAGCCTGCACCGCGGGCGGCGGTGCCGAGCACCGCGAGCAGGGCATAGGCCGCGGAGCTCGGCGAGCCAGCCACACCCTCGATGCCCCACGCGAGCAGGCCTTCGCCCGCACCCCACGCGGCCGCTCCGGCGAGCATCACCAGGCCGACCCGGTTGGCCGGTCGGGCGAGGTGCAGCACGATGCCGACCACGGCGTAGACGAGCACCACGGCCGCGATCGCCAGGTCGTCGAAGTCGCCACGGCTCGACGGCGCGAGGAGCAGGCTGGCGAGCACGCCGGCGGCCGTGATGCCACCGGCGAGCAACGCCACCCAAGCTCTGGTCATCGGCCACGTCCCTCTCGCAGGACTCAAGCCTGCCCGACGCGGACCCTGCTGTGCGCCGAATCGTCGAGTCCCGTCACTGCCTCGGTGCCCGCAGTCTCGCGGTGCCGGAGCATCAGGACGCAGACCCCGACGAACCAGACCATCCACACCAGCGTGCCCAGGTCCTGCAGCTCGACCAGGCTCAGCGGAGTGGAGACCAGCAGCCCGACACCGGTCACGATCCCGAACCCACCGATCCAGCGCCGGTGCTCTCCGTCGGCCAGCGCCGAGACGGCGATGCCCAGAGTCCCGCCGGCGAGCAGCATCAGGCTCAGGAAGTAGCTGAAGATGCGCAGGTTGTTGATCGCGAACGCGGTGTCGAGGTCGAGACCGTGCTGGGCGCCGTACATCGCGGCCGCACCGGCCGGGAAGCCGACCGCGAAGGTCACCGCGACGTACCCGAGGCCGCACATCAGTCCGGTCTGGGCGGCCCACCGTCCGCTCTCGCTACGACGACCCAGTGCCCGGGCGAGGAACACCAGCGCCGGCACGAGCAGCAGGAAGCCGAACGCCTCCAGCATCCAGCCGCTCACCGAGCGGGTGAAGTCGCCTGCGACATAGCTCTCGCGGATGCCGCCTACACCGTCGGCGAACAGCGGTGAGCGCTGCAGTGCGATGCCTACCGGGATCAGCACGACGTGCGCGAGCCCGAGTGCACCAGCGATGCGCCAGTGGCTGGGCGGGATGGCGTAGCGGGTGGTCGACGGCGCGGCACTGGTCGGTCTCATGGTGATCTCCTCATAGCAGGCGGCCCGGGTCGGCCGCGGTCACCAGAGTGCGGCGGTCACATGGTCTGCACATCGGCCCACTTCCCGGGACGACCGGGAAGATCTCCCGGGTCGAGTGCTGAACTGGTCCCTGGACCCGCAGGGCCCAGCACTCAACCCCGATGGATCAGCGGGCCGTGACGATCCGCGAGGGCTTCGACCAGGGCGAGGCACCGACCTTGTTCCAGGCCATCACCTTGAACACGTAGCGCCCGCGCGGCAGTCGCATCGAGAACGCCCGTGCGGTGGGCTTGGTGTAGCTGGAGAAGTAGTTGCGCACCACCCGGTTGCGCGAGTCGAGCTTCTGCGCGACCACGCGGTATCTCGTGATGGCGGCTCCGCCGTTGCTCAGGGGTGCATACCACCGGGCCACTGCCGTGACGATCCCGCCGCGGGCGCCCGACGAGGCGGTGCCGATGCGGGGCATGGTGGGCTTCCTCAGCACGGGCGCGGGTGGCTCCTCGACCGGCGCCGGAGGACGCGATCCGATGTCCCCACTCGCATCCGCGCAGCCCGTCGCAGTGAACCGGAACTGGCCGAGGCTGCCGTAGTCCGACCAGCCGCCGCTCGCCGCGCTCCCGTTGCCGACGCCGTCGACCATCGCGTAGTAGGTGCCGGTGGCCGCCGGCACGGTCACCTCGGCGTCCATCTCGTTCGAGACCGGTCCGGAGCCCGACGGTCGGGTGTAGCCCGAGGGCGGGCTCGCCGCGCCGACCTGCTTCCCGGAGGCGTCGAGCAGGCGCAGCGAGACGTCCAGCGCGGTCTGCGGTCCGATCCCCGTGGCCCGCACCGTCAGATCGGTGGTGCAGCCGAGCCGGAACGCGAACACGTCCTTGTCCGCGCGGGTGCTCACCACACCTGCCGCGCCGTAGTCCTGCTGCTCACCCAGCCAGGTGGACGCAGCCGCGGTGTTGCCGTGGTCGTCCGCGCGCAGCCTCAGCCCTTGGGTCTGCACGACCGCGAGGTCGTCCTCGCGATTGCTGGCGCCGGTGTACTCACCCTGGCTGAACTGCGTCACCGCGCGCAGTCGGGCTGACCCCATCACCGGTCCCCAGGAGTCGGTGCCGGCGTAGTAGGTGGCGCCGGTGGTCCCGTCGTGCTTGAGCCCCACCGTGTGCCCGACCTCGTGCGCGACACCCTGCGCGATGATGGTCGGGTTGGGGAACTTCGCGGCGAACACCCACGCGGGCGCGTACTTCCCCGCCGCGTCCACGTTGTCGAACGTGCCCATCCAGGCGATGCCGAGGCATCCACCACACGCCTGGTTGCGGGGAGCGGGGTCGCTGGTGACGACCACATGGGTGCCCCATGTGGTGTCGGACGTGGACGTGCGACGAACGGAGTCCGTGGTGACCGGCGCGGTCGTCACGTCGACGTCGAACGGCGCGTAGGTCTCCGCGACCTGGCGCCACACCTCCTGGACGGCCGCGTGCTCGGCGGCGCTGAAGGTGCCGGGGGAGCCGTCGGTGTCGTAACCGATGTAGGTCCGGTCGGCGATGTCACCCGAGGCCGTGCCGCTCCAGCCGGTGTTGCTGTGGGCGTAGCCGTTGAAGTCGAGCGCGATGGTCTGCCTCGCCCCCGGCCTGCTGTGCAGCGTGAACGTCTCGCCGGCGGCGTACGACGCCTGCGCGACCGGCTCCTCGACGGTTCCGGTCGGTGCCTCCTCGGCGAAGTAGACCTGGCCCTCGGCCGCCACCCACGCGGTGCGGTCCTCGCGCAGCATCTTGCGGAGCTGTCCCGGGGCGACGCCGCTCCGGGCGGCCACCGTGTCCAGCCGCGCTCCCAACGCCGTGATGGCCGCCTGCCCCTGCATCGACCGCGGCAGGACGCGTGGTCCGCCGGGGCCGGCGGCGGCCGCTCCGAGGGCGGGCCCGAGCATCAGCGTGAGGAGCGCGCACGCGAGGGCGGCTGCGAGGCTGCGGACTGCGCGGACCGGGCTGGGCACGCGGGAAGTGTGCTGCCCGAAGTGTCCGGTTCGGGCCGGTTTCAGATGAAATGCTGAAGGTGGTCTACCCGCTGCCCGCCCGGCGGTCTAGTGCCTCGTCGTTCGACCGGCCTGGGCTCACATGCGGCGGAGGACCGCGGTGACCTTGCCCAGAATCGTGGCGTAGGTGCCGTCGATCGGGTCGTAGGCGTCGTTGTGCGGCAGCAGCCAGACCTTGCCGTCCTTCTTCTGCAGCGTCTTCACGGTGGCCTCGCCGTCGAGCATCGCCGCGACGATCTCGCCGTTCTCCGCGGTGGGCTGCTGGCGAACCACGACGTAGTCGCCGTCGCAGATCGCCGCGTCGATCATCGAGTCGCCGGAGACCTCGAGCAGGAACAGAGTCCCGTCGCCGACCAGGGTCTTGGGCAGCGGGAAGATCTCCTCGACCCGCTCCTCGGCGAGGATCGGTCCACCGGCGGCGATGCGGCCGACCATCGGCACCATCGTGGCGCTCGGGACGGCGTCGCCCACGCCGGTCTCGTCGACCCCGGTGTCCTCGCCGCTGGACAGTGCGCGGCGCGCGGCCATCAGCTCGGGGATGAACACCTCGAGCGCACGTGGGCGGTTGGGGTCGCGCTTGATGAATCCCTTGCTCTCCAGGACCCGCAACTGGTGTGCCACGCTGGAGGACGAGGTCAGTCCGACGAGCTCACCGATCTCGCGGATGCTCGGCGGGTAGCCGCGCTTCTCGATCGACTCGCGCAGCACGTTGAGGATGCGCTGCTGGCGCGGGGTCAGTCCGGTGCTGTCCGGGGCAGCGTCGGGGAGCTCGGAGACCTTGCCCCGGTCTGTGCTCCGACCTGCGTCGTTCTTTCGCTCGCGAGTCGCCATGAGGGTCAAGGTAGTCCGGCGTGGGGGCTACTTCAAACACATGTTCGAACGGCGTGTCGGCCGGTTTCAGCCGGCGACTACGAGGGCGACGGCGTCGAGGCGAAGGTGTTCGAGGTCGCCTCGATCGTGACGTTCGCTCGCTGGGGCTGATGCTGGTCACCACGACGCTCCTCGGGATCACCCTGCTGGCGAAGGGGTTCCGGCCCCTTGTCCCCGCGGTGCTGTTGGCGCTGTTCTTCCCGCTGATGCTGGCGATCACGTCGGTCACGTCACTGGGCGGCGGTGCTCTGCCGTTCATGTTCGCCTTCGGTCTGCTGGGGCGCCGGATCGCGCGCTCCGGCACGGCGCCGGTGCGGGGGAGTGACGAGGACGAGTCGCGACACGCCGTACGAACGCATGTTCGACCGGGTGCTTGATCTGTTCGAACACCTGCTCTACCTTCGTACACATGTTCGATCGAACGTCTGTTCGGCCGACCGGCAGCTCCCGAACCGGAGGGTTGTCAGAGGTCGCGACTAGACATCGGTCAACAGCAAGCAGGGGTCGGCTTCCCCGCTCGGCCGCACGGGCCGGGCACGTCCTGCGAAAGAGGTAGATCCGATGAGCACACTGAGCATCTCGCCCGCGATCGACATGCGCATCCGCAAGCCGCAGAGCCGGGGCGCTGTGCGCCTGACGCGCCGCGGCCGGGTGGTCGCAGTGCTGGCCTTCCTGGCGCTGGCGTTCGCGGTGATGACGACGATGAGCGGGTGGGCCACGGCGAGCCTCTCCGGCGGCGACACCGAGCCGGTCCGCGTGGTCACCGTCCAGCCGGGCGACACCCTCTACGGCATCGCCGGCGAGGTAGCGGAGGACGGCGAGATCCGCGAGATGGTGCACCGGATCCAGCGCCTCAACTCCCTGCCCGGCGCCTCGATCGAGGAGGGCCAGAAGCTCGCCATCCCCGCTGGCTGAGAGTGGCGCTGTCCGTCACCCCTCCCTCGAGACGGCAGCGACACGAGACGTGCCGACGACCTGACTCGACCCCAGGTCGGCGACGCTGGGGAAGAGGTGGGGTGGGATCCGTACGCCGGGTCCCACCCCATCCGGCTCTCTGGGGACTTTCGATGGGGCGTCGTCAGCCGACGAACAGGCAGAACGGGTGGCCGG
>DASSLA010000038.1:0-25581 GCA_035689885.1 Marmoricola sp. | reverse complement strand
CGTCGAGTTCCTGGCCGTGTACGCGATCATGAGCCGGGTCCAGACCCTGCCGGCCGACTGGCTGCTGGCGCTGCCGCTGGCGATCCTCATCGGGCTGGTGCCGTGGACCTCGATCCCGTACCTGTTGATGGACCGCGCCGTCTACTGGCGTCGGCTGCTCGGGACGGGGCTGCTCACCGCCGTCGTGATGGCGGCGTACGGAACCACCACGACGTTCTACATGCCGGAGACGATCGAGCGCTACACGGCCGACTTCGGCCTGTTCGGTGTCACGATCGCGATCATCGGCTGGTTGCTCGGCGCGGCCGGGATCATCGTCGCGGGAGCAGCGATCGGGGCGGAGCTCGACGAGTCCCGGGCCTCCTGGGCGCTGCGGCTCAAGCAGCGCCTCCGGCTGTACGACCCGGCCGGTCCGCAACCCGCCGATTTGCCGGCGGACGACAGGACCAGTCTGACGGGCGCCGACCTGCTGCTGATCGGTCGCGTCGCCTTCACCTGGATGGTGATGGCCGGTGCGGTCTGGGCAGCGACCGCCGTGGTCCCCGGGATCGAGGTGCACGGGGGAGTGCTGACCTACTTCGTGCTCTCGTTGCTGCTCGGCCTGGTGAACGCCCTGATCGGTCCCACCCTGCGCCTGGTCGTGGCCGAGGTGACGTGGCCGAGACTCGGCGTGGTGGCCCTGGTCGTCAACGGCGTCCTGCTCGAGGTCACGTCCTGGCTGAGCCTCAACCTCGCCACCGACAACCTGGTCAGCTCGACCCTCGGCGCGCTCGTCATCAGTGCGGCGATCGCGCTGTACGAGTTCGCGCTGCGCCCCTTTCACCCGCACGGGATGAGCCGGGAGCTCCGAGACCGGGCGGAAGGTGGGGGCAACCGTGAACCCGACTAGAGGAGTGGATCTGCATGTCCGAGACCTTGCGACCCGGGGGTGAGGGAATGAGGACTCCCCTCGAACGGCAGAACGTCGCGCCCACGACCATGAGCGGGTGGGTCGGCTGGGTGGCCTTCGCCGGCATCATGATGGTGCTGCTCGGCAGCTTCCACATCATCCAGGCCCTGATCGCCCTGTTCAACGACGAGTACTTCCTGGTGACCAGGAACGGCCTCGCGGTCGAGCTCGACTTCACGACCTGGGGCTGGGTGCACCTGATCGGCGGCTGCGTGGCGGTGGCGGCCGGCATCTGCGTCTTCCTGGGTCAGATCTGGGCGCGCGCCGTCGGCGTGCTGGTGGCGATGGTGAGCGCCATCGTCAACCTGGGCTTCCTGGCCGCCTACCCGATCTGGTCCTCGATCATGATCCTGGTCGACATCCTGGTGATCTGGGCCCTGGTCGTGCACGGCGGCGAGCTGCGCGACGAGTGACCGCGCGCGCCTCCGCGTCGTAGGTTCGCGCCACGACTACCCGGTCGCCTCGGCGGCCGGGTTTTCGTTGCTTCCGATCAGTGGCTGCAGCCACTGGGAGGACGGGTCGATGTCGACGAGCAGCGACTTCACGAGGAGGCTGATCGGGATCGCCAGCAACGCCCCCAACGCACCGAGGACCCAGGCCCAGAAGATCAGGGAGATGAAGGTCAGCGAGGCCGACAGGCCGACGGCGTCGCCGACGACCTTGGGCTGGATCACCGACTGGATCACCACGTTGATCACGCAGTAGACCGCGATCACCGCCAGCATCAGCTCCCACCCGCCCTCGAGGAGGCCGAGGACGGCCACGGGGACGAGGCCGATGACGAAGCCGATGTTCGGGATGTAGTTGGTGATGAAGGCGAGCAGCCCCCACAGCAGCGGTGCGGGGATGCCCATCAGCCACAGTGCGCCGGTGTCGATGACCGCGACGATCAGGCCGAACACGGAGGAGACCACCAGGTAGCGCCGGGTCTTCCTGGCGAAGGTCGCCAGGCTCGCGACGAGGGGACGCCGGTCAGTCTCGGCCTCGCCGAGGCGGTGCGGGAACCAGGCACCGTCGATGGCGAGGAAGAGCAGCAGCGTGACGACGAGGAACAGCCCTGAGAAGACACCCGAGAGTCCACTGAGCACTGCCTCCACCGCGTCGGCGAGCTTGCCGACGTCCAGGGAGCTCGAGATCTTCTCGGTGCTCGACGTGTCGACACCCAGGCCCTTCAGCCAGGAGGTGGCCTTGTCGATCGTGTCGGTCAGCTGGTCGGTGTACTTCGGCAACAGCGCCGCGAACTCCGCCGCGGCGAGCACCAGGGCCAACGCGAAGCCGAGCAGGAACACGTACACGGTGATCGTGATGAGCAGCGTCGCGCACCAGCCCGGCACCTTGCGGCGTTCGAGCCAGCCGCGGAGCGGGTGGACGGCGACGACGAGGACCAGGGCGAGGAGCACGGGACCGAGGAGGTGGGAGACGCCTCGCATCCCGGCGATCGTGATCGTGACGGCTGCCGTGCCCAACAGGACCAGGAGCCACCGCGGGATGGGTGCCGCCGGGGCGGGGTCGATTCGGTCACTGGGACTCATGAATGCGCCCACCTCCTGAGTGCGGTGCCCTGCTGCGCAGGGACTGGGCCACGGTCGAGACGAGCGCCCCCACGAAGGTGACGTTGAAGACGAGCTGGAGGATCACCAGCCCGCGAGCGAGCTGGCCCACGGCGTGGACGTCCCCGAACCCGACCGTCGCGAGGGTGGACACCGTGAAGTAGAGGGCATCGGTACGCGTGTCCAGTCCCTGGATCTGCGCGGGGCTGTGCTGCTCGATCGCGTAGAAGCCGAGGGCGAACACCATGGCCACCAGCACCAGCAGCATGAGCAGGCTGCGCACGTCCTCGGACCTGCTGTGCAGCTGGCGCTTGAGCTGTGCCGTGATCGCCCACGCGAGCGCCGCGATACCGAGGAGGGTCATGAGGACCGAGAATGCCGTGCGAGCGGTCGTCTGTTGGGTGTTGACGGGCGCCGAGTAGAAGACGACGACCATGCCGGCGAGGGCGAGCAGCTGGCGTCCCACCGGCGACCGCTCGGCCCACGGGCGAGTCACGGGTACGCCG
The DNA here is from genome assembly GCA_035689885.1 of Marmoricola sp. GTDB lineage: Bacteria > Actinomycetota > Actinomycetes > Propionibacteriales > Nocardioidaceae > Marmoricola. The sequence goes on along the minus strand of DASSLA010000038.1, from coordinate 22,576 downwards.
TCCCGACGCTCCCCGGCAGCTGGCTCCGGTGCCCGAGCCGCACCTGCATCGAGACCAGCAGGGCGTGCAGCTCCTCGGCCCCGCGGATCTCGTGGGCAGCCTCGTCCACCAGCTGCGTGGGCGGGATGAACAGGGCCCGGTCCTGCCATCCACCCAGCCCACCGTGGGACCCGACCAGCCCCTCGAACGCCGCGACCTCGAGCGTGACCGGGTCCACCGCGCTGTTGATGTAGAGGTCGGGCGCGGAGGGCATCGCCATCGCGCGAGCCAGGGCCCACGGGGCGTGGGGCGCGAAGGCGGCGAGGGGGTCCATCCCGGTGACCTGCCCGGTGTCCAGGCGACGGGAGCCGTCAGCGCCGATGACCACCGGGCCGTGATCACGGCTCAGCGCGGCGACGAACCCGATACCGCGCGTGCCCGCGAGCCCGGGAACCAGCCGCGGCCAGCGCTCCTCGATCTCCTCCAGCACGAGGCGCTCGGGCTCCTGGACGTAGACGAGCCCCAGGTTGCCCGACCCGAGGACCACCAGGTCGCTCGCCGACGCACCCTGCTCCTCCCGGGCCGAGCGCGCCTGCATCCGCGACGCCGCACGCGCTGCGGTGCCGTGACCCACGGCGTCGTCCGCGGCCAGGTCGTCGAGGATCGACTCGACCCGCCCCCAGCTCTCCACGTTCTGCTCGAGCGCAACCACGTCCTGGCGGGTGAGGTCGCTGCACAGGTCGCCCAGCGAGCGCCCGTCGATGTCGAAGGGCTGCCCCTGGGACTGGCCGTGGTCGGAGACGATGACGAAGTGGTAGTGCCGCGGGGCGTCCATGGCCACGGTCTCCAGCACGTTGAGCACCTGGTCGAGGGACTGCAGTACGGCGAGGGCCTCGATCCGGTTGCAGCCCGCATGGTGCGCGACCTCGTCGTAGTCGACGAAGTCCACGTAGATGCTCCGGGCACCTCGCATCATGTGGCGCACCACGAGCGCCACGTTGAGGTCGCGCAGGACCCCGTTGCTGACCGCCCTGAGGAGGGCGAAGGTCCACGAGCGGTGGACGCGGGGGAGTACGTCGCGGCGGCGCTGCTGGCGCGCCTGGAAGCGCTCCCGAGTGGCCTCCACTGCGGTCCGGCCGATGCTGCGGGCGAAGCCGTCGGGCCGGATCACGAACCTGGCCACCGCCCGACGTGTCTCCTTGGAGCCGCGGCCCAGCTTGACCCGGCTCATCGTCAGCATGTTCGTCGCGGCGTCGCCGGAGAACAGGTTGGAGATCGACACCCCGTCGTCGGCCAGCAGTCCGCGTCCGTTGCTGGCGCGCTGCTCGATGACGAGTGCGTCCGCCGGCCGGTTGGCCACCAGGACGCGACCCAGCTCGCGGTCGTACCAGCGGAAGGCCGGGATGCCGGCGCAGGTGCCGTGCAGGATGCCCTGCTGGCTCGCCGGCGTGGTGCAGGGGAGCTGGGCCGTCCACTCCCGCAGCTCATGGCTGCCGCTGTCCACCCAGCGGCGCAGGGTCGGCATCGTGCCGGACTGCAACGCCCACTGGGCCACCGGGAACGGCACGCCGTCGAGCTGCACGAAGACGATGCCGTCGACCTCCGGGTCGGGGACGGAGGCGTGCTTGTGCCCGAACCCACGAAGCATCGCGGTGAAGGCGTCGTCGTTGCCGGCGGTGACCAGCCAGGTGAGGAAGGTGCCGACGGTGGCCGCGATCCACGTCGCCGCCACCAGCGTCCAGAACGACGACACCTCGACCCCCGGCAGGAGCTCCAGGGCGAGGTGCATGATCACGGCCTGGCCGGCGATCGCGAAGGCGCCCACGGCCAGCCACCCGATCGCGGCCGCCACCGTGGCCAGCAGGGGTCGCAGCACGAACCCGAAGACGCCGGTCACGGCTGCCGCGGCCACGAGGGTCCACGGCGAGTCCGCCGACATGCCGCTCAGGAGGGCATCGGCGACGATCAGCGCGAGAGAGCTGATGGCCCAAGCCCACCCCAGGCGCACCAGGTCGGAGACGCGCAGCCGGGCTCGCATGGCCCCAGTGTCGGGCCGGCCCCGGGAGGCTGCGTCACCCATGACGGGTGAGGCATCGCCGACGCGGCCGCACCATGCTCGGGGTCAAGACGGTGCCCCGGTGCGCGCAAGGAGGCCTGCGATGTACGACTGGCTCACCCTGAGGTGGACGACGCTGCTCACCCGCGGTCTCATCGGCATCGCGTTCGGTGTCCTGGCGATGGCGTGGCCCGACGTGACGGTGGCCGTGCTCGTCGTGCTGTGGGGTGGCTTTGCGCTGCTCGACGGAGTCGTGACGCTGTCCGTCGTCGGACGCGTGCCGGGGACCGGGGCGAGGGTCCTGGTGATCGTCGCCGGCGTGGTCGCCCTGCTCGTCGGGTTCTTCGCCCTGCTGAAGCCCGGAATCGCCGCGGCGACCCTGACGTGGTTCCTCGGTGCCTGGCTCGTGGTCCGCGGCGTCGTGGAGGTCGTGCAGGCGTTCGGTGGCGAGCAGAGCTCCGCCCGATGGGTCCTGGTCTTCGGTGGCCTCGTGGACGGCCTGATCGGCGCGCTGTTCCTTGCCAACCCGGGTGAGGCGGCGCTCGGCATCGCGTGGGTCCTGGGCCTGCTGGCCCTGGTGTGGGGCGTGGCGCTCGTGATCCTCGCGTTCGTCGTACGACGGAGTGCCGACCGGACCGACCCGGACCGACCCCAGCCTGCCTACGGCTGACGGGGCCGGGCCTTGAGCGACGTCGCGACCCTCGCGGGCGCCGGTGCGGTCGTCGTCGTGATCGACCTGGTCATCAGGCTCGTCGCACTCGTGGTCATCCCGCGCGACCGGCTGCCGACGGCGGCCATGGCCTGGCTGCTCGCGGTCTTCTTCATCCCCGTCATCGGCGTGCTGCTCTTCCTGCTCATCGGCAACCCGAAGCTGCCGGAGAAGCGTCAGCGCAAGCAGCGGGAGATGGACGCGGTGATCGCTCGCGAGTCGCAGGGCCTGGCTACGCCGAGCGACCCCGACGAATGGCCGGGATGGCTGGAGCCCGTCGTGGTGCTCACCCGCAACCTCACCGCCATGCCCCTGGTCGGCGGCAACAGTGCGTGCCTGCTGGACGACTACGCAGGGTCGCTGGACGCGATGGTGACCGAGATCGACTCCGCGACGACCTACGTCCACGTCGAGTTCTACATCTTCTCGCTGGACCAGACCACGGCGCCGTTCTTCGACGCCCTCGAGTCGGCCGTGCGCCGCGGCGTCACCGTGCGGGTGCTGCTCGACCACTGGGCCTCCTCGCACTGCGCCGGCTACAAGCAGACGATCCGCCGCCTCGAGGAGTCGGGCGTCGAGTGGCAGCTGATGCTGCCGGTGCAGCCGTTCAAGGGCAGGTACCAGCGCCTCGACCTGCGCAACCACCGCAAGCTGCTGGTCGTGGACGGTCGCGTGGCGTTCATCGGTTCGCAGAACCTGATCGACCGCAGCTACAACAAGAAGAGCAACATCAAGCGCGGGCTGCAGTGGCAGGAGCTGATGTGCCGGCTCGAGGGGCCGGTCGTCTCCTCGGTCGACATGGTCTTCGCGACGGACTGGGTGATCGAGTCGGGGGAGGACGTGGCCACGGCGGCCGAGGACCTGCGCCCATCCCGCAATCCGGTGCCGCCGACCGGCAGCCTGGACTGCCAGGTGGTCCCGAGTGGGCCGGGCTTCCCGGTGGAGAACAACCTGCAGCTGTTCCTCAGCCTGCTCTACGGCGCGCGCGAGCGGGTCATCGTGACCAGCCCCTACTTCGTGCCGGACGACTCGATGCTGCGTGGCCTGATGGCGGCGACCACCCGAGGCGTGCACGTGGAGCTCTTCGTCTCCGAGATCGGCGACCAGGCCCTGGTCTGGCACGCACAGCGTTCCTACTACGGCGCCCTCCTGAGGGCCGGTGTGCGGATCTACTGCTACCCGGCGCCGTACATCCTGCACGCGAAGCACTTCAGCGTCGACGACGACGTGGCACTGATCGGGTCGAGCAACATGGACATGCGGTCCTTCGGCCTGAACAGCGAGATCTCGCTGATGGTGCGCTCGCGCTCCTTCGTCGCGCAGATGCGCGAGGTGGAGCAGGACTACCGGAGGGTCAGCAAGGAGCTGACCCTCGAGGACTGGGAGCGAGAGCCCCTGCCCCGCACGACGCTGGACGGGTTGGCCAGGCTGACCTCGGCCCTGCAGTGACGGCGCTGCCGCGGGGTCAGTGCAGCAGCGTCTTTGCCAGGACGATCAGCACGCCGAACGACGCGGCTCCGGCGACCTCGAGTGCCATCGCCCGACCACTGGCACCGGCCCGGTGTGCGCCCAGGTAGCCGACGAGGGCCAGCAGGCCGACGGTGAAGTACACCGCGATTGCGGCAGCTGAGTCGACGTCCGCACCGGCCAGCTCGGCGACCACGTAGACGGCGACGGCGGGCACCCCGCCCTTCAGCACGCTGCTCTCGTGCGCGCTGGCGGTGCGCAGCCGCAGCAGGAAGTGCCGGCGGTCACCGTCGAAATGGCTGGAGAGCGTGTAGATGTACACGTGGGCCATCCAGTAGACGACCAGGACCAGCCCGGTTGCGAGCCCCACGAACACCGAGTCGTCGGCGTGCGCGCTCACCGTCGCCAGCACCGCCGCACTCACGATCGCGCCGTAGAGCAGGCCCGCCGGGTCCTCGCGGGCGAGCCGCCCCGCCGCCCGGGTGGAGCGCTCGCGCACGGGCCCGCTCACCCGGAATCAGTCATCACGTCGAGGGCCACGGCCACGGCCAGCACGAGGACGGTGTCGGCGCCGGGGGAGACCTGCACGCCGTAGGTGTCGCGGAGGCGGAACCACTTCTTCGACACCTCGGCGATCTTCTGTCCGTCGGCCTCGATGGCGTACTCGTGGTCGAGCACGTTCCCCTGGACCTCGAGGTCGGTCCCGTCGGTGACGTCGACCTTCCAGCGCTCACGGAGCGGCGTGATCAGGGCCTTGTGGACCGTGGCCTTCGTCGCACCGTCCGGCCCCTCGATGACCATCGTGTCGCGCAGGTGCAGCACCCTCGTCTGGATGCGGCACAGCCGTTCACCGTGGGTGTCCTCGAGGTCGAGGGTCCTACGGAGTCGGAGGGCCTTGCCGTCGACCTTCAGGACGCGCTCCCCTGTTGCGTCCTCGATCCAGGAGTCGCCCCCGATCGACAGCAGCTTCTGGCGCAGCATGTACTGCGGGGCTTCGCCGCCGGCCCCGAACTGTCGGCGCTCCCGACGCCGGTTCTCGCGTCGCTCCCGAAGTCCCATGCCCACGCTCCGCTCGTGCTCGGCCGTCCGCGATCAGGTGCCGAGGATGCGTGCCTTCTGGGCGGCGAACTCCTCCTCGGTGAGCACCCCGGCGTCCCTCAGCTCACCCAGCTTCTTCAGCTGCGTGATCATGTCGTCCTCGGCGGGCGCGGCCGCAGGTGGCGGCTCCTGGTACTGCTGCGGCGGCGGCTCCTGGTACTGCTGCTGGTACTGCTGCTGGTCCTGGGCCGCCCACCGCCCCGCCTGGCGGCGCGAGACGCGGTTGGACACGGCCGTGGCGGTGCCGGCGACAACGGCCGTCCGGGCCATTCCTCGAAGTAGACCTGGCATGCTGGTTCTCCCTTCCCGACCTACGACGCTAGGTCGGTGACGAGGCCGGGGGCTCACCCGCCGTGGATGAGTGGCCCGGTCCTCTGTGTGTGGTGGTGGGCCGTCCAGTCGTAGATCACCGCCGTGCCCAGCAGTGCGTCCTGCAGCGACCTGCGCGTGCCGACGACGCACCACAGCAGTCCGATCGGGAAGGCCACGTAGAGCAGCGCACGAACGAGGGACCGGACCACGCGGACCCGACCGCCACGAGGGGCGACGACCCGCAGGCCCATCACGTGGTCGCCGTACGTCTTGCCGGTGACGGTCCAGGCGAGCGTGAGGTAGAGGACGCACAGGACCAGGCCGGCGGTCGTCAGCGCCAGGAAGGACACCTCCGGGGGCTGGAAGTCCCGTGGGCGTGCCAGGTACAGCACGGCACTGGTCCCGGCGTACGTCGCCACGACCACGACCGCCACGCCGACGGTGTCGATCGTCGCCGCGAGGAACCGCGAGACCAGCCCGGCGGGCTCGCCCTGGTAGGGCCGGGCCGCTCGCGGAACCGGTGAGATCCCCTCGGTCATCAGGTCGCCCCGGCCGGCGCCGTCGCGGGGGACGTACGCCGGGCGAAGCGCGAACGCAACCGGCCCATGGCCCGACCGACCGCCTCGTCCGCGGAGATGCTCTGCATGCGGACCCCGACCACAGCGTCGGAGGCGACGGCACCCGTCGACTCCCGGATGATCATCGGCAGGTCGATCTCGGCGATCAGGTCCTCGGCCAGGGTGACCACGTCGACGTTCTGCTTGACCATCTCGGTGAGGTCGACGTGTCGGAGCAGCTGTGCGAGGACGGCCGGCAGGAGCCGGTCGAGCAGCTCCTCGACCTCGACGAGGACCTCCCGCCGGTAGGCGCCGCCGCGCACTTCCGCGCGGCGCACCCAGGTCCCCGGTTGCAGCCGGGTCGGGACCAGCGGCGGCCGCAGCGCCACGTGCACCAGCGGCCGGGCCACCGGCTTCAAGGTGCTCCCCATCGTGACCACGACGGTGCGGGACGCCGCCACCAGCCCAAAGAAGACGTCGCCGGCCTGCTGCTGCTCCATGTGTGCTTCCGCCTCTCCCCGGTGCGCCAGGTCGCGGCGCGGGAGGACCCCTGTGCAGCAGCGTGGCCCAGAGGTGAGGGCTCCGGCTCACCCAGCGTGGGTGAGCCACGATGGCCCTGGGTCGGGCAACCTGAGGGGCGGAGGTGCGAGTGGGATGGGCGACACCGAGATGAGGTGGACACGGTGGGTCGCCGTGGTCGCCGGCGCGCTGGTGGTGCTCAGGTCGGCGGCATTCGTCATCGTGCGGGTGATGAGGTTCGCCGGCCGGGAGGCCCAGGCACGCGGTAGTGACGTGGGCTACGTTCTCGGCCTCGCCGAGCGACGACTGGGAGTCCGGGCTCCGCGGTAGTGCCGGATCGGCGTCATCCGGTCGGTCCCTGCCGGGCGATGCCCCGCAGGTGGGTGCGGACGATGCACTCGAACTGCTGGCGCGGCCCCAATCGGCAGGCGCGGGCCGACGCGGCGAGTGTCGGGTGGCGCTCCTCGTCGATGACCATGGCGCTGCGTCCGTGCCCCTCCGGGCGCAGCGCCTCGGCGAGGGTGGCGGTGACGGCGATCCGGTTGAGCCCGTCGAGCACCGGCAGGTGCCGCTCCTTCGCCAGTCCGCACCGGTCCAGGTGGACCGCGACGTCCTCGTAGATGTCGGCGAGCAGGTCGCGGGGGAGATGCTGCAGCAGCACCGGCGCAGCGTTGCGGTGGCGCAGCACCGCGCTGCGGAAGTTGAGACACAGCTGGACCAGCCACTCGACCCACTCGTCTGCCGGCGGCTTCCGTGGGATCACCGTGGCGGAGACGATCTCGCGGGCGACGGACTCGAGGATGGCGGACTTGTCCGCGAAATGGTGGTAGAGCGAGGGTGCCTTGACGTTCATCGCCCTCGCCAGACGCGGCAGGCTGAGGGCCTCGAGGCCCTCAGCGTCAATGATCCGTATCGCGGCAGCGACCGTCGCGTCGCGACTGATCAGCGGCTCACGGGGCCGGGCCATGGTGCTTCCTCCGAGACTGCGAGCAGGGGTGGCTGGCGGCCGGTGACTGGACCTACGTGCGCATTCTCGCACATAGGTGCGAGTGCCGGCGGGCCTTTGCCAGTCTGCGGCGTGTGCCGGGGCGACGCCCTGTGGAAACACTTCCTGGGTGCCCCAGGCAGGAGTCGAACCTGCGACCTTTCGCTTAGGAGGCGGCTGCTCTATCCGCTGAGCTACTGGGGCAACGCGTCGAAATGGTAGTGGCTCAGTCCCCGGCGTCCTTGCTCGTCTCCTCGACCAGCCGCTGGGCGACGACGCGCAGCTTGATGTTCGCGTGGGAGGAGAGGCGGGTGAGGAACCCGAAGGCACGGGCATCGTCGAGCCGGTAGCGCTCCATCACGATGCCGACAGCCTGGCCGATCACCTGGCGGGACTCGACCGCGGCCTTCAGGTCGCTGACCTGCTTGGCGTAGGCGAGGGCCATCGCCGACTGGTGGGCGAAGAGCTCACTCACCGCGTCGAAGTCGTCGAAGACACCCGGCTTCAGGGCGTACAGGTTGAGCGCGCCGTTGGAGGCCCGCGCGTCGTAGAGCCGGATGCCGACCTGGCCGCGGATGCCGGCCGCCACCGCCACGGGCGCGTAGCGGGGGAAGCGAGTGTCCTCGGCGAGGTCGGAGGAGATGACGTGCACCGAGTCCGAGGCGGCCTCGAAGCAGGGGCCCTCCCGCAGCTCGTACTGCGCCGCGTCGAGTCCGACGATCACCTGGTCGGTGGGCGCGACCGTCTCCACCCGGCCGTCGTCGTGCTTCACCGTGATGCTGGCGTAGGCCACCTCGGGCAGCACCTCGACCGCCGCGGCGGTGATCCGGCTGAGGGTCGCGTCCAGGTCGCCCGGAGTCAGCGCAGCCGAGAGGCGCCGGCTGGCGTCGAGCATCTGGTGGGAATCCATGCGGCACAACCTAATGGACGGCCTGTCGTGCCGCGCCTGGGTCTCGAACCCCTCGTCGTGACCGGCCCGACGGGGGCGAGGAGGTCCGACTCTCCCTGCGCTGACCTCGACCGTGCCATGATTTGGTCGACCCCCGCCCGCTGGTCACAATGAGGGGTCCGCCAGGGGAGATCGAGGGTCACTTTGTCCGAGGAAGCGCCGCGTCACAAGGCTCGGGTTCCTCGTCGACGGCGCATCACCAACCGCGTGGTGGTCGTGGCCAGCATCCTCGCCGTCGTACTCACCTCCGCGGTGGTCATCGCCTACAAGAAGCTCGAGGGCAACATCAATGCGGTCTCGATCGCGGAGCAGCTCGGCGACGACCGGCCCGACGCCGTCGAGGTCGAAGGGCCCAAGCGGCCGCTGAACGTCCTGGTGATGGGTTCCGACACCCGCGACGGCACCAAGATCGGTGGGGACACCCCGGGCCTGTCCGACACCACCATCCTGCTGCACCTGTCCGCCGACCGCAGTCGCGCGTACGGCGTCAGCCTGCCGCGTGACGCAATGGTGGAGCGGCCGGAGTGTGCCACCAAGAACGGCGAGGACACGATCCCGGCGGCGCTGTCGCAGTTCAACGCCGCCTACGCCGTCGGCGGACCCGCGTGCACCGTCAAGACCGTCGAGGCACTGACCGACGTCCGCATCGACCACTTCGTGGTGATCAACTTCGTCGGGTTCCGCGACATGGTCAATGCGCTCAACGGCGTCAGGGTCTGCGTCCCCGAGGAGGTCAACGACGACATCGGGAAGATCTACCTGCCCGCCGGCACCTACAAGGTCAACGGTCGCCAGGCCCTCGACTACGTGCGGGTGCGGCACGGCCTCGGCGCGGAGACCGGCGACATCGGGCGGATGAAGCGGCAGCAGGCCTTCATCTCGGCGATGGTGGAGAAGGTCGTCTCCGCCGGCACCCTGGCCAACCCGGTGCGGCTCTACAACTTCCTCGACGCGGCGACGCGGTCGCTCACCACCGACCCCGGCTTCGCCAACCTCAAGCAGCTCGCAGCGATCGGCACCCAGCTCAAGGACATCGGCCTCGACAAGGTCCAGTTCATCACCGTGCCCAACCAGCCCTGGCCCGAGGACACCAACCGCCTGGAGTGGGCGCCCGAGGCCAAGGGGCTGTGGAGGCGGATCCGGTTCGACCGTCCCCTCGGTCCGTACGGCAAGACGGCGCTCAGCCCGGGCGAGCAGCCGGGGGCCCGCCCCTCCAACCGGCCGTCCGCGTCTCCCAGTGACGACGTGTCGGCCTCCCCCTCCGAGGGCGCGTCCGGCTCCCCGTCCCCGTCCCAGCAGGCCTCTCCCTCGCAGGAGGCACAGCGCCAGGCGGCGAAGGAAGCTGGCCTGTGCACCTAGGGCTTCGCCGGAAGATCTGCAGCGGACACGCCGAACGCACGAGTTGCTGTTATCCGACCGTTATCGGAGGATGTGCGTCGTGAGGACTGTCCTGACCGGGGGAACCGGCGTCATCGGACGCGCGGCAGTGACCGCACTCCGCGAGGCCGGCCACGACGTCGTCGTCGTCTCTCGGTCCGCGGCCAACACCTCGCTGATCACGGCGCTGGGTGCCACCCCGGTGACGGCCGACCTCTTCGACACCGACAGCCTCGCGGCTGCCTACGAGGGTGCTGACGCGGTCATCAACCTCGCCACGAGCATTCCCATCGGCGCCGCCGCGGTGTTGCCGGGCGCCTGGACCACCCACTTCCGGCTGCGTACCGAGGGCGTGGGCAACGTGGTCGCTGCAGCCCGCCGGGCCGGCGTACGCCGTATCGTGCAGGAGTCGGTGAGCTTCCTCTACGCCGACCAGGGCGACGAGTGGATCTCGGAGCAGAGCCACGTCGAGATCAACAAGCTCACCGAGCCGGCCGCGGTGGGGGAGTCGCTGGTGCAGGACTACACCTGCGGCTCGCGCGTCGGCGTCGTCCTCCGCTTCGGCGTGATCGTCGGTGACGACCCGCAGACCCGCTTCTGGCTGCGCCAGGCCGCCGCCGGCCGTCCCATCGGTCTGGGCCACCCCTCCGACTGGGCACACGTCGTGCACACCGATGACCTGGGCACCGCGGTGGCGCGCGCGCTGCACGCACCGAGCGGCGTCTACAACGTGGGCGCCGAGCCGGTGCAGCGCCACGAGCTGGTGCGCGGGTACGCCGACGCCGTCGGTGTCGACGAGCTCGGGTACATGGGTCGCGTGCAGCGCAGGCTCGCCGGCAAGCGCCTCGAGCCGATGAGCCGCTCGCTGCGGGTCAGCTCCGACCACTTCATCGGCCAGACCGGGTGGCAGCCCGGGCGGCCCAAGTTCGACGCCGACTGGCTGGCGGCGGCGCTCGGGGGGCGGTCCGCGGAACGGCGTCTCTCGCACCTGTCGCGATGAGCGAGGGGAGGCGCCGCGACCTCTCCGCTGCCGAGCGGGAGGCACGGCGCCGGCGGCTGGCAGAGGTCTTCGGGGACGTGCTCCCCGAGCAGACGAACGACGACGCCGCCGAGCCGCAGTCGGGGTCCGACGACGTCGTCGAGGAGTGGTTGCGACGGGAGATCCCGCCGCACCACGGTCAGTAGCGGATCAGCCCCAGGCTCATGCGCGGCCCGACTCCGGGCCGACCCCGGCGCCGGGGGCGCCGCCCGGACCGGTGCCGCGGCCGGTGGCCAGCAGGTCGCGGATCTCCTCGAGCAGTGCGATGTCGGCCGGGGTGCCCTCCTCCTCCGAGGGGAAGTAGCGCTCCTTGGCCTTGGTGTAGGGCATCACGATGAAGAAGTAGACGACCGCCGCGATGACGAGGAACGAGACGAGCGCCGTGAGGAAGGCGCCCACCGCCAGGTCGCCCGGCCTCCAGCTGTCGAAGTTCGGCTGCCCGCCTGCCTTGCCGATCAGGCCCATGACCAAAGCGACCATCGCGGTCACGACGGTGGCGAACGCCGTGCCCATGATGAACGCGACTGCGAGCTCGACGAGGTTGCCGCGAAGGATGAAGTTCCTGAAGCCGCTCATGCGTTTGCCTCTCTGGGATTCCGAGACACCGACCTGGATCGGCGTGCCAGTGCTTGACGTTCGGAGGTTAGCGTCTCCAGATCACGGTGAGGTACATCGCGGCGGCGTTCGCGGACACCTCCACGGCCCGGTGGTTGGGCACCGCAACCACCACCAAGCGGCCGGGTTGGCTGCCGTCGATCCCGCCGCTGATCCCGCCGCCGTCGCTGCGCGGGAGAGCCACGATCGGGGCATCGTCGACGAGCGGCACTGGCTCGCTGCGGGCATCGGGATCGACCGCGACGACGGTGACCCGGTCGCCGACGCGCAGCATCGGCACCACCGCACCATCGGTGACGCGCAGCGGCACCGCCGCGTGACCGGGGTAGCCGGTGAGCACGCCGCGGGTCAGCACCCGCACCCGGGTGACCACCTCGCCCGCCGTCATCGGCGCCGCCAGGGTGCGGCCCACCGCCTCCGCACGGTCGAGCGCCGCCGGCGGCGCGGCATCGGGGGACACCTCCGTGCGTACCAGGTCGCCCCGGCTCAGCACCCGCCCGCTGTCGAGGTCACGGCTGGCGGTCCACACGCCCACCGTCTCAGGCGCCGGTGGCTCCACGACCTGCAGTCCGAGCAGCACGGCGGCCCCGGCACTCAGTGCGGCCAGCGGGCGACGATGGAGCAGGACACGACGGTGCACCCGGCGTACCGGACGGAGGAGATCCATGCCGCCCGACGCTAGGAGGATTCAGCGGGGCCCGTCCTGGCTGTCCACAGGGCCGGACGGCGCAGGGGGTCTCAGGCGGAGGTAGCCGCCTTGCTCGAGGCGTCGCTCGAGGAGCTCGACTTCTCCGACGACGAGGTCGAGCCGTTGCTCGACGTGCTCGGCGAGGAGCCGTTGGAGCCGTTGCGGCTGTCGGTGCGGTAGAAGCCGGAGCCCTTGAACACCACGCCCACCGCGTTGAAGACCTTGCGCAGGCGCCCCTGGCACTCGGGGCACTCGGTGAGGGAGTCTTCGGCGAAGCTCTGGAACGCCTCGAAGAAGTGGCCGCACTCGGTGCAGGAGTACTGGTAGGTCGGCACGGGGTCCTCCGGGTTGGGCCGTCGCGGGTCTGGCACTCGTCGCTTTCGAGTGCCAATGATACGCGAACAGGCACAATGCGGCGCGTGACATCCACCGCACGCGACGACGACACCACGTCCTCGCCCACGTTGGTCGAGTCGTTCCGCGACTGGCCGGTGTGGGGTCGACGCGCGGTGTACGTCGCCGTGGGGCTCGTGCTCCTCCTGGTGGCGGGTCTCCTCACCGGGGTCGTGGTCGCGCGTCGCCCGCTGCCCGAGACCGAGGGGCGCCAGGTGCTCGCCGACCTGGGCGGTGACGTGGAGGTGCTCCGCGACGAGCACGGCATCCCGCACCTCTATGCCGACACCAGCGCCGACCTGTTCGCGGCCCAGGGCTACGTGCAGGCGCAGGACCGGTTCTTCGAGATGGACTTCCGGCGCCACGTCACCGCCGGCCGGCTCAGCGAGCTGCTCGGCGAGGCCACGGTCGAGACCGACATGTTCATCCGGGCGATGGGTTGGCGCAGGGTGGCCGAGCGCGAGCTCGACCTGGTGTCCGAGGACACCCGCGCCAACCTGGAGGCCTTCTCAGCGGGCGTGAACGCCTACCTGAAGGGCCGGACGGCCACCCAGCTGTCACTGGAGTACACCGTGCTCGGCCTCGGTGGGCTCAGCTACCAGCCCGAGGAGTGGACCCCGGTCGACTCGCTGGCCTGGCTCAAGGCGATGGCCTGGGACCTGCGCGGCAACATGGACGAGGAGATCGCGCGCTCGCGGCTCTCGGTGAGCCGGACGCCGGAGGAGGTCGCCGAGCTCTACCCGCGCTACGACGCCAGCCGGTTCACCCCCATCGTCGGCACCGGCGAGGCCTCGGACGGGCCCGCGTCGGCGCGCCCGCCGCTCGGCCCCGCGGCACAACTGGCCCTCGAGGCGGTGGAGCGCGGCTCCGCGTCGATCCCCGAGCTGCTCGGCTCCGGGAACGGCATCGGGTCCAACAGCTGGGTGGTCTCCGGGGAGCACACGGTCACCGGCGAGCCGCTGCTGGCGAACGACCCGCACCTGGGCACCTCGATGCCGGGCATCTGGTACCAGATGGGCCTGCACTGCCGCGACGTCGGTCCGGACTGCGCCTACGACGTCACCGGGTTCACCTTCTCCGGGGTCCCGGGCGTGGTCATCGGGCACAACCGCGACATCGCCTGGGGGTTCACCAACCTCGACCCCGACGTCACCGACCTCTACCTCGAGAAGGTCGAGGGCAAGACCTACCTGTACGACGGGAAGCGGGTGCCACTCGCTGAGCGCGACGAGGTGATCCGGATCGCGGGCAGCAGCTCGCGGCTGATCACGGTCCGCAGCACGCGGCACGGGCCGCTGCTCTCCGACGTGTCCGCCGACCTCTCGAGCGTGGGTGCGAATGCCAACGTCCCGGGCGGGTCACCCCCGCGCGACAACGGCTACGCCGTGGCCCTGGCGTGGACGGCCCTGCAGCCACGACCGACCGCGGACGCGATCTTCCTGTTCAACCGGGCGCGGAGCTGGACCGACTTCCGCGAGGCGGCGCGGCGGTTCGCCGTACCCAGCCAGAACCTCGTCTACGCCGACCGCGAGGGCAACATCGGCTACCAGGCCCCGGGGGCGGTGCCGATCCGGGCGGAGGGGCACGGCGGCGACTACCCGGTCGCGGGCTGGCTGCCGGAGAACGACTGGACCGGACGGGAGATCCCGTTCGAGCGACTGCCGTCGATGTTCAACCCGCCGGAGGGGTTCATCGTCACCGCCAACCAGGCGGTGACCGGCCCGGACTATCCCTACTACCTCTCCGACTCCCCGGACCACGGCTACCGCAGCCAGCGGATCCGCTCGCTGCTCGAGGCGAGCATCGAAGATGGCAGCCGGCTCGACGTCGCCGACATGGTGGAGCTCCAGCTCGACACCCGCAACCCGGCGGCGCCCGTGCTGGTGCCCTACCTGATGCGCCAGCTGATGACCTCGGAGTACTACGCCGACGGACAACGCCTGCTCGTCGACTGGGACTACGCACAGCCGGCCGGGTCGGCGCAGGCGGCGTACTTCAACGCCGTCTGGCGGCACCTGCTGCGGCTCACCTTCCACGACCAGATGCGGGAGTCGCTGTGGCCCGACGGCGGGCAGCGCTGGGTGGCCGTGGTGGGCAACCTGCTGGAGCAGCCCGGCAACCAGTGGTGGGACGACGCCACGACCGACGGCATCGTCGAGGACCGCGACACGATCCTGGTCCGGGCGATGCGGGACGCCCGCGACGAGCTGACCAACGAGGTGGGGGTCAACCCGGACAGCTGGACCTGGGGACAGCTGCACCACCTCGAGCTGGAGAACGCCTCCCTGGGGCAGAGCGACCTCGGGCTGGTGCGGGGGATCTTCAACCGCGGACCCTTCGAGGTCGGCGGCGGCAACGCCACGGTGGACGCGACGGAGTGGGACGCCACCGAGGGGTACGTCGTCACCTCGTCCCCGTCGATGCGGATGGTGGTCGACCTGCAGGACCTCGAGCGGTCCCGGTGGATCGCGCTGACCGGCACGTCGGGGCACGCCGCCTCGGAGCACTACCGCGACCAGACCCCGCTGTGGGTCGAGGGCCGCACGCTGCCGTGGCGGTTCGGTCGCGAGTCGGTGCGCGAGGCGGCCGAGCACCGGCTGGTGCTCACCCCGCGGGGCTGAACCGCGCGATCCCGGTCTCCGTCGCCGCCGCGGTCACGGTGCGGTCGTGGTCGGCCCGGGGCACCCGGTCGAACAGCTCCTCGCTGTTGAGCAGCACGCACACGAAGGTGCCCACCGGCACCCGGGCCAGCGCGCGGTCGTAGGAGCCGCCGCCCCGCCCGAGCCGGGTACCGTCGCGGCCCACGGCCAGCCCGGGGACGATCACGGCGTCGGCCGTGGCGATCGCCTGGGCACCCAGGGTCGGGCCGTCGGGCTCGAGCAGCCCGCGGCGTGCGGAGCGGAGACCGCGTGGTCCGTCGTACGCTGCCCAGTGCAGGTCGTCGTCCGGCTGCAGCAGCGGCAGGATCACCCGTTTGCCCGCCTCGTGGAGGGCCTCGAGCAGGGGACCGGTGCCGGGCTCGGTGGAGACCGACACGTAGGCGGCCACCGTGGCCGCGCGCCGGATCTCCGGAGCCGCCATCAGGTGCGCGGCCGTGGCGCGGGCGCGCTCGCCGACCTCGGTCAGGGGCAGGCGCTTGCGCGCCGCGAGCAGCTGGTCGCGCAGGGCGAGCTTGGAGGTCGCGATGGGGTCCGGCACGCGGTCAGCCTACGATCGGAGGCATGACGTCCAAGGGGCTGCGCATGGCGCAGGAGAAGATGCGCGCTGCCGGTGTCGACGAGGTCGCCATCGAGGTGTTCGCCCACCACTACCGGCAGATCGAGCACGGCGAGACCGGGATGATCGCCGAGTCCTCGATCGAGCCCCTCGACATGGACTCGATCGACGACGTGGAGGTCTCCGACGACGTCGCGTCCCGCGCCGTCGGTGAGACCGTGGTGATCAAGCTCAACGGCGGGCTCGGCACCTCCATGGGGATGGCCCGGGCCAAGTCGCTGCTCTGCGTGCGCCGCGGGTTGTCCTTCCTCGACGTGATCGCGCGCCAGGTGCTCCACCTGCGCCGGGAGTACGGCGCCACCCTGCCGCTGATCTTCATGAACAGCTTCCGCACCTCCGAGGACACCCTCGCCGCCCTGGCGCGCTACGCGGACCTTCCCGTCGAGGGCCTGCCGCTGGAGCTCCTGCAGAACAAGGAGCCCAAGCTGCGGGTCGACGACCTCACGCCGGTGGCGTGGCCGCGCGACCCGGAGCTGGAGTGGTGTCCGCCCGGGCACGGCGACATCTACACCGCGCTGACCGGCACCGGCCTGCTGGACAAGCTGATCGACGCCGGCTACCGCTACGCGTTCGTGTCCAACTCCGACAACCTCGGCGCGGTCCCGGACGCGCGGGTCGCGGGCTGGTTCGCCCAGTCGGGAGCGCCGTTCGCGATCGAGTCGGTGCGGCGTACTCCCTCGGACCGCAAGGGCGGACACTTCGCGCGCCGCAAGGCCGACCGCCGCATCGTGCTGCGCGAGAGCGCCCAGACCAGCGACGAGGACAAGGCCGCGCTCGGCAACCTCGACCGGCACAAGTACACCTCGACCAACAACATCTGGTTCGACCTGGAGCGGATGCGCACCGAGATCAAGCGCCGCCACGGGGTGCTGGGCCTGCCGCTGATCCGCAACCAGAAGAACGTCGACCCCGCGGTGCCGTCGTCGCCGCAGGTGTACCAGATCGAGACCGCGATGGGCGCGGCGATCGAGGTGTTCCCCGACTCCACCACCATCGAGGTCGGGCGCGACCGCTTCGTGCCGGTGAAGACCACCAACGACCTGCTGGTCCTTCGCTCGGACGCCTACGACCTCGGTGCCGACTTCGTCCTCGACCAGGTCGCCGAGTCGCTGCCGTACGTCGACCTCGACGACCACTACAAGGTCGTCGACGAGTTCGACAAGCGCTTCCCGGCCGGGGTGCCCTCGCTGAAGGAGGCGGAGGCACTGGTCGTCAACGGGGACTGGACATTCGGCTCCGGCGTCAAGGTGCGCGGCAGGGCCGAGCTGGACGGCGGCCACGGCCGCGTCGAGGCGGGCACGGTGCTCGGAGAGGACCCCGCCGCGGAGTAGGTTCTGGCCATGACCCCGGAGCCCTCCTCGCCGCTGCTCCCGGTCGAGGACTACCTGACCCGCATCCTCGACCGGATCGTGCCGATCGAGCCCTTCGAGCAGAGCCTGCTGGACGCCCTGGGGATGCCCGTCTCCGAGGACATCAGGGCGCCGTTCCCGCTGCCCAACTTCGACAACTCCGCGATGGACGGCTACGCGACGGCGTTCCGCGACGTGGCCGAGGCCACCGCTGAGCGGCCGGTGCACCTGCCGGTCGAGGGCGAGATCGCGGCCGGCTCGAGCGCGATCGCCGAGCTCACCCCCGGCACCGCCGTACGCATCATGACCGGCGCACCCGTCCCGGCCGGGGCGACCGCGGTGGTGCCCTTCGAGTGGACCGAGGAGGAGGGGCGCGAGGTGCGCGTGCACCGGGCGCCCCTGGAGGGCCAGCACATCCGGCGTGCCGGCGAGGAGGTCCGTGAGGGCGACCTGCTGGTGCGGGCCGGCGAGGTGGTCGGGCCCCGGCAGCTCGGTCTGCTCGCGGCGCTGGGCCTCGGCCGGGTGCGCACCGCCCCCAGGCCCCGGGTGGTGGTGATGTCCACCGGCTCCGAGCTGGTCGAACCCGGTCGGCCGCTCGGCCGCGACCGCATCTACGACGCCAACAGCTACCTGCTCGCCGCCGCCGTCCGGGCGCACGGCGGCGTCCCGTACCGCGTCACTGCGAGCTCCGACGACCCCGACGCGTTCGCGGAGGCGCTCAGCGACCAGCTGGTCCGCGCCGACCTGGTGGTCACCAGCGGCGGGGTCAGCAAGGGCACGCACGACGTGGTCAAGGAGGTGCTTTCCGGGGTCGGCACCGTGGACTTCCTCGAAGTGGCCATGCAGCCGGGCAAGCCGCAGGGATTCGGCGTCGTGGGCGAGGACGCCACCCCGATCTTCACCCTGCCCGGCAACCCGGTCTCGGCCTACGTCTCGTTCGAGATGTTCGTGGTGCCGGCGATGCGCAAGCTGATCGGTCGCGAGCCGGTGCGGCGCGAGCTGACCTCGGCCGTGCTGGACGAGCCGATCCGCTCGATGCGCGGCAAGACCCAGCTGGTGCGGGCGCGGTTGCACCAAGGTGCGTCCGGCGCCCACGTGACGCCGGTGGGCGGCACCGGCTCCCACCTGATCGCCGGGCTGGCGCAGGCCGACGCGCTGATCGTCGTCGGGGAGCACGTCACCCGCGTCGACCAGGGCGAGGTCGTGTCCGTGCTGCCCTTGGGTGGGGTGGCCTAGATGGACGGCTTCACCCACCTCGACGAATCCGGCGCGGCGCGCATGGTCGACGTCTCGGAGAAGGACGTGACCGCGCGCACCGCGACCGCGAGCGGCAAGGTGCTCGTCTCGCCCGCGGTGGTCGACCTGCTGCGCGCTGAGGGCGTCCCCAAGGGTGATGCCCTGGGCGTCGCACGGGTGGCCGGGATCATGGCAGCCAAGCGCACCCCCGACCTCGTGCCGCTGTGCCACCCGCTGGCCATCTCGGGCGTCACCGTCGACCTGGAGGTCGAGGACGACGGCGTCGCGATCACGGCGACGGTGCGCACCACCGACCGCACCGGTGTGGAGATGGAGGCGCTCACCGCCGTCTCCGTCGCCGGGCTCACCGTCATCGACATGGTCAAGGCGGTGGACAAGGGCGCCGTGATCACCGACGTGCGGGTCGAGGAGAAGACCGGCGGCAAGAGCGGCACCTATCGCCGGGAGCAGGGATGAGCGAGGCGCTCGCGGCTGCGGTGGTGGTCGCATCCAACCGCGCGGCGGCGGGGGTGTACGACGACACCACCGGCCCGCTCATCGTCGAGGCGCTGCGCGCCGACGGCTGGGAGGTCGGCGACCCGGTCGTCGTCCCCGACGGCACCCCGGTCGGTGACGCGATCGCCAAGGCGGTGGCGTCCGGCGCCCGCGCGGTGCTCACCACGGGCGGCACCGGCCTGACCCCGACCGACCACACCCCCGAGGTGACCAGGGCACTGCTCGAGCGCGAGGTGCCGGGGATCGCCGAGGCGATCCGGGCCCACGGAGTGGCCAAGGGGGTCGCCACCGCGTCCCTGTCGCGCGGAGTGGCCGGCACGGTGGGCAACGCACTGGTGGTGAACCTGCCGGGCTCGCGCGGCGGGGTCAAGGACGGTCTCGAGGTCGTCGTACCCCTGCTGCGGCACGCGGTCGATCAGATCGTGGGGAGTGACCACTGAACGGGTCGTACACCAGGGCCTGGCCGGTCGTCCTCGAGTCCCGCGGGGTGCGGTTGCGGCCGATCCGGCCGCGCGATCGCGGCGAGTGGCGCCGGCTGCGGCAGGCCAACGCCGCGTGGCTGGGCCCTTGGGACGCCACCGCGCCGACGACCAGCGGGTCCCAGCCGCGCAGCTTCGGCGCGATGGTGCGGCAGCTGCGGCGCGAGGCGCGCGATGGTCGTCAGCTGCCCTTCGTCGTGGAGTACGACGATCGCTTCGTCGGCCAGCTCACGGTGAGCAACATCGTGCGCGGCTCGGCGCAGTTCGCCTCCCTCGGCTACTGGATCGACCAGGACTACGCCGGGCGCGGCATCATCCCGCGTGCCGTGGCGATGACCGTCGACCACTGCTTCGGGCTTGTGGGGCTGCACCGGATCGAGGTGGCGATCCGGCCGGAGAACACCTCGTCGCTGCGGGTGGTGGAGAAGCTCGGGCTGCACGAGGTGGGCTTCGCGCCGCGCTACCTGCACATCGACGGTGCCTGGCGCGACCACCGGCTGTTCGCGATCACTCGCGAGGAGGTGCCGCTCGGCCTGCTGCGGCGGCTGGATTCACAACAATCACAGCAGTCACAGGAGTGATCTGGCGACACACCGCTCCTGCTGCGGCTCGGTGCCCTTGTCCGCTCGTATCGTCAACCGCGTGGACCTGTCAGCTGTCATCTTCGTGGCGCTCGCCCTCGCCTGGGCGGGCTACCTGATCCCCAAGGCACTCAAGCACCACGACGACCTGGCCAGCGACCGTCTCGTCGAGGGTCACTCCGACAAGGTCCGGATCCTGTCCCGGAAGGGTCGCGCGGCTGCTGCTGCGGAGCCGTCGGCCCCCGTGGTCGTCGAGACGCCTGCACCCGCACCGGCTCCTCGACCGCTTGCGACGACTCGTGCCGCGGCCCGCAAGGCGGCCCAGCGTCGTCGCCGTGTGCTCGGTCTGCTGCTCGTCGCCCTGGCGGTGGTGTGGACCCTGACCTGGTTCGCCTACCTGCCGATCTGGGCGCCGGCGATCCCGGGCGGGATGGCCGCGGCCTGGCTGGTCATCGCCCGCCTCTCGGTGCGCGGCCAGCAGCGTCGTCGCCGCGTCGTTCGTACGACGGCCCCCGCAGTGGCCGCGCAGGCGTCGCTCGAGGCCACCCCGGCCGAGACCCGGCTCGAGGAGCTCGCCGACGAGGACACGATCGGCGTCGAGCGGCGCGAGCTCGAGGCCGCCCTGGCCGACGACGGCTCCCTGTGGGACCCGCTGCCGGTCACCCTGCCGACGTACGTCAACAAGGCGCGTGCCCGTCGTACGGTCCGGACGATCGAGCTCACCGGCATCAGCAGCTCCGGCCACGACGAGTCCGCCAGCGCACTGGCCCGGGAGGCCGAGGCGTCGGCGCAGGAGTCGGAGACTGCCGTTGAGACGACGCAGCGCAAGGTCGTCGGCGGCTGACCGAGCCCAGGTCACGCGGCGGGCGCGGACCCGAGCGAGATGACGCCGCGACCGTTGTCGCAGCGGTAGGTGCCGTCCTGGTCCACCCGGAACCAGAACCCGTGCGGCGTGCGCCAGAAGTACACGCCCGGTGCAGCCTGCACGACTCGCCAGTCGCCGTGGGTCTTGATGCGGTGATGATGTCGTCCGAGACGGGCCCCGTTGTGCATCCCGGTCTGGCCCGGAGGGCCCCCGCGAGCGGGCGGCAGGTAGGGGTCGGGATGGTCGGTGTCCTTTCGACGTGAGGTGTTCACCGACCACGGGAACGGCTCGGCGGGGGAGAGCTGGTGCAACGCCTCCACGATGCGTGCGGGGAACTCGTAGCCGTCGACGGGCGTCTGTCCGGCGAGGTCGAGCACCGGCGTGACGGTGAGGTCGGCCCCGCTCCGCCCGAGCCACTCGCGCAGCTGGTCGGCGAGGATCGGGCCCTGACCCTCGATACGGGCGGCGGAGGCGGTGCCGGCCAGGGCATCCTGGTGCAGGTGCACGAACAGCTGCACCGGCGCCCGGAAGGCCGCTGGAGCGATGCGGTCGAGGGTCGTGCGCAGGGTGGCGTCGGGATCGACCGCGTCGTCGACCTCTTCGTCAGCCACGCCGGCATCCTGGGCGGCCCCCACGAGCAGGCGCAGGGCTTCGGCCGGACGCCCCAGGAGGCCGAGGGCGCGAGCGCGTCGGACGTTGAGGCTGTCGGTGTCCCCGCGCTCGCCGAGGATGTCGGCGATGCGCTGGACCATGGCGTCGAGGACGATGACGTCTCCGGTGGCGGCGCGAGCAACGAGGCTGGACAACCCGTGGGCGTCGCGCGTGGCCCGCACGAACTGGCTCTGCTCGTGGGCGCGCCGGCGTTCGTCCTCGGCGTCCGGGTCGGCCTCGATGATCCTGGCCTCCACGAGCGCGAGCAGCCGGCCGGGCGGCAAGGACTCGAGGTAGGGCGCGATCGCCTCGTCGACGTACGCCGCCCCGGTGCGGTCGAGGTCGTGAGTGAGCCGCGCGACCTTGCGGGCGACCCACGCCTCGAGGGCAACGTCGCGCACCGTCGCCTGCCAGACCCGCGGGAGGCGGTGGCGGAGGTCCAGCGCATCGCACATCAGGTTGCGCGCTGCCATCGGGTGCAGGTGGCTCATCGCGCCGAACTCGGCGGCCGCGAACTCCTCGACCTCGGGGGTGCCGTCACCGCCGACGCCGATCAGCTGCTCGCCGTACGCCCGGGCGCGGCCTCTCTCATCGATGTCCACGCCACCGTGCAGCCCGCACCAGTGCACGGCGAGCAGGAGGTGGTCAGCCTCGGCCCGCATCCGCTCGGTGCGGTTGGCCTCGACGCGCAGCAGGACCTCGCGCGGTGAGAGCTCGTCGAGGTCTTCCAACATGTCGATGTCTTGCGTCAAGAATCTTGCAGGGTGTGGCCTTGGAGGTAGGCCAGTGTTGGGGTCTTGTAGCCGATGGCCTGGTGGGGTCGGATGGTGTTGTAGATCGTGCGGAAGCGGCTGAACTCCATGGCGAGGGCGTCGCCGTC
>DASSLA010000037.1:0-5476 GCA_035689885.1 Marmoricola sp. | reverse complement strand
CAGCGAGTCGTAGAGGTAGAAGCTGGCCTGGTCCTCGGTGAGGTTCGCGAGCGGCGTCCACTCGTTGGCGTTGACCCGATCGATGATCGTGCCGAACCGGCTCACGAACGTGCCTCGGCGGGAGTCCTGGCCGGCCAGCCGCACCGGGCGGCCGTCCATCAGCAGCGAGCCGAAGGCGAGCATCTCGCCGGTGCCCCAGTCGATCGGGCCGTCGGTGATCGCCGCGGCCCGGCGCTGCAGCTGCGGCAGCACCTTCGGGTGCACGGTGAAGCCGTCGGGCGCGCTGACGTAGGCGTCGGCGATCCGCTTGAGGACCTCCTTGGAGACCGCGGTGCTCAGCTCCGCGCCGCGCTTCTCCGGGTAGTCGGGGACGGTCGTCCACTCGTCCGGCGCCTTGGTCGCCTCGCGCACCTCGGTGAAGACCCGCTCGAGCTGCTGCTGGTAGTCGCGCAGCACCTGCTCGGCCTCCTCCAGAGTGATGTCCCCGCGGCCGATCAGCGACTCGGTGTAGAGCTTGCGCACCGAGCGCTTCTGCTCGATCAGGTCGTACATCAGCGGCTGGGTGTACGACGGGTCGTCGCCCTCGTTGTGACCGCGACGGCGGTAGCACACCAGGTCGATGACGACGTCCTTCTTGAACGCCTGGCGGTACTCGAAGGCCAGCCGGGCCACCCGGATGCAGGCCTCGGGGTCGTCGCCGTTGACGTGGAAGATCGGCGCCTGCACCATCCGCGCCACGTCGGTGCAGTAGAGCGAGGACCGCGACGCGGCCGGCGAGGTGGTGAAGCCGACCTGGTTGTTGACCACCACATGCACGGTGCCGCCGGTGCGGTAGCCGCGCAGCTGGGAGAGGTTCAGCGTCTCGGCCACCACGCCCTGGCCCGCGAACGCGGCGTCGCCGTGCACGAGCAGCGGCAGCACCGGGAACTTCTCGCCCTGGTTGAGCATGTCCTGCTTGGCGCGGGCGATGCCCTCCAGCACGGGGTCCACGGCCTCGAGGTGCGAGGGGTTCGCGGCGACCGACACCTTGATCGTGTCGCCGGTGTCCGCGCGGAACTCTCCCTCGGCGCCGAGGTGGTACTTCACGTCGCCCGAGCCCTGCACGGTGCGGGGGTCGATGTTGCCCTCGAACTCGCGGAAGATCTGGCTGTAGCTCTTGCCGACGATGTTGGCCAGCACGTTGAGCCGGCCCCGGTGGGCCATCCCGATCGTGACCTCGTCGAGCCCGGCCTCCGCCGCCGCCTCGCAGATCTCGTCGAGCAGCGGGACGGTCGTCTCGCCGCCCTCGAGGCTGAACCGCTTCTGCCCGACGAACTTGGTCTGCAGGAAGGTCTCGAACGCCTCGGCCTGGTTGAGCTTGAGCAGGATGCGCAGCTGCTCCTCGCGCGGGGGCTTCTGGTGCGGCTGCTCCACCCGCTGCTGGATCCAGCGACGCTGCTCCGGGTCCTGGATGTGCATGTACTCGATGCCGACCGTGCGGCAGTAGGAGTCACGCAGGATCCCGAGGATGTCGCGCATCTTCCTGAACCGGCGTTCGCCGCCGAACGACCCGGTCGCGAACTCGCGGTCGAGGTCCCACAGCGTCAGGCCGTGCGACTCGACCTCGAGGTCGGGGTGGCTGCGCTGCTTGTACTCCAGCGGGTCGGTGTCGGCCATCATGTGGCCACGCACCCGGTAGGCGTGGATCAGCTCGAGGATCCGGGCCTGCTTGCTGATCTCGTCGTCGTGGTTGGTGGAGATGTCCGAGGACCAGCGGATCGGCTCGTAGGGGATCCGCAGCGCCCGGAAGATCTCGTCGTAGAAGCCCTCCTCGCCCAGCAGCAGGGCGTGCACCCGCTTGAGGAACTCACCGCTGAGCGCGCCCTGGATGACGCGGTGGTCGTACGTCGAGGTCAGCGTCATGATCTTGCTGATCGCGTTGCGGGTGAGCGTCTCCTCCGACGCGCCCTGGAACGCCGGCGGGAACTCCATGGCCCCGACGCCGATGATCGCGCCCTGCCCCTTCATCAGCCGTGGCACCGAGTGGTTGGTGCCGATGGTGCCGGGGTTGGTCAGGCTGATCGTGGTGCCCTGGAAGTCGGAGACCTGCAGCTTGCCGTTGCGTGCCTTGCGGACGACGTCCTCGTACGCCGTCCAGAAGTGCGCGAAGTCCATCGACTCCGCGGCCTTGATGTTGGGCACGAGGAGCTGGCGGGTGCCGTCGTCCTTGGGCAGGTCGATGGCGAGCCCGAGGTTCACGTGCGCGGGGGTGATCAGGTTGGGCTTGCCGTCGATCACGTCGTACCCGACGTTCATCGCTGGCATCGCCTTCATCGCCTTCACCAGGGCGTAGCCGATGATGTGGGTGAACGACACCTTCCCGCCGCGGGCCCGGGCGAGGTGGTTGTTGATGACGATGCGGTTGTCCCACAGCAGCTTGACCGGGACGGTGCGCACGCTGGTCGCGGTCGGGACACTCAGGCTGGCGTCCATGTTGGCCGCCGTCCGGGCCGGGGCCCCGCGGAGCACGGTGTACGTCGGCTCGTCCGCAGCCGCCTCGTCCGGCTTCGAGGACTTCTGCGTGCCCGGCACCGGGTCCTTCGGGGTGGGATGCTGCTTCGTCGCCGGCTTGCCAGGCTTCTGCTCAGGCTTCTGCTCAGGCTTCTGCTCGGTCTTCTGCTCGGACTTCTGGGCGGCGGGCTTCTCGCTCGTCTGCTTCTCCGTCTTCTCGTTCTGCCGGGTGGTCCGGCCCACCTGGGCCTTCGCGTCGGGTCGGGGCTTGGGCGCCCCCGTGGACTCGGTCACCGCACCGTTGCCGGCGGACCCGGTCGAGGTGCTCCTGGAGCTGGTCTCGGTCGCGTCGGGCTCGGCACCCGTGCCCTCACCGCCGCGGTCCTTGCCGAAGAAGTCCCACCACACCCTGTCCACGCTGTCGGGGTCCTTGCGGTACCGCTCGTACATCTCGTCGACGAGCCATTCGTTGGCTCCGAACGCCGACATCGAGCTGCCCTCGGTTGACTCGGCCACGGCCAGATTCGCCTCTTCCAACGCGCGTGTGTGTGAGTACTCGCCAAGGCTAGACCCCCACGCCCGAGAACCGCAGGTCAGGCACTCCTGCGAGGCCGGGACGCCCGAGGTCGGCGAGGGATGGGCGCCTCCGGCAGGATTCGAACCTGCGACACCTGGTACCGGAAACCAGTGCTCTATCCCCTGAGCTACGGAGGCGTGCGCCCGCGGCGCCTGCCGAAGACTACCGGCCGGGACGCCCGGGTCGACAATCGACTCCCGCCGATAGGCTGAGCCGGTGAATCCTGCGCAGCTCTCCGACGCGATCGTCCAGGCCCTGACCGATCTGGTCGCGGCCGGTGACCTGACGCTGCCCGACGGGGTGCCGTCCACGGTGACGGTGGAGCGACCCCGGCAGAAGGGCCACGGGGACTACGCCACGAACGTGGCGATGCAGCTGGCGAAGAAGGCCGGCACCAACCCGCGTGCGCTCGGCGAGCTGCTGGCCGCCCGGCTCCGGGAGCACCCGGGGGTCCGCGAGATCGAGGTGGCCGGACCCGGCTTCCTCAACGTGACCGTCGAGGCGGGCGCCCAGGGGAAGGTCGCCGCCGACGTGGTGGCGGCCGGAGCGGCGTACGGCCACTCCGCGACCCTGGCCGGGCAGCGCATCAACGTCGAGTTCATCTCGGCCAACCCCACGGGGCCGTTGCACCTCGGCCACACCCGCTGGGCCGTGCTCGGTGACGCCATCGCGCGCGCGCTCGCGGCGGCCGGCGCCGAGGTCACCCGCGAGTTCTACATCAACGACCGTGGCGTGCAGATGAACCACTTCGCCGACTCGGTGATCGCGGCCGCGCTCGGCGAGCCGACGCCGGAGAACGGCTACGCCGGCGGCTACATCGACGACCTGGCCAAGGCCGTCGAGGCCGCCAGCCCGGGCATCTTCGACCTGCCCGCGGAAGAGCGGCGCGAGGCCGTGCGGGCCAAGGCCTACGAGCTGCAGCTCAACCTGCAGCAGGAGTCGCTGGAGCGGTTCAACACCCACTTCGACGTGTGGTTCTCCGAGCAGTCGCTGCACGCGTCGGGTTCGGTCCCGCAGACCATGGAGCGGCTCAAGGGGCTCGGGCACGTCTACGAGGATGGCGGCGCGCTGTGGATGCGCACCACCGACTTCGGTGACGACAAGGACCGGGTGCTGATCAAGTCCGACGGCGAGCTGACGTACTTCGCCTCCGACACGGCGTACTACCTCGACAAGCGCGCCCGCGGCTTCGACCGCTGTCTCTACCTGCTCGGCGCGGACCACCACGGGTACGTCGGGCGGCTGCGCGCCATGGCCGCGTGCGTGGGCGACGACCCCGACAAGACGCTCGACGTGATGATCGGTCAGCTGGTCAAGATCCTCCGCGACGGTGAGGAGCTGAAGCTCTCCAAGCGCGCAGGGACGCTGGTGACCCTCGACGAGCTGGCCGAGGAGATCGGCGTCGACGCCCTGCGCTACTCCCTGGCCCGCTACCCGGCCGACTCACCGCTGGTGCTCGACACCGCGGAGATCACCCGGGCCTCGGCAGACAACCCCGTCTACTACGTGCAGTACGGCCACGCACGGACCTGCCGGATGATGGAGAACGCCGCAGCCCTGGGCATGTCGCTGCCGGACGACTTCGACCCCGCGCTGCTCACGCACCCGCGCGAGGGTGAGCTGCTGCGGGCCCTGGCCGAGTTCCCGCGCGTCGTCGCCGGTGCCGCGGAGCTCCGGCAGCCGCACCGGATCGCGCGCTACCTCGAGGACATGACCGCGGTGTTCAACAAGTGGTACGACACCCGCGACTGCCGGATGCTGCCCCGCGGTGACGAGCCGGTGGCGCCGATCAACGAGGCGCGGCTGGTGCTCACCGCCGCCGCGCGCACCGTCCTCGCCAACGGCCTCGACCTGCTCGGCGTCTCCGCGCCCGAGCGGATGTGAGCCGGCGTGCGAGCGCACGAGGCAGGGTGGGCGCACGCCGCCGTCTCGGTCCGGGGACCGGCGTGGCTGCGCGAGCCGGAGGACCCCAACGCCCTGGTGCCCTCGCTGTGGTCGCGCACCGCGACAAAGCGTGACGGCGGCCTCGAGGTCGGGGGAGTCCGGCTGACCGACCTGGTCGCCGAGCACGGCTCACCGGCCTACGTGCTCGACGAGGACGACTTCCGCGGACGGGCCCGCGCCTTCCGCGAGGGCTTCGCCGACTGGGACGTCTTCTACGCCGGGAAGGCCTTCCTCTGCACCGAGGTCGCCCGCTGGATCGACGAAGAGGGGCTCAGCCTCGACGTGTGCACCGGGGGCGAGCTCGCGGTCGCCGAGCGTGCCGGGTTCCCGATGCGCCGGGTGGGCTTCCACGGCAACAACAAGTCGGTCGCCGAGCTGACCCGCGCGGTCGAGCTGGGCGTCGGCCGGATCGTCATCGACTCCTTCCACGAGATCGAGCGCCTGGCGGAGGTGGTCTCCGGTGGC
>DASSLA010000036.1:0-4506 GCA_035689885.1 Marmoricola sp. | reverse complement strand
GCGGCGAGTTGTTGCAGCAGGCCGGCGATGTCTTCCAGGTGCCAGATCTCGGTGATGTGATCGTCGGCGATCCGGTACATGTCGATCCAGGCGAACTGAGCCGGCGCGCCGGTTGCCGGCTGGCCCATCAGCGGGCCGTTGTTGGTTCCCTTCGCGAGGCCGTTCTGGACGACGTGATCCCCTTCGCCGACCTGGAGTTCGATGGTGAGCGTGAGGTCGGGGAACGCCGAGCGGTACATCGCGAGCGTGTCGAGCACACCCCGGCGGCCGGGCCGTTGCCCGGGCAGCGGGTTGTGGTCGACCGTGTCCTCGACCATGGACGACTCCAGTGCGGCATCGTCGCCCGCCTGGAACGCCTCGATGAACCTGCTCGCGATCTCCTTGTTGGCCGCGTGCATGTCTGCCTCCTGGTGAGTTGACTTGTCATTTGGCTGGTGAGTTGACGGCGGTCACGATCCAGGCTGCGGAGTCGTAGCGGACCCCGCCCGCGGTGGCGTGTTGGTCGATCGTGTGCAGGAGTGCGTCGCGCGCGTTGGCGCGGTGCTCGTCGTCGAGCTGTCCGAGCATCCAGCGGACCAACCCGAGGGATGTCACGAATTGGTACGCCTCCTCCGTGTGCTGCCCGAACCACATCGACTCCTGCCGGTCCTCAACTTCGATGCCGGAGAATCCGGCGGCGCCGAGCACCGCCTGCACGCGGTCGGGTGCGGCCAAGGAGAACGGTCCGGGCGCGTCGGCGGCCGGTGGTTGCGGCGGACGTCCCACCGTCAGGGCGCCGAGGAAGGCCGAGATCCACTCGTTGCGCGCGAGCTCCTGCCAGACCAGGAGCGCCAGCCGACCACTCGGTCGCAGTGCGCGCCGGATGTTGCTGAATGCCGCGACCGGGTCCCCGAAGAACATCGCGCCCGTGCGACTGATCGCGACGTTGAAGCGCGCTGGGTCGAACGGGTAGACTTGGGCGTCGGCGTGAAGAAACGTGGCGTTGCCGACGCCCTGCGCGGCGGCGATCCGCCGCGCGTTCTCGACCAGCTGCTCTGACAGGTCGACGCCCACTGCGTCTCCGTCGGCAGCCAGCGCCGCGGCGTCGCGCGTGCTCTGCCCGTTGCCACACCCGATGTCGAGCACCCGGTCGGTCCCCTGGATGCGGGCCGACTCCAGGAACGGCCGGTGATAGTCGCGCACCGACTGGTCGTAGAGCTCCGCCCAGCGCACCCAGTGGTCACCGTCGTAACCGTTCCAAGCCTCTGCGGTCTCGGCGTTGGTCGGATCGACAGGCAGCGACGTTCTGTTCATCGGCCGGGCACCTTACGTGGAGTATGATCCTTGTAGGATTATTCTCTAGTCCTTGGAGGACTATATGTCAAGGCGTTCGGCCGAGCTGAAGACCACCTCGTACGCAATGCTCGGGATGCTCGCGATCCGCGACTGGTCGACCTACGAGCTCGCCGAGCACATGGAGCGTGGCGTGGGACGACTGTGGCCACCCAGCGCTCGAAGCAACCTGTTCACCGAACCGAAGAAGCTTGTCGCGTTGGGTCTGGCCAAGGCGACGCAGACGACGGTGGGGAAGCGCCCGCGAACCGAGTACTCCATCACCGCCACGGGACGCCGAGCGCTCTCCGACTGGCTCGACACCGAGGGCACGCACACGCGCATCGAGTCCGAGCAGCTTCTCAAGTTGTTCTTCGCCGACCAGGGCACGACGGAGCAGGCCAAGGCGACCATCGCCGGTCTCCAGTCGTGGGCCGAGGCCCGGTCGGCGGAGAACGTCGCGGTGGCCCACAGCTACCTCGGCGGCGTTGGACCCTTCCCCGAACGGGCCGCCGTCCTCGCGATCACCGGGCGCTTCCTCACCGACTTTGCTGACATGGTGCACGAGTGGGCCACCTGGGCCTCGGCCGTCGTGGACACCTGGCCGGACGACCCGAAACAGGCGCGGCCGGACTGGGCCACCTTCGAAGCGATCGCGACCCGACCACTGCCATTCAACTCAGCGACGCGGGAGTAGGCGGGTGCTCGAGATCCAGCGCGCACCTCGCTCGGGCGCGGGCGCGCGGCGAAGGCGCCGGCCGGCCGCTGCCAGTCCCGTGGGCAAGGGTCGGCATCTTGAAGGGGCCGTAGACGTCCCAGCCATGGCCAAGGCGGAGGAGCTTTAGGTCACCGCATCGTCGAGGTCCCGCGCACGACATCGGTGGCCAGATGCCTGCCGCCGCCATGGTCGACGAGGTGCGCATGGACGTCGTACCAGTGGTGTTGGGTCCGGCGAGCGCTACTTCGCGTCGGTCGACGCACAGCACCTGGTGGAGGATCCTGACGTGGTGATTCAGGGCAACCGGGTGCTTCACCTGCGCTATCGGGTGCGCCGTTGACGACCCGCAATCGAGACGGCTGCCCCGCGTCCCACACCTCAACGGGACGGCGGCTGCCCTCGCCGTCGAGCCGGCCGGGACGACCGGCCATAGTTGGATGACCGGGCAGCTCCGGCGGATCGGGTGGCCCCGAACAGACGATCGTGTCCAATCAAGGGACGAAGCCCTTCGCACGCTGGGCAAGTGGACCGCAGCACAGCGCCTTCGCCAGTCACCGCTCGGTGCGTCCTGACTTCGTCACCGCCCGTCGGCTCAGCTCGAGGATGAGGGACTGGTGCTCGGCGGGTTGGACCATATCCGGCGTCGCGACCGGCCGTCTGCGATTCCCACGCAGCACCCGCCAGATGAACGAGGGGCGAACCAGAACCTGCGGTGGTGCCACCAAGTCGCTCACGTCGCCGAAGGTTGCTGCAACGACCGGGTCGTGCTCGGCAGCCCGCAGGATGCGCTCGGCGTAGGCGTTCGTTATCCGCAGCACGAGGGAACGATGTCCGGACACCTCCGGCAACGCCAGGTCGCCACCGATCGCCATATCCCAGGCCTGGTCGACTACTTTTCCGGCAGCGCGAAAGAAGCGCCTCGCGAGCCGTCGCTCGCCGCCGGCAAGGCACTCGCGCAGGGCCATCGCCTCCAGGGCAGCGACCGACATCCCTTGCCCGTACAACGGATTGAAGCTGCAGATGGCGTCGCCTACCACCAGCAGGCCGTCCGGGAAACGCTTGATCCGCTCGTAGCGTCGACGCAGGCTTGTCGGGAAGGTGTAGGTAGTCAGGTCGCTCAGCGGTTCCGCCCGACGGATTGCCGCTAGCACGTCGGGCGGCGCCACCGTTGCGACGAACTCGAGGTAACCATGCTCGTCGGTCGGTGGCCGGTGCTCGCCCCCATAGCCGGACATGGTGAGGATCCAATGGTCCTCCTGCTCGAGGAGCATCAGCCCTCGCGGCTGCCCCGGTCGCGCGCCGATGAGCACAACCTTGTCGGCGCCGAGCGCCCCGGGATGCAGGCGAAGTCGTCGGCTCACGTAGTGAATGTCGACGCTGAGTTGGTCCTGCTTCGGCCGTGCGTAGCCGAGTGCCTCGAGCATGGTGGCTACTCGAGCATCGCGACCGGTTGCCGCCACGACGAGGTCGGCGTTGAGCTGCTCCCCGGCCCCCTCCCGTGTCCGGTCCCGCAGTCGCACCCCGGTGACGCGGCGTCGGTCAGGGGATGTGAGCAGAGCGCCTGCATCACAGCACTCGCGTACCGAGACGTTGTCGATCGACAGCACGCGCCGTCTGACATGGCCTTCGATCAACGGTCTGCTGGCGAGCAGCACGTCGGTCCCGACCGCATCTTGTGTGATCGGGTGACCGGCGAGCACCATCCGGATCTCCCTCATCGACGCGCCAGGTCGCGCACCGGCATGGACGAGCTGGGCGGTGATCCCCGGCAGTAGTGCCTCGATGGCCTGCTGGCCACTGGCCAGCAGCGCGTGAGCGTGCCGTCCCTGGGGCACCGCCTTGCGTCCCTCGCCGATCGCAGGCAACCTGTCGCGTTCGATGATTGTGACGCGCCGGTAGCGCTCGGAGAGTGCGCACCCGGCAAGCAGGCCGGCCATGCTGGCACCGATCACCACCGCGTGCTCCCCGATCGGTTGCTTCCCGGGCTCGTTCATGGCTGCGTCCTTTCGCCTCTAGAACGAAAGGCTGCGGCCGGCGACGTTCGCCGCCATCGGTGAGTTCGCCTATTTCGGGGCCGAACCTCGCTCCGCGCCGAGGTTGCGGATCGCGAAGGCGGCAGCCTCGCCCCGACCACGGAGGTGAAGCTTGGCGAGCACGCTCGCGACGTGGTGCTCGACGGTCTTGCGGCTGATGAAGAGGCGTTCGGCGATGTCGGGGTTGGAGAGGCCCTCGCCGAGGAGCTCGAGGACATCGAGCTCGCGCTTCGTCAGGGTCCCGAACCCTCGGGACGCCGCCCGGGTCGCCACAACCCCGTGCCCACGCAGGAAGCTGGCGGCCTCGTCAGCGTCGCGCGCCGCTCCGAGTGCCTCGAACGACGCCAGCGCGCGCCGTGCCTCCTCGATGGCCGCGTCGCGCTCGCCAGCCACAAGGTTGCGGGCCAGCTGCAGCTGGGTCCGGCCGACCTCCAGAGGCATGCA
>DASSLA010000035.1:0-12864 GCA_035689885.1 Marmoricola sp. | reverse complement strand
GGTTCCTCGCGGCGGTGCAGATCGGGGTGACGGTGTCCGGCTTCTTCTCCGCGGCGTACGGCGGATCGACCCTGGCGCCCGACCTGGCGCCGTACCTCGCCGACCTCGGGCTCGGGGACGACGCCGCCGACACCGTGGCGCTGGTCGCGATGACCCTGCTCATCGCCTACCTCTCCCTGGTGCTCGGCGAGCTGGTGCCCAAGCGGCTGGCGCTGCAGCGCTCGAGCGTGGTCGCCCTCGCCGTCGGGCCGCCGCTCGACCGGTTCGCCCAGCTGATGCGTCCGGTGATCTGGCTGCTCTCCAGGTCCACCGACCTGGTCGTCCGGCTGCTCCGCGGAGACCCGGGGGCCACCTCGGAGCAGGTCACCGACGAGGAGCTGCGCTATCTGGTCGACCGCAACCAGGACCTCGAGGAGGACGAGAAGTCGATCCTGCGCGAGGTCTTCGACGCCGGCGACCGCTCGCTGAGCGAGGTGATGCGACCACGCGGCGACGTCGCCTCGTTGCCGCTGCGGAGCACCGCCGCGGACGCGATCGCGGAGGTGAGCGGCGGGCCCTACTCGCGCTATCCGGTCTACGGCGACAACATCGACGACATCCGCGGGTTCGTGCACGTGCGCGACCTGCTGGGCGTCGACCCGCACGCACCGCTGCGCGAGCTGGTGCGCCCGGTGCCGTTCCTGCCCGCCACCAAGCACCTGCTCCCCACACTGGCCTGGATGCGCGCGAACGGCGCCCACCTCGCCATCGTCGTCGACGAGTACGGCGGGACCGACGGCATCGTCACCCTCGAGGACCTCGTCGAGGAGCTCGTGGGCGACATCCGCGACGAGTACGACCTGCCGGAGGAGCAGCTGCCCGCCGAGGGCGGCGTGCTGGACGCCGGGATGAGCATCGAGGACTTCGGCGAGCGAGCGGGGGTGGAGCTCGCGGAGGGCCCCTACGAGACCGCAGCCGGCTTCGTGATCCACCGGCTGGGCCGGCTGGCCGAGGTGGGCGACACGGTGCTGGTGGGCGACCACCAGATCGTGGTCACCGAGGTGGACGGGCTGCGGATCACCCGGCTCTCGGTGCAGCCGGCGGAGGGGCCGGAAACCGGACCCGACGACGAGCGCCTCGAGTCCTGAGGCCGGGAGTACGCCGAGCGGGCAGTTCTGGTTGCCGACCGGGTCATCGGTCAGTGCGATCGTCAGGCCGGGGGCGGCACCGCCGTCATGGTCACCATCGAGATCGGCAGCGACGAGTGCTGGTGGACGATGCGCCAGCGGCCGTCACGGCGCAGGCCGAAGGTGAACCGGTTCCTCATCGCGCGCACGCGCTCCCCGCTCGCGGTCTCCGCGGCGAAGACCACCGCCGCGTGCACGAAGCCGACGTCACCGTCGGCCACCACGATCGCGTCGTCGAAGGTGACCCGCACCCGCTCCTCCCCCAGCGAGCCGAACCACTGCTCGGTGGCGGCACGCAGCGCTTCCTTGCCTCGGGCCTCGAACTCCTCCCAGGCGTCGAAGAGGTGCACGTCGTCGTCGTACAGCCCGACGTGGCCGTCGACGTCGCGGGCGTGGACGGTGGCGGCGTAGGCGTCGAGGACGTCTCGGATCTCCTGCTCACTCATTCGAGGAGCGTAGACCGAGCCGTCACCGCCATTTCGACGATCAGTTCGTCTCAGCGCGACGTCGGGTGAGCGTGGGACCCGGCATCGAATCGCCGAACAGATCGTTCACATGGCGCGGATCCGAACACGACGCCACGACCGCCGCGGCGCGTCACCGGAGAAAGCGCGAGGCCCCGGAACCGATGTCCCGGGGCCTGCTGGTGCGCGAGGGGGGAGTTGAACCCCCACGCCCTCTCGGGCACACGGACCTGAACCGTGCGCGTCTGCCTATTCCGCCACTCGCGCCAGAAGCGGACGCAAGGTTATCCCACGCGAGTCCGGGCGCCCAAACCGGTCGAGGGGACGGCGAACCCCGCCCGCTACGATCGCTGGAGCGTCCTAGTGCACTCGAGCAGGAAGGGAGGCCCCGTGAGTGGACTGCAACGGTTCGAGAACAAGCTCGAGCAGCTGATCTCCGGGGTCTTCGCCCGTACCTTCCGCAGCGCCGTACAGCCCGTCGAGATCGCCAGCGCGCTCAACCGCGAGATCGACAACTCCGCGCAGATCCTCAGCCGCGACCGCCGACTGGTGCCCAACACCTTCCACGTCGAGCTGTCCGAGACCGACCACCAGCGCCTCGAGGGACTCGGGCCGCAGCTGCCCCGCGAGCTCACCGAGATGCTGCGCGAGCACGCCGCGCAGCAGTCCTACGTCTTCACCGGACCGGTGAGCATCACCCTCGAGCCGAGCGAGGACCT
The DNA here is from genome assembly GCA_035689885.1 of Marmoricola sp. GTDB lineage: Bacteria > Actinomycetota > Actinomycetes > Propionibacteriales > Nocardioidaceae > Marmoricola. The sequence continues at coordinate 10,515 of DASSLA010000035.1, read as the reverse complement.
GACCACCGGCCGCTTCCGGGTGCGCAGCAAGTCGATCGCCAGCACCCACGTCGCCGGCGGTGACCCGACCGACACCCAGATCGGCCGTGCCAGCGCCACCCTGGAGCTCAACGGCGAGCAGCTGCCCCTGCTCCCTCCCGGCATCGTGATCGGTCGCGGCAACGACGCCGACCTGCGCATCGACGACCCCGGGGTCTCCCGCAAGCACATCGAGATCCGGGTCGAGGAGTCGCAGGACCCCGGCGGCGCCCCGCGCATCAGCGTCCACGACCTGGGCTCCACCAACGGCGTCTCCGTCAACGGCAGGCGCGTCGACAAGGCGACTCTGGCCGACGGTGCCACCATCAGGATCGGCAACACGACCATGTCCCTGCGCCTCAAGCACGGCGCCTAGTCGAGCGAGCGTTCTTGTCCGAGCTGACCCTGGTCCTGATCCGGTTCGCCTATCTGGCGATCCTGTGGATCTTCGTGCTCTCGTGCATCTCGGTGATCCGCTCCGACATGTTCGGCGCCCGGGTCTCCCGCGAGAGCGGTCGCGAGCGTCGCGGGCGCAAGGAGCGTCGTGCCAAGCCGAGGTCCAAGCCGGCTCGCACCCGCCGCGGCGAACCGACCAAGGTCGTCATCGTCGAGGGCGGCAACAAGGGCGAGACCATCCCGCTCGACGGCGGCCCGCTGCTGATCGGTCGCGGCAACGACGCCGCGATCCGGCTCGACGACGACTACGTCTCGACCCGGCACGCCCGGATCGCGAGCTCGGGTGACCAGTGGTTCGTCGAGGACCTCGGGTCCACCAACGGCACGTACGTCGGCACCAGCCGCATCTCCCAGGCCACCGCCCTCCAGGTCGGCACCCAGGTACGCATCGGCAAGACGATCCTGGAGCTCCGCAAGTGAGCGCCCGGCGGAGCCGTCCATGAAGCTGCACTACGCCGCGCTCTCGGACGTGGGCCGGGTCAGGCGCGACAACCAGGACTCCGGGTACGCCGGACCCCACCTGCTCGTCATCGCCGACGGCGTCGGCGGGTCCGCGCGCGGGGACGTCGCCAGCTCCGCGACCGTGCAGGAGCTGCGCCGTCTCGACGAGCCGCCGGGCAACGACATGCTCTCCGCGCTGGCCGGCTCCATCCACCGCAGCCACGACCGGATCGCCGAGCTGGTGGCCGAGCGGCCCGAGATCGACGGCACCAGCACCACCGTCACCGCCGCGATCTTCGACGGCACCCACCTCGGCGTCGGCCACGTCGGCGACAGCCGCGGCTACCTGCTGCGCGACGGCAGCCTCTCCCAGCTGACCACCGACCACACCTTCGTGCAGAGCCTGATCGACGAGGGCCGGATCAGTGAGGACGAGGCCCGGGTGCACCCGCACCGCAACCTCATCCTCCGGGCGGTCGACGGCGTGCACGAGCCCGAGCCGGACGTGTTCACCCTCGAGGTGGCGGTCGGCGACCGACTGCTGCTCTGCTCCGACGGCTGCTCCGGGGTCCTCGACTCCGCCGAGCTCACCCGGCTGCTCGCCGAGGGCACGCCCGACCAGGCGGCGGTGTCGCTGGTCGAGGCCGCCCTGGAGGCGGGGTCGAGCGACAACGTCACCGTGGTGGTGGCGGACGTGGTCGCCGACGACGCGGAGCTCGATCCCGACAGCGCCGCTGCGGCCACGGGTCCGATGCTGGTCGGTGCCGCCGCCGACCAGCCGCGCCGGCGTGGTCTCGGAGGGGGTCGCGCCGCCCGGGTCACCGACACGGGCGAGCTCGAGCCGGTGTCGGACGAGCACGAGGTCGACCCGGAGGAGATGCGCTACGCACCCCGCCCGCCGCGGAAGCACCCGTGGGCACGTCGGCTGGCGCTGCTGGTCCTGGTCCTCGTCGTGCTGGGCCTGATCCTGTTCGCCGGCTACCGCTGGACCCAGAGCCAGTACTACGTCGCCAACAACGACGACACCGTGGTGATCTTCCAGGGTGTCGAGGCCGACCTGCCCGGCGTACGCATGCACCGGGTGAGGGAGTCCAGCGACCTGCTCCTCGACGACCTGCCGACCTACAACGCCCGCCAGGTGCGCGAGGGCATCAGCGCCAGCAGCCTGGAGGACGCCCGCGGCATCGTCGAACGGCTCGAGCGCATGGTGATCTGCCCCGAGCCGACGCCGACCCCGTCGCCCAGCCCGCGGACCTCGCCCCGCGGCAGCGCGAGCCCGTCGGCGCGGCCTTCGCCGAGTGCGCAGCCCAGCCCGCGCACCACCTCCCCCTCCCCCAGCCCGACTGCCCCGTCGACCACGCCGGCCGTCTGCACCGAGGCGTCATGACCCCGTTCGGACAGCAGCAGGCGAGCCGGCGCGACCAGTCCCCGTCCGGACTGATGGGCTTCGTGCACCGCCGCCGGCGCGGCGCCGAGCTGGTGCTGCTCATCATGAGCCTGGTCGTCGGCATCGGCGCCTACGCAGCCGTCGGCCTCGGGGTCAACGGCGAGACCCCGGTCAACCTGTTCACCTACGGCGCGTGGCTCGCGGCGCTGGTGGTGGTCTGCCACGTGGTGATCCGCCGGTTCGCGGCGTACGCCGACCCGATCCTGCTGCCCATCGTCTCGGCCCTCAACGGCCTCGGCCTGGCGATGATCCACCGGATCGACCTGGCCAACCAGCTCCGCGACAGCGAGGCGCGCAGCTTCGCCGGCACCCAGCTGATCTGGATGACACTCGGGGTGATCCTGTTCGTCGCCGTGATCGTGCTGCTGCGCGACCACCGCCTGCTGCAGGCGTTCACCTACACCTCTGGCCTGGCCGCCATCGTGCTGCTGCTCCTGCCACTCGTGCCCGGCATCGGCCGCAACATCAACGGCGCCCGCATCTGGATCAACATCGGCCCGATGAGCTTCCAGCCCGGCGAGATCGCCAAGCTGCTGCTCGTCGTCGCATTCGCCGGCTACCTCGTGCTGCACCGCGACGCCCTCGCCCTGGCCGGGCGGCGCTTCCTGTTCGTCGACCTGCCACGCGGTCGCGACCTCGGCCCGATCCTGGCGATGTGGCTGATCTCGCTCGGCATCCTGGTCTTCCAGAACGACCTCGGCTCCTCGCTGCTGTTCTTCGGCCTCTTCCTGGTGATGCTCTACGTGGCGACCGAGCGTCCCGGCTGGCTCGTCGTCGGCGGCAGCCTGTTCGCCATCGGTGCCTACGTCGGCTACCTCTTCCTGGGCCACGTGCAGCTGCGCGTGCAGGCGTGGCTCGACCCGTTCGACCCCGACGCCCGGGCCTACCAGATCGTGCAGGGCCTCTACGGCATGGCGTGGGGTGGGCTGGTGGGCCGTGGGCTCGGACAGGGCAACCCGCAGATCACGCCGTACTCCTACTCCGACTTCATCGTGCCCTCGCTCGGCGAGGAGCTCGGCCTGACCGGGGTGATGGCGGTCATCCTGCTCTACGGCATCCTCGTGGAGCGCGGCCTGCGCACCGCGCTGATCTGTCGTGACAACTTCGGCAAGCTGGTGGCCACCGGTCTCGCTGTCGTGTTCGCGCTGCAGGTCTTCGTGGTGATCGGCGGCGTCACCAAGCTGATCCCGCTGACCGGCCTGACCACACCCTTCCTGTCGTACGGCGGCTCGAGCCTGGTCGCCAACTGGGCGGCCATCGCGCTGCTGCTGCGGATCTCCGACCAGGCCCGGCGCCCACCGCCGGAGCTGGTCGAGCCCGACGAGGACTACGACGCCGACGCCACCCAGGTGGTGAAGATCCGATGAACAAGCCCATCCGCAACCTGGCGACCGGCTGCATGCTGCTGTTCGTGGCCCTGCTGGTCAACGCCACGTACGTGCAGTACTGGCAGGCCGACGACCTCACCTCGCTGAGCCAGCACCCGGACAACAAGCGGGTCCGCGACGCCGAGTTCTCCCGCGAGCGGGGCGCCATCCTGGTGCGGGGCCGGGCGGTCGCGGAGAGCAACAAGTCCGACGACGCCTACAAGTTCCAGCGCAACTACCCGCGCCCCTTCCAGTTCGCCCACCTGACCGGGTACTTCTCCCGCGACTGGGGCCTGGGCGGCGTGGAGGCGACCCAGAACTCCATCCTCTCCGGCAGCGACTCCAAGCTGTTCGTCAACCGGGTCGTCGACCTCGTCGACAACGAGTCACCCAAGGGCGGCAGCGTCACCCTCACCGTCAACCCGGCTGCCCAGCGCGCGGCCTTCGAGGGGCTGCGCAAGCTCGGCGACAAGGTGCAGGGCGCCGTCGTGGCGATCGAGCCCCGCACCGGCAAGATCCTCGCGATGGTCTCCAGCCCGGACTACAACCCCAACCTGCTCGCCAGCCACGACTTCGCCGCCATCGGCGACGTCAAGGGGAGGCTGGAGGACGACCCGCTCCGGCCGCTCGACAACCGGGCCATCGAGGAGACGCTCCCGCCCGGCTCGACGTTCAAGCTGGTGACCGCGGCCGCCGCCCTCGACTCGGGCAGGTACAACCCCGACTCCCAGGTCCCCGGCGGCGCACGCCTCGACCTGCCGCAGACCGACACCGACCTCGTCAACGACGGCGGCGGCAGCTGTGGGGGCGACCGCATCACGCTGACCCGCGCACTCGAGGTGTCCTGCAACGTGTCCTTCGGCGACGTGGGCATGAAGATCGGTGACGACAGGCTGCGCGAGACGGCGGAGAAGTTCGGCTTCGGGCAGCGCTACTTCAGCGACCTCGACGACTCGCTCACCCGCCAGTCGGCGAGCAGGTTCCCCGAGGACCCCGACGCCCCGCAGACGGCGCTGTCCGCGATCGGGCAGTTCGAGGTCGCGGCCACCCCGCTGCAGATGGCGATGGTGGGCGCCGGCATCGCCAACGACGGCGTGGTGATGAAGCCCTACCTCGTCGACGAGCTCCGGTCGCCCAAGCTCGACGTGATCGACAAGACCGACCCCGAGCAGCTGCCCGACCAGCCGGCGATGAGCTCGGCAGCGTCCCGCGACCTGCGCCAGATGATGGTCTCGGTCGTGGACAACGGCACCGCCCGGCCGGCCGCCATCGAGGGTGTCGACGTGGCCGGCAAGACCGGCACCGCGCAGAGCGCACCGGACCGCCCGCCGTACGCCTGGTTCGTGTCGTTCGCCCCCGCCGAGACCCCCGCGGTCGCGGTGGCGGTGCTCGTCCAGGACGCGGGCGTCGCGCGCGACGAGATCTCCGGCAGCGGACTGGCGGCGCCGATCGCGAAGGCCGTGATGGAGGCGGTGATCGGGTGACCACTCCTCCGCGCAGCGGCGACTACGAGCGCTACGAGCTCGTCGAGCGCATCGCCGCCGGTGGCATGGGCGAGGTCTGGCGTGCCCGCGACACAGTGCTCGGCCGCCAGGTGGCGGTCAAGATCCTCAAGCAGGAGTACGCCGACGACGCCACGTTCCGGGCCAGGTTCGAGGCGGAGGCGCGCAACGCCGCGCGGCTGCACCACCCCAACATCGCCTCGGTCTTCGACTACGGCATCTTCGAGGCTGCCGGGACGCCGTTCCTGGTGATGGAGCTGGTCGACGGCAAGCCGCTCTCCGAGCTGCTGGCGGTGGGCCACCGGCTCGACCCCGAGCAGGTCCGCACCCTCGTCGCGCAGACCGCCGAGGCGCTCGGTGTCGCCCACGAGACCGGGCTGGTGCACCGCGACGTCAAGCCGGCCAACCTGATGGTGACCCCGCAGGGCCAGGTCAAGGTCACCGACTTCGGCATCGCCCACGCCGCTGGCTCCGCCGCGATCACCCGGACGGGCGAGATCGTCGGCACGCCGCACTACCTCTCCCCCGAGCAGGCGGAGGGGAGGCCCGCGACGCCGGCCAGTGACGTCTACGCGCTGGGTGTCCTGCTCTACGAGTGCCTCCAGGGCCGCAGGCCGTTCACCGAGGGCAGCGCGATGTCCATCGCGCTCGCCCACCTGCGCCAGGAGCCGCCGCCCCTGGACGACACCGTGCCGGAGGACCTGGCCGACATCACCCGCCGCGCCATGGCCAAGGACCCCGCCGAGCGCTACGCCAACGGCTCCGAGCTGGCTGCGGCGCTGCGCTCCGGCAATCCGGGCGTGGCACCGGCGACCGCGGTCGCCGCACCGGTCGCTGGGGCCGCCGCCACCCGCGTGATGGCCGCCGACCCGCCGGCCACGGCGACGCGCGTGGCCGCCACACCTCCGACTCGGGACGACGACCGCCGCGAGAGCCGCCGCAACTGGTGGCCGTGGGCTCTCCTCGCCCTCGCCGTGCTGGTGGCGGTGGTGCTGCTGCTCACCCGCCCGTGGGAGGACGACACCCCCACCCAGCAGCAGCCCGACCCCACACCCACGCCCACGGCCGAGGCGACCACTCCTGAGCCCGAGCCCACCGAGACCCAGCCCGAGGAAGAGCCCGAGCAGGTCGAAGTGGTGGCCTCGGACTACATCGGCCGCTCGGTGAGCATCGTCGAGACCGAGCTGCAGGCCAAGGGCCTGAGGACCACGACCGAGCCACGGGACAACCCGGGTGACCAGGAGCAGGACACCGTCGCCGACCTCGCGCCCACCGGCCAGGTCGACCCCGGCACGACGATCACCCTCCAGGTCTGGGGGGAGCCGCCACCCGTGGAGGTCCCGGGCAACGGCAACGACAACAGCGGTCCCGGCAGCGGTGGCAGCGGCAACGGGAACAGCGGCCAGGGCAGCGGTGGCGGCGACGGTGAAGGGGACTGAGGGGTAGATGACTGAACCGCACCGGATCGGTGGACGCTACGAGGTCGGCGAGCTTCTCGGCCGTGGCGGCATGGCCGAGGTCCGCAAGGGCACCGACGTCCGTCTCGGCCGCACCGTGGCCATCAAGAGGCTGCGCACGGACCTGGCCAGCGACACCACCTTCCAGGCGAGGTTCCGGCGCGAGGCGCAGTCCGCAGCGTCGCTCAACCACCCCGCGATCGTGTCGGTCTACGACACCGGCGAGGAGATGGCCACCGACGGCAGCAACGTCGCGCAGCCCTACATCGTGATGGAGTACGTCGCCGGGCGGACCCTGCGCGACATCCTCCGCGAGGGCCGCAAGATCCTGCCCGAGCGTGCCCTGGAGATCACCTCCGGCGTGCTGGCCGCCCTCGACTACAGCCACCGGGCGGGGATCATCCACCGCGACATCAAGCCCGGCAACGTGATGCTCACCCCGGCCGGCGACGTCAAGGTGATGGACTTCGGCATCGCCCGGGCCGTCTCCGACGCCTCGAGCACGATGACCCAGACGGCGGCCGTCGTGGGCACCGCCCAGTATCTCTCCCCCGAGCAGGCCCGCGGCGAGACCGTGGACAGCCGCTCCGACGTCTACTCCACCGGCTGCCTGCTCTACGAGCTGCTCACCGGCCGGCCTCCGTTCGTCGGGGACAGCCCGGTCGCCGTGGCCTACCAGCACGTGCGCGAGCAGGCGGCGCCCCCCTCGAGTCTCGACGAGGACCTCACCCCCGAGATCGACGCGATCGTGATGAAGTCGCTCGCCAAGGACGTCGGGGAGCGTTACCCCAGCGCCGCGGCGATGAAGGCCGACATCGACCGCTACCTGGCCGGCAAGCCGGTGCAGGCGCCGGCCGTCGCTCCCGTGCCCGCCACCGGCTTCCTCCCACCCGACAGCCCCACCGACGCCACCAGCGTCGTGGAGGCGACCGCCGACGAGGAGGACAAGAAGCACCGCCGGCGCGGGCCGATCATCCTGCTGGTCGTGCTCCTCCTTGCCCTGCTGGTCGGAGCCTTCGTGTTCGGTCCCCGGCTCTTCGAGTCCCCACCCGAGCAGCAGTCGGTGCCGACCGTCGAGGGGCTCACCCGTGACCAGGCCGAACGCACCATCACCGACGCCGGCCTCGAGGTCGGCGAGGTGACCGCCGCCGCCAGCGACGACATCGTCCGGGGCCGGGTGATCTCCCAGCAGCCCCAGCCGGGCGACCTCGTCGACCCCGGCGCGACCGTCGACTTCGTGGTCTCGTCCGGACCACCTCGCATCCCGCTGCCCGACGTGGTCGGTCAGGACAAGGACAATGCTGCCGACGAGCTCCGCGGCCGTGGCTTGCGGGTCGTTCTCGAGGAGACCGACCGCGACGACCCCAGGGACGAGGTCGTGGAGATGCAGCCACCTGCCGGCACCCGCGTCACCGAAGGAACGCGCGTCACGTTGCGTTGGTCCGACGGACCCGAGGCCGTGCCCGACGTGCGTGGCAAGACCGAGGGGGAGGCCACCCGGCTGATCGAGGAGGCGGGCTTCAGGGTCAGCAAGGTCAACGACGGCACCACCCGGGCCGAGCGTGGCACAGTGCTCCAGCAGAGCCCCGCGCCCGGCCAGCGGCTCGACCGCGGCAGCACGGTGACGATCGTCGTCTCGACCTTCGAGGAGCCGTCGCCCTCCCCGACTCCCACACCGACACCGTCGCCGACCCCGACCGAGTCACCCACGGCGACGCCACCGACGACGCCAACGCCCTAGCGGTCGGACAGGTCGTCGGCCTCGCCGGTTCCCCGGCTGGTCACCTCGTCGGCGTACCGGAGCTCGTTGCTGCCCTGGTAGGCCGGCATCTCGACGTCGTCCTGCACGGTGACCTCGTAGCCGAGGTCGTAGGCCTCGACGTAGGTGCGGTAGCCGGCGATGTACTCGCTCTCCTCCAGGGCCTGCAGGAGTGCTGAGACGTCGCCGATCGCGGTGATCTCGTACGGCGGGGCGTAGGGCACGCCGTGCAGCACCACCGTGTTGCCCACGCACTTGATGCCGGTGGTGCTGATCACCCGCTGGTCCTGCAGCGTCATCGCCTCCGCGCCACCGAGCCACAGCGCGTTGACCACCGCCTGGATGTCCTGCTGGTGCACCACCAGGTCGTCGCGGGTGATCTGGCCGCTCTCCACCGCGGCGGCGATGTCCTGCTCGGGGGCGTCCTCGAGTACCACAGTGACCGCCGGCCCGTGCACGGCCTCGAATCCGGCCGGACCGCGCAGCGCCTCCACCTGGGCCTGCAGCTCGGTGACCCCCGCGTCGTCAACGCTCTCGCCGAGCCTCGAGACCTCGTCGTTCAGGGCCGCCACCCGCTCCTGCAGGGCATCGGTGCGCGCGCGCTCCTGCCGTACGACGGTGTCGAGGTCGGTCACGCTCGAGGCCCGGAGGTCGAGCCCGCCGGAGGTGATCGCACTCGTGATGAACAGGGCGCCGGCGACGACGAAGACGGCGAGGGTGACCAGCCGCCAGCCATCGAGCCGGAGTCCACGGGAAAGTCGGTCGCGCAGGCCGGTGCGGTCTGCGGGGTTGCTCACGGGGCGCCTGCTCTCTGGGGGTCGTGCCTTGACTACGCTAGCCGACGCGCCCTCATGGACGGGCGCTGTCGAGGACCCACGTCAGGAGCAGTCACCGTGTCGAAGAAGTCCGCCCGCACACCCCTGGTCACGAGCGGCTACGAGACCTCGATCGCGCGGACCGTCATCGCCGCGCTGATCGTGGTGGCGGGCATCGTCTGGATCGCGGTGTACATCAACTTCGCCAAGGACGCCGCGGAGTTCGTCTCGGCCCCCGGCGTCGACGAGCCCGCCAACCCGCTGCCCTGGATGGCCGACCTCGAGCGGTGGAACTTCCTGATCGGGTTCCTGCTGATCTTCCTGGGGCTCACCCTGCTCGCGCACAAGCACACGCCCCTCGGGCGGGGCCGCGGCGTGGTGATCGGGATGCTGGGCTGCTTCCTGATCGGGCTGATCTGGATCGTGCTGTTCTACTTCGTCGGCCAGGAGGACGCCATCCCGGTGATGAAGGACCTCGACCAGTTCAACCTGGTGGTCGGGATCGGCTTCATGGCGGTCGGCTTCACCTATGCCACCAAGTGGGAGTGAGCTAGTTACACCCCTGTAGTTCTCCACAGGGTTGTCCCCAGCTGTGGAGAACTCCACCGGTGTGACTCACGGGTTGCCGCCCCGGTGACTCAGATGGTCGCCGTCCCGACGGCCACCAGTGCCAGCGCGAGCACGAGCACGAGTCCCACCGCGCCCCACTGCACGAGCGCCCGGTGCCGGCGCGGCGCGTAGACCATCGCCGCGCCGAGGACGGCACCACCGACCAGGCCACCGAGGTGTCCCTGCCACGAGATCCCGGCGACGGTGAACGTGAAGACCAGGTTGAGGCCGAGCCACATCAGGATCGGCTGCAGCTGACCACCGACCTTCGTCGCGACCACGGCCAGGGCGCCCATCAGTCCGAAGATCGCGCCGGAGGCGCCCACGGTCTGGCTGTTGGCATCCGAGAGCAGCACCACGGCGGCCGAGCCACACAGGCCCGAGACCAGGTAGAGCGCCACGAACCGGGCACGCCCCAGCACCGACTCGAGCATCGGGCCGAGGAAGTAGAGCGCGAGCATGTTGAACCCGATGTGCAGGAGCTCAACGTGGGTGAACATCGAGGTCACCAGCTGCCACCAGGCTCCGTCGTCGACACCGCGCACGACCGTGACCTGCCCGCTCTCGAGCTGCCGTGCCGCCGAGTCGGGCAGCAGCGCGAGCACGTCGACGAGCCGGCTGCTGCTGCCTCCGGTCGCCACGAT
>DASSLA010000034.1:0-15141 GCA_035689885.1 Marmoricola sp. | reverse complement strand
TGACCACGATCTGACGGGCCAGGTCGTCCGCCTCGGCGGCGAACGCCTCGCTGAGCGCGGTCGGGTCCGCAGTGTTGAGCATGGTGCCCTTGCCCGCGGCGGTGATCGCGTTGAGCGGAGCGTTGGCCTCGTCTCCCTGCTGGAGGGAGACGACGTCGACGGTCACGCCGGACTTCTTCACCGCGTCGACGACGCTGGTGAGGGTGGTCTTGGTGGTGTCCTTGCCGTCGGAGAGCAGCAGCACCTTGCGCTGGCCGGCGGTGGCGCCGTTCGGGCCCGCGGCGCGGAGAGCGCCGAGGACGCCGTCGTACAAGGCGGTGTCCTGCGTCAGCGTGAGCCCGGCGATGGCCTCGCGCGCGGCGTCCCGGTCGGTGCCGGCGGGGACGACGACCTCGACGTCGGTGTCGAAGGTGAGCACCCCGACCTTGACGTTGGCGGGCACGGCGCCGAGATAGGCGGCCGCTGCCTTCTTGGCCTCGGCGATCCGGGTGCCACGCATGCTGTTGCTGGTGTCGATGGCCAGGATCGAGGTGCGCTGCACGTCGTCGCTGTCCGAGGCGGTGTCGGACTCGGTGGCGACGTCCTTGCCACCGATGGTGACGGCGACCTCGTCGAGGTCGATCGCCTCCGTGCCGGGCACGGTCACCAGGAGGCGCACCGCACCGTCGGCGGGCTGGGCGTGGTCGATCGACGCGGTCTCGGCCTCGGCGGCCGACGCCGGCACCGTCCAGAGCGCGCCCGAAAGGAGCGTGCCGAGGACGACCAGCGCCAGCGCAGGGGACTGCGCGGCGAGTCGACGGAGGGAGGACCGGATCACTAGAACCCCGCTGTGGCGAAGATGCGCGGGTCGACGGTCACGTTGGCGTGCTGCATCTTCTCGAGGAACTTCGGCCGCAGCCCCGTCGCCTTCAGCGAGCCCAGCGACTTGCCGTCGGCGTCGAACCCGGCGGAGTTGTCGAAGAGGAACACGTCCTGCAGCGTGATGATGTCCCCCTCCATCCGCTCCACCTCGGTGACGTGGGTGATGCGACGGGTGCCGTCCTTGAGGCGGGCCTGGTGCACGATCAGGTCGACCGCGGAGGCGACCTGCTCGCGGATCGCGCGGATCGGCAGGTCCATGCCCGCCATCAGCACCAGCGTCTCCAGGCGCGAGCAGGTGTCGCGCGGACCGTTTGAGTGGACCGTACAGATCGACCCGTCGTGACCGGTGTTCATCGCCTGCAGCATGTCCAGCGCCGAGGCATCACGGACCTCACCGACGACGATGCGGTCGGGTCGCATGCGCAGACTGTTCTTGACCAGGTCGCGGATGGTGACCGCGCCCTTGCCCTCGATGTTGGCCGGTCGCGACTCGAGCCGGACCACGTGGTCCTGCTTGAGCTGCAGCTCGGCGGCGTCCTCGATGGTGACGATGCGCTCGTCACCGGGGATGAACGAGGACAGCACGTTGAGGGTGGTGGTCTTCCCGGCACCGGTACCACCCGAGACGACGATGTTGAGGCGGCCTCGCACGCAGGCGTCGAGGAAGTCCGCGGTCCTCTCGCTCATCGACCCGAAGTTGATCAGGTCGCGAACGGTCAGCGGGTCGGTGGCGAACTTACGGATCGTCAGCGTGCTGCCGTCGATCGCCAGCGGCGGGACCACGGCGTTCACACGGCTGCCGTCGGGGAGGCGTGCGTCCACCATGGGGGAGGACTCGTCGACGCGGCGGCCGATGCGGCTGACGATCTTGTCGATCGTGCGCCGCAGGTGGGCCTCGTCCTTGAAGGTGCCGTCGACCTTGACGAGCTTGCCCTTCTTCTCCAGCCAGATGTTGAACGGACCGTTGACCATCACCTCGGCGACGTCGTCGTCGCGCAGGTAGGGCTCGATCGGGCCGTAGCCGAGGATGTCGTCGGCGATCTCCTGGGTGATCCGCTCGCGGTCGGTGCGCGTGAGCGGCCGGTTCGAGCCGGCCATCACGTCGTTGAGGACCGAGCGGACCTTGGACTCGAGCTCGGTGGCGTCGAGGTTGGCGTCGTACAGCTGCGGCCCGAGCTGCAAGAGGAGCTCGTTGTGCACGCTCTCCTTGAGGTCCTCGAACCGGTCCTTGGCCGCCGACGTGGCGGTGGTGGTGTGCACCGGGCCGTTGCCGTTGCCGTTCTCAGCGGGCCGCGGAGGAGTGGGCTGCGGCTTGCTCACCGGCGGAGTGGGTGCCTCGGCGGTCACCGCATCAGTGGGCACGTCGGCCCGCCGCTTGGGAACCACTTCCTCGCGCTCGGCGGGCAGGTTGTCGGAGTCGTCCTCGCTCCGTGCCCGGTTGAGGGCGGCGAGGCGGTCGCTGAGGCTGCTCATGGGCGTTCAACCTTCTTCTTCTGCCGACTGAAGAGACCGCGCTTGGTGGGCTCGCTGACACGGGACCGCTCGGTCTCGCCGACCAACGTGTCGGCCAGGTGGACGATCGCCCGGGAGACGGGGTGGTCCGGCTTGGACTGCACGATCGGCTGGCCGTGGTTGGTGGCGCTGGCGACGGCGGTCGCGCTCGGCAGCGAGACCGCCACCTTCATGCCGAGGATGCTCTCCACGTTGGCCTGCGACAGGCCGACCTCCTCGTCGGCGCGGTTGAGCACGAGGTGCCGGTTGTGCTTGAGCAGGTTGAGCAGGTCCATGGTCTCGAGCGCGACCTTGGTGTTCTTGATCGTCGGCACGTCGAGGGTCGCGACGATGATGCACTCGTCGGTCTCGTCCATGGCGCCGAGCACCTGGTCGTCGAAGCCGGGCGGGGTGTCGATCACGATGTAGTCGAAGTGACGTCGCAGCGTCTGCACCACCCCGCGCACCAGCGTGGAGGGGATCCGGTCCCGGCCCTCCGGGTGCGTGGGAGCGGCGAGGATCATCAGGCCGGTCTCGTGCCGGGTGAGCAGGGTGTTGACCAGGGAGAAGTCGACGTGGTCCTCGGTGTCCGCGGCCTCGGCGATGGTGTGGTCCGGGATCAGCTGCAGCGTGATCGCGACGTCGCCGAACGCGAGGTCGAGGTCGACGACGCAGACGTTCTTGCCGGCACCGGCGAGGGCCAGACCGAGGTTCACCGACATCGTGGTCTTGCCGACGCCGCCCTTGGGGGAGAAGACGGTGAGGACGCGTCCCTGGCTGTCCGGCTCCTGGCCGGCGGGGCCGTGGATGGCCTCCCAGGTCTGTTTGGCGCGCGAGATCGCGTTGGCCAGTCCGCCGGGGTCGTCCCCGGCCACGACGGCGCCGATGCCCGCGTGCATGGCCTTGGCGTAGACCTCCGAGTGGAGCTCGTGACGGATCAGGACGATCCCCGTGGCGGGGTGGGTGCTGCGCAGCCGCTCGGCGAGGACCGAGGCCTCGGCCATCCCGACCGTGGGACCGATCACGACGGCGTAGTCGCCGCGGCGGACCAGCCAGCTGTCCACGTCGTCCGGCTGGTCGACGACCTGGGAGCCCGACGGCATGGTGGGCGTGAGCACTCCGGCGGTCGTGGTGTCGGCTTCGACGAGGATGGGCATGAGGGTCCTTTCAGCGAGGATCGTCAGTCAGGACTCAGCGGAACAGGTTGTTCGGGGTCACGCCGGAGCTCGCCGCCACGGCGGAGTCGTTGTTGAGCAGCCCGAAGGCCAGCTCGCCGTTGGAGCTCGCGAAGAGCACCCGCTCGGCCTCGGCCTGGCTCACGGCCAGGGTGAGCAGCGTCTTGGGCAGCTGCTCCTGGGTCTGGGCGCCGCTGGCGTCAGTGGTGGTGGTGGCGACGACAGTCGTGGTGCCGGCACCGATCACCTCCACCTTGGGCAGGAGCAGCCGGGTGAACTGCTGCGGGTTGCTGCCGATGCCCTGGCCGTTCATGAAGATGGCGACGTTGTCGCCGGGGTTGACGAAGCCGGCCACGCGGGCGGGGTCGGTCAGGTTGATGGAGATGGCCATCTTGCCCTTGGGGATCGTCAGGCCGGTGCCAGCGCCGGTGGCGCCGAACTTGCTGCTGATGATCTGCTCACCGGGGTAGATCGCGCTGACGGCGACCTTGCCGGTGACCGAGTCCAGCGAGTTCAGCGCGTCGGAGAGCAGGTCCTTGCGCGAGACGGTGCCGGACTCGATCTTGCCGGCGGCCTGGGCCGCCTCGACGGTCTCGCCGGGGTTGATCTGCTTCACCGCACGCAGCACCTGTACGGCGTCGTACTTCTGGTCGGCACGGGTGTCGGCACCGCGGACGTAGAGGAACACGAGCAACGTACCGAGTGCGGCGATGAACGCCGCAGCGATGAGCAGCACTTTCCTGCGATCCATGAACCCTCTGACCTATCTCGTCCCGGGGACCGGCGAGCGCCGGTGCCACCTCGTGGATGCCACCCACATCGGGTGTCGGGCGGCACGAGACAGATTGCCTCAGCAGAGTCCGATTTGTACGCCGAATCGGAAATGAGCGGTGTGGGGTGAACCGCGCTGGTTCAGCGGGAGTAGAACGCCTCCACGTCGTCGCGGTGCTCGCTCATCACCACGTTGCGCTTGAGCTTCAGACTCGGGGTGAGCTGGCCACCCTCCTCGGTCCACTCGGAAGCCAGGATCGTGAACGCCCGGATCGACTCCGCCTTCGACACCGCCTCGTTGGCGGACTCGACCGCGGCCTCGACCTCGCGACGCAGGTCGGGGTCGTCCATGAGGGCGTCGATGTCGGTGGTCTTGCCGTGCTGCTCGGCCCACGTCGGCACGGTCTCGCGGTCGAGGGTGACGAGCGCGGCGATGAACGGCTGGCCGTCGCCGACGACCATGCACTGGTCGATGAGCAGGTGACCGCGGAGGCGGTCCTCCAGCACGGCCGGAGCGACGTTCTTCCCGCCTGCGGTGACCAGGATCTCCTTCTTGCGGCCGGTGATCCGGACGAAGCCCTCGTCGTCGATCTCGCCCACGTCGCCGGTGCGGAACCAGCCGTCCGGCTCCTTGGCCTCGGCGGTCGCCTCGTCGTTGTGCCAGTAGCCGGCGAAGACCTGGCCGCCGCGGAACAGCAGCTCGCCGTCGTCGGCGACCCGGACGCTGGTGCCCTGGAGGGGCCGGCCGACGGTGCCGACCTTCTGGGCGTCGGGGAGGTTCACGGTCAGGGCGGCGGTCGTCTCGGTCAGTCCGTAGCCCTCGAGGACGTTGATCCCGATACCGCGGTAGAAGTGGCCGAGCCGCTCGCCGAGGGGTGCGCCGCCGGAGACGGCGTACTCGCAATTTCCGCCCAGCGCGGTGCGCAGCCTGGTGTAGACCAGTCGGTCGAAGAGTGCGTGCTGGGCCCGGACCAGGACGCTCGGCCGGCCGCCGTTCTCCTGCGCCCGCGACCACGCGATGGCGACGTCGGTGGCGCGGTCGAAGATCTTGCCCCGGCCGTCGGCCACGGCGCGCTGGGAGGCCGTGTTGAACACCTTCTCGAAGACCCGGGGGACCGCGAGGATGAACGTGGGCCGGAAGTCGGCGAAGTCGTCCATCAGGGTCTTGATGCTGGCCGAGTGCGCCAGCCGGACCCGCCCGCGGACGCAGGCGAGCTGGATGATCCGGGCGAAGACGTGGGCGAGCGGCAGGAAGAGCAGGGTGGAGGGGCGGGAGCCGTCCTCGCGCTCGGCGAACAGCTCCTCGAGGTCGGCCATCACCGTGGTGAGCTCGAACATGAAGTTGCCGTGGGTGATCGCGCAGCCCTTGGGCCGCCCGGTCGTGCCCGAGGTGTAGATCAGGGTGGCCAGGTCGTCGGGCCCGGCCTGGGTACGACGGGCCTCGAGCGTCTCGTCGTCGATGTCCTGGCCGAGGGTGCGGAGCACGCCGACCGCGTTGTCCTCGATCGACCACGCGTGGTGCAGGTCGGTGAGGCTGTCGCGCACCTCCTTGACCCGGCCCATGTGGTCCGCGGTCTCGGCGATGACCGCCTTGGCGCCGGAGTCGCCGAGGATCCACTCCACCTGGCTGGCGCTCGAGGTCTCGTAGACCGGCACCGTGGCCGCGCCGGCGAACCAGATGGCGTAGTCGAGCAGGGTCCACTCGTAGCGGGTGCGTGAGATCAGGGCCACCCGGTCGCCGGCCTCCACCCCGGCGGCGATGAGGCCCTTGGCCACCTCGCGCACCTCGGTGGCGAACTCCGCGGCGGTGACGTCTGTCCACTCGGAGCCCTCGCGCCGTGAGAACGACACCAGGTCGGGGCTGTCGCTCGCGTTGGCGACCACGTCGTCGGTGAGGTTGCCGACCGTCGGGACACTCACCTCGAGTGCCGTGGAGTACTCACGCACGCTCACACCTCTTTCGCCGAGTTGTTCCGCCCGTGCACGTTACTCGTGTTGCTCGTCACGCGGCACGGATGGGGCGAGGGGCGGACAGTGCGTTCGGCTAGCCTTTGCGCATGGCCGACCAGACCACCTCCAGCATCGTCGTCGACGCCACCCCCGCTGAGGTGATGGCGGTCATCGCCGACTTCCCGGCCTACCCGGAGTGGGTGCAGGGCATGAAGCGTGCCGAGGTCGTCGAGCCGGGTGCCAACGGGCGCGCCGACAAGGTGCACTTCGACCTCGAGGCGACCCCGATCAAGGACTCCTACACCCTCGCCTACGACTGGGAGGGCGACGACGCCGTGCACTGGCACCTCGTCGAGGGCAAGGTGCTCAAGACCATGCAGGGCACCTACGAGCTGCGCCCCACCGGGGCGGGCACCGAGGTGACCTACCGCCTCGCCGTCGAGCTGAACATCCCGATGATCGGGCTGCTGCGCCGCAAGGCGGAGAAGATCATCATCGACACGGCGCTGAAGGGCCTGAAGAAGCGCGTCGAGGCGCTGGGCTGAGCCAGCGCATGGGCGCCCGCATCATCCTGTTCACCGGCAAGGGCGGGGTCGGCAAGACCACCAGCGCCGCCGGTACGGCGACCCTCGCAGCCCGCTCCGGCCAGCGCACCCTGGTGCTCTCCACCGACGCGGCCCACTCGCTCGGTGACGCCTTCGGCCTGCGCGTGGGCCCCGAGCCGACGGAGGTGGCCCCCGACCTGTGGGTGCAGCAGGTGGACGCGCAGCGGCGGTTCGAGCGGTCCTGGAGCGAGATCCAGGGCTACCTCGTCTCCGTGCTCGACGCTGCCGGGGTCGATCCGATCACCGCCGAGGAGCTCACCGTCATCCCCGGGGCCGAGGAGGTGCTGGCCCTGCTGGAGCTGCGCAGCCACGCGGTCAGCGGCCGGTGGGACGTCATCGTGGTCGACTGCGCCCCGACCGCCGAGACGCTGCGCCTGCTGGCGCTGCCGGAGGCGCTGGGCTGGTACATGACGCGCGTGTTCCCGGTGGAGCGCCGGGTGGTCAAGGCGCTCAAGCCCGTGCTGACCAGGGCGGCCGGCGTGCCGATGCCCCACGACAACGTCTTCGACGCCGTCGAGCGGCTGCACCGCGACCTCGAGGAGGTGCAGCAGATCCTCACCGAGAAGGACTCCTCGGTGCGGCTGGTGCTCACCCCCGAGACGGTGGTGGTCGCCGAGGCTCGCCGCTCGCTGACCACGCTGTCGCTCTACGGCTACCGCGTGGACGGCGTGATCGCGAACCGCGTCTTCCCACAGGGCGAGGGCGATGCGTGGCGCCAGGGCTGGGTCGACTCGCAACGCGCGGTGCTCGAGGAGGTGCGCCAGTCGTTCGTCGACCTGCCGATCTGGCTCTCGGACTACCAGTCCGGGGAGCCGGTGGGTCCCGAGTCGCTGGCCACGTTCGCGGAGGCGGCGTACGACGGGGACGACCCGCTGGCGATCCCGACCGGCGAGGGACCGATGACCATCACCCGCACCGAGACCGGCGCCGTGCTGCGGATCGCACTGCCGTTCGCCCAGCGGCAGGACGTCGACCTGGCTCGGCACGGCGACGAGCTGGTCGTCACCGTCGACTCCTACCGCCGGCTGCTGGCCCTCCCCGCGGCGCTCGCGCGGCACACCGTCACGGGGGCCCGGGTCGAGGACGGGTCGCTGCAGGTACGGTTCCGGTTCGACCAGGAGGACCAGCCGTGAGCGACCGTGAGCACGACCCCCACCACGCGGCGGGGGAGGCACCCCGCGAGCCGGTCGGCAGTGTCGGCGAGGAGGCCGCCAAGCTCTTCGGGGCGCTGTCGGACTGGGCGCGCGAGCAGGGTCCGGAGTACGCCGGGTCGGCAGCCGGGTCGGCAGCCGGGGCGGCGAGCGCCTTCGGCGACGCGGTCAAGGGCATCAACGACCATGTCGCGACCGGCGGCCAGGACTGCCGCTACTGCCCGGTCTGCCAGGTCATCCACGTCGTGCGCCAGACCAGCCCGGAAGTCCGCGACCACCTGGCCGTCGCGGCCAGCTCCCTGATGCAGGCCGCGGCCGGCCTGCTGGCCACCCACACCGGCGGCAGCCAGACCGCCGCTCCGGTGGAGAGGATCGACCTCGACGACGAGTCCGGCGAGTCGTGGGGGGACGACCGATGACCTACACCGTGGGCGTGGACGTCGGCGGCACCAAGATCGCGGCGGGCCTGGTCGACCAGGACGGCAACCTGGTCAACCGCGAGCGCACCGACTCTCCGGCCACCAACCCGGCCGAGATTGTCCGCACCATCGACGAGCTGGTCGACCGGGTCTCCGGCGACCGCGAGGTCGAGGCTGTGGGGGTGTGCGCGGCCGGCTTCGTCGACAGGGACCGGTCCACGATCCTGTTCGCGCCCAACCTCGCGTGGCGCGACGAGCCGCTCAAGGAGCACCTGCAGGCGGTCATCGACCTGCCCGTGGTGGTCGAGAACGACGCCAACGCGGCGGCCTGGGGCGAGTTCACCTTCGGTGCCGGGGCGGACGTCGAGAACCTGCTGATGCTCACGCTGGGCACCGGCGTCGGTGGCGGCATCGTGATGGACGGCCGCGTCCTGCGTGGTGGCTTCGGCCTCGGCGCCGAGGTCGGGCACATCCGGATGGTGCCGAACGGCGTCAGGTGTGGGTGCGGCAACCTCGGCTGCCTGGAGTCCTACGGCTCCGGCAGTGCGCTGGAGCGGATGGCCCGGGAGCAGGCGGCGGAGGATCCGGCTGCCGCCCGCGAGCTGATCGAGCGCGCCGGCGGGAGTGCCGCCGACATCACCGGCCAGATGGTCACCGAGCTCGCCCAGGAGGGCGACGCGTTCTCCCGCGCCCGGCTGGCCGAAGTCGGCAGCTGGGTGGGCCAGGGCATGGCCACGCTGGCAGCCGTGCTCGACCCCACCGTCGTGGTGATCGGCGGCGGGGTCGCCGAGGCCGGTGACCTGCTGCTCGACCCGATCAGGGACGCGTTCGCGAGCCACGTCACCGGGCGGACCCACCGACCCATGCTCGAGGTGCGCCAGGCCCAGCTGGGCAACGCCGGCGGCCTGATCGGTGTCGCCGACCTCGCCCGGTCGCAATGAGCAGAGCCCAGTGAGGGCGTTCCGCAGCCGCGAGCGGTTCACGCCTCCCGCGATCGGCGTCGACATCGGCGGCACCAAGGTGCTCGCGGCGGTCGTGGACGAGGCCGGGCGCGTGCTCGAGACCGAGATCGGGGACACCCCGCTGGTCTCGATCGACCCGGCCCGCAACCACCTCGACGAGGTGAGCACGAAGGACGTCGAGGACGCCCTCGTCGAGACGGTGAGTGCGCTGGCCAGCCGCTACGGACGCAGCACCGTCGGCATCGGCGCCGCCGGGTTCGTGGACGCGCAGGGGGAGCGGGTCCGGTTCGCTCCGCACCTGCCGTGGCGCGACGAGCCGCTCGCCGCCAACCTCGGCCGACGACTCCGTGAGCACGTGGTCGGCGAGGTGCTGGTGGACAACGACGCCAACGCCGCCCTGTGGGCCGAGGCAAGGTTCGGTGCCGCCCAGCGCTGCCAGCACGTCGTGATGCTGACCCTCGGCACCGGCATCGGCGGTGCCCTGCTGACCGGGGGCACGCTCCACCGCGGTGCCAACGGGATGGCGGGGGAGTTCGGCCACATGGTCGTGGTGCCGGACGGGCTGCCCTGCCAGTGCGGGCGGCGCGGCTGCTGGGAGCAGTACTGCTCCGGTCGCGCCCTGGCCCGGCTGGCTGCGGACGCGGGGTCCGACCTGGTGGGTGCCGCGCTGACCGCCGCCGCTCACGAGGGCGACCCGGTGGCGCTCGCCGCCTACGCCGAGGTGTCTCGCTGGCTCGGGCTGGGTGCGGCCAACGTGGCCGCCGCGTTCGACCCCGAGGTGATCCTGGTCGGCGGTGGTGTCTCCGCGGCCGGGGAGCTCCTGCTCGCACCCGCTCGCACCGCGATGGCGGAGTCGCTGGTGGGTGCCGGGCACCGCCTCGAGCCCGACCTGGTCGCTGCCGAGCTCGGCCCGTTGGCCGGGGTCATCGGCGTGGCCGACCTCGCCCGCACCCGGGCGCGCTGAAACTCAGACGACTGCGCCGTCGTCGTACCCGTCGTGGTTGTCGGGGCGCATCGTCGCGACCAGGTAGATGAACCCGCCGACGAACCACGCCATCAGCAGCAGCCCGAGCCACGACGGCAGCGCGACCTTGAGCACCAGGGCGATCAGCACGAACGTCGGGACGCCGAACAGCCCCACCCAGGCGATCAGCCGGTGGGTCGTCGGCCGCGGCACCGGTGGGGGAGCCGGCGGGACGTAGTGCTCCTCGCGGTCGTACGACACCTCGACGTCGTCGTCGTCCTCGTCGAGCCCGCGCGGCGAGCCCGGCACTTCCCACTCGGGGTCGTCGGCCGGCTCGTCGAGCTCGGGGCGGTCGCCGTAGTGCTCGATGATGGAACGCCACAGGGCGTCCTCGTCACGCCCCGGCTCTCCGGCCGGGTCGCGCGGGTCCTGCGGAGTGGTCACGACGCCTCATTCGCTCATTTCGCGGACCGGCTCGGCCGCGGGCGCGCCGTGGCCCGTGGCGACGACGCGCTCGATGAACTCCGCGGACTCCGCGAAGATCGTCTCGGCGTCGTTGTCGAGGGTCGCGACGTGGTAGCTGTTGTCCAGCACCCGCTCGCGGGCGTCGGTCGACGAGGTCTTGGACAGAATGATGCGTGCCGAGGACGGGTCGACGACGTGGTCCTCCGCAGAGCGGAAGACGAGCAGCGGGCAGGCCACCTTGTGCAGGTCCTGCCGCACCGCTTTCCAGCCGCGCATCATGGAGTGCAGCGGCTTGAGCGGCGTCCTGTCGTAGCCGTGCTCCTCGACCCCGGGCTTCTTGATGTCATTGCCGATGGCGGGCATGGCCGCGACGACGTTCTTGAGCAGGGGTACGGCGAGCAGCTGCTTGTTGCTGCTGGCCACCGCGGCGTTGACGAGGATCACGCCGGTGACCAGGTCGGGGTGGGTCTCGGCCAGGCGCAGCGCGAGTCCGCCGCCCATCGACAGCCCGCCGACGAACACGTGGTCGCAGCGGGCGGCCAGCGCCTCGAGCTCACGCTCCACGGCGGCGTACCAGTCGTCGTACGTGGTCAGCACCATGTCCTGCCACTTGGTGCCGTGGCCGGGCAGCCGTGGCACCGCGACCGTGTAGCCACGCTCGGCGAGGTACTTGCCCCAGGGAACCATCGACGCGGGCGAGCCGGTGAAGCCGTGGCTGAGCAGCACGCCGATCTTCCCCTGGGGGGTGTCGGGGCTGCCCGCGAAGTGGAACGGTTCTGCCTGGGGCTGCACGGTCACGGGGTCTCCTGCAGGGCGTCGTGGATGGCTCCGGCAATCGTGTCACGCGTGCGAAGCAGATGTCAGGTAAGGGCTAGGGTTCGTCCAGAGGGAGAGGCGGAGGTGTCGGGTTGTTCTACTGGTTCTTGAAGTGGGTCGCGCTCGGCCCACTGCTGCGGGTCATCTTCCGCCCGCGTGTCTCGGGAGCGGAGAACGTGCCTGAGGAAGGCCCTGCCATCCTCGCGAGCAACCACCTCTCCTACGCCGACTGGCTCTTCATGCCGCTCACCCTCGCCCGACGCGTCACCTTCGTGGCCAAGGCGGAGTACTTCAACACCCCCGGCATCAAGGGCTGGTTCCAGAAGAAGTTCTTCTCCGGCTCCGGCCAGGTCCCGATCGACCGCTCCGGCGCCTCGGCCGCCGAGGGCGCGCTGACCGCCGCCGAGAGGGTGTTGGCGAGCGGGGAGCTGTTCGGGATCTACCCCGAGGGCACCCGCTCCCACGACGGCCGGCTCTACCGCGGCAAGACCGGGGTGGCCCGGCTCGCGCTCGAGACGGGCGTCCCGGTGATCCCGGTCGCTGTCGTCGGCACCGACGTGGTGGCGCCTCCGGGCAAGAAGTTCGGCTCCTTCACCCGCCCGGTGGTCCGCTTCGGCCGGCCGTTGGACTTCTCCCGCTACGAGGGCCTGGAGAACGACCGCTACATCCTCCGCTCGGTCACCGACGAGATCATGTACGAGATCATGCGGCTCTCCGGCCAGGAGTACGTCGACAAGTACGCCGCCGTGGCCAAGGAGGAGCAGAAGAGGGCCGAGGCCGAGGCGAAGAAGGCGGAGGCCGAGCAGCGCAGGGTCGAGAAGGAGCTCGCCGCCGCCGAGGCGAAGGCGGCTGCGGAGGACGACGCTGAGTCCGGTCCCGGTCCCGAGGCCGAGCCCGACTCCGAGCCCCGGGCCTCCTGAGCGACGTGGCGGGGGCCACCCGGCCGCACCCGGCGCTGGAGCCGCATGCGCCGGTGCAGGACACGATGTTCCGTGCCCTCGGGGTGCTGCGCTTCGTGGTGCTGCTGAACGCGGTCGGGCTCTACCTGTTCCGGTTCGACACCTACGACCATCCGCTGGCCGGCTGGTTCGTGATGGGCGGCCTGGTCGTCTGGACGGCGTTCGTGGTCTGGGCGTACGACGCGCCCGCGCGCCGTACGCCGTGGTTGCTGGTCGCCGACCTGCTCGTGGCCGTGGTGGCGATCGGGCTCACGCCGTGGGTCAAGGGGGACTACAACGCCACCCTGCCCGGCTTCTGGGTGTGTGGCGTGGTGCTGGCCTGGGCGATCGCCTGGCGCTTGGTCGGCGGGCTCGTCGCGGCGGTCGTCGTCGTGGCCGGTGACCTGGCCATCCGGCAGGGCTTCGACCAGGGGGACTACGGCAACATCTTCCTGCTGGTCCTCGGCGGCGCCATCGTCGGCTTCCTCTCCGAGCTGCTCCAGCAGATGGCCGCCCAGCGCGACCGTGCCGAGCGGGCCGCGGCCGCAGCAGCGGAGCGGCAGCGGCTGGCGCGGATGGTGCACGACGGCGTACTGCAGGTGCTGGCGCTGGTCCAGCGGAGGGGGCCCGAGCTGGGACCCGAGGGTGCCGAGCTCGGCCTGCTGGCGGGGGAGCAGGAGGTGAAGCTGCGCGGCCTGGTGCAGGGGGAGTCGCGCCAGCTGGGGGCACCCGAGGGCGACGTCGACCTCGTCCAGCTGCTGTTCGCGCTGCAGACCCCGTCGGTGCACGTCTCGGTGCCGGGCGGACGCGTGCTGGTCCCGGCCGCTGCCGGGCACGAGCTGGTCGCCGCCGTGGAGGCGTGCCTGAGCAACGTGCGGCACCACGTCGGCCAGGACGCGGAGGCGTGGGTGCTGCTGGAGGAGCTCGGGGACAGCTGGGTGGCGTCGGTGCGTGACGACGGCCCGGGCATCCCCGCCGGTCGCCTCGAGGAGGCCGCGGAGCAGGGACGGCTCGGCGTACGGCAGTCGATCATCGGCCGGCTCGAGGACATCGGCGGCACCGCCACGATCCACTCGGCGCCCGGCCAGGGCACCGAGTGGGAGCTGCGACTGCCGCGCCCCGCTTGAGTTGGGCGGAAACCGCCATCCACGGCCTCCTCGCGCCCTAACCTCTGCGCGTGCCGACCACCCTGCTCGTCCTCGCCACGCTCGTCGCCGCGCTCAGCGTCCCGACGGTCGCCGGCATGACCGCGTGGGGCCTGAGCGGGGGCGACGGCGAGGCCGAGAACAACCTTGTCGGCGTCCTCGCGGCCCTGGTCGCCCTCGGGATGGTCTACAACGCGGTGGTCAGCTACCGCGCCCTGTACTTCGGCATGCCCGACTGGGCGTGGCTCGCGATGTGGGTCTCGCCGGCCGCGGCCGCCCTCGGGATCCTGCTGTCGGGCTCCCAGCTGCGCGGCGAGCCGGGGCGTGCCTACCTGGTCGTGGTGGCACTACCGCTGGCGATGTGCATCCCCGCCGTGCTGGTCTGGCTCGCCCGCCCCTCGGGGTGAACCGCGCTACCTTGCGCACATGTCTTCGACCGACCTCCGGTTGCTCGCATGACCATCCACTCCGACCACCCGTTCCTCGATCCCGAGGCTGACCCCGTGCGCCAGCTGCGCGGGCGCCTCGGTGGCGGGGTCACGTTGTGGACCTCGGGCTCGGGCCGACGGTCTCGCGCCGGGCTGACCGTCTCGTCGCTGATGGTGGCCGGCGGCGAGGACGGCCGGCTGCTGGCCCTGCTCGACCCCGACTCCGACCTGCGCCACCGCCTCGAGGACACCGGCCGGGGCGTCGTACACCTGCTGCAGTGGGAGCACCGCGAGCTAGCCGAGGCGTTCGCCGGACAGTTCCCAGCTCCGGGTGGCCCCTTCACCATGGCCGCGTGGGAGGACACCACGCATGGTCCGCGGCTGCTCTCCGCGCCCACCTGGGCGATGGTCGAGGCGGAGTCCTTCACCACCGTCGGGTGGTCCGACCTCGCCACCACCCGCATCGTCGACCTGACGATCGGCGACGACGCCACGCCGCTGGAGCACCGGCGAGGGCGGTACCGGCGGGTGGAGTGACCGGCGCCGTCGCCCCGACGTCGCTTGGCCTGCCGCACCAGCGCTGGCATACGACGTGGTCGCGGCGCAGGGGCACCGCGCTAGCGCTCACCTGGACACGACTTCACCGAACGCGAGCGCTGTCTCTGATGCTGGTCCGTCTCCACATCGCTGCCGCCTACCGGGCGGCCTAACGGCAGCGGCAGCCGACGCTGCTGACACCGCGCCGGCTCCAGCTCCCTGCCCATGTCCGTACGGGGCCTGACCAACCGCCAAGGCGCTCGAGCCATGGGCCTGTCCGGGGGCACGGTGCGCAGGCACCTGGAGAACATCCAGGAGTGCCTCGGCGTCAGCGGCCGCACCGAAGCAGTCACGCGGCCGTCCCCGGTCGAGGACGCCGACTGAGCGCCTCATCGAACATGCCTCGGCCCCCGCCGGTCGCTGGTTCCGCGGCGGGGTCGGGGCAGTGGAGCTAGTGGTCGGG
>DASSLA010000033.1:0-5605 GCA_035689885.1 Marmoricola sp. | reverse complement strand
GAGCCGCCGGTCGCCTCGGATCCACCGCGCCTGGTGGGTCGCGGCGGTCACCTTCCTGGTGCTGCTCGCCTCGGCCGCCTTCCGCTCCAGCCTGGGCGTGCTGCTCGTGCCGATCGAGGACGACCTCGGCTGGACGCGCACCGACACCTCCATCGCGGTCTCGCTCAACCTCGTCGTCTACGGGCTCGCAGCGCCCTTCGCGGCGGCTCTGCTGGAGCGCGTCGGCGTCCGGCGTACGGCGGTCGGCGCGCTGATGCTCATCGTCGTCGGGTGCCTGGCGACCACCGTGATGACGGCGCCGTGGCAGCTCTCCGCGCTGTGGGGCGTGGTGATCGGCATCGCCACCGGCTCGGTGGCGCTGGTCTTCGGCGCGATCGTGGCCACCCGCTGGTTCGTGGCCCGCCGCGGGCTGGTGGTCGGGATCCTCGGCGCCACCTGGGCCACCGGCCAACTCGTGTTCCTGCCGTTGATCGCCGCACTCGTCGACGAGTTCGGCTGGCGGGCCGCCTCGCTCGCCGTCGCGCTGCTCTGCGCAGCACTGCTGCCGGCGGTCATGGCTGTGCTCCGCGACCGGCCGGAGGACGTCGGCCTGCGCCCCTACGGTGCGCCGGCTCGGGCGGCTCCCCGGGAAGAACCTCGCGAGACACCACCGAGCGCCGCTGCTGCCGTCATGCACGCCGTCACGGTCCTGCGCGAGTCGTTCTGGACCCGGCCCTTCCTGCTGCTCGCGGGCACCTTCTTCGTCTGCGGCTGGACGACCAACGGGATCATCAGCAGCCACTTCGTCCCGGCGGCCCACGACCACGGGATGCACGCCACGACGGCAGCCGGACTGCTCGCCGTGGTCGGCATCTTCGACATCGTCGGCACCATCGGCTCCGGCTGGCTCACCGATCGGATCGACCCACGCCTGCTGCTGGCGGTCTACTACGCGCTGCGCGGGCTGGCCCTGCTCGCCGTACCCGGCCTGCTCGGTCCTTCGGTCGAGCCGCCCCTGCTCGTGGTGGTGGCGCTGTTCGGCCTCGACTGGGTCGCCACCGTGCCGCCCACGGTGATGTTGTGTCGCGCGGCCTTCGGGGCCGAGCGCGGCGGCATCGTCTTCGGCTGGGTGTTCGCCGCGCACATGGTCGGCGCCGGAGCGGCGGCAGCGGTCAGCGGCGCACTGCGGGCCGCCTCCGGCGACTACACCTCGGCCTGGCTGCTCGCCGGTGCGCTGGCGGTCGCCGCGGCCGTGGGGAGCCTGGCCCTGCCCCGGCCGGTCGATGAGCCTGCGCTCGCCACCTGAGCGACGGGCAACCAGAACTGCCCGGTCGGCAGGTCAAGGGCGTCAGTGGAGGAGGGCGAGGATGGCGCGCTCGAGGCCGTGGACGCCGGTGGGCACCACGGTGAGGGGCAGGCCGAGTCGATCGGCGATGTCCTGCGCGGCGGCGCGCAGCGCCGGTGTCTCCTGCTGGGCGAGCCAGATCACGCGGGTGTAGTGGCGGAAGTACTCCTCGCGCAGCGCCGGCCAGCGGTCGAGTCCGAGCTCGACCTCGACGGTCCGGGCGAAGGAGCGGACCAGGAAGTCGGTGAGCAGGTAGGTCCCGGCCTGCTCCTCGAAGAACTGCTCGATGCGGCCTGCCCCGGCGTACAGGTCGTAGCAGTGCAGTCCCTCGAGGCGGCGCAGGCCGAGCCGCTCGCAGACCTCGTCGAGGGCGCCGTAGGTGCCGCAGTCGGCGTAGCCCACCGCCACCACGTCGTACGACGGGCGCAGCTTGGTGGCCAGCGCCTCCACCTCGCTCGCGATCAGGTGGGGCTGGTTGTGCAGCAACGGGGGCAGCGGGTGCACGTCGACGGGCAGGCCACGCCGCTCGATCACCCGCGCGGCCGACTGGGCGATGGCACCGCACGCGACCAGGGCGGTGCGTGTCCCCGCGCCCTCAGCCGGGGAAGGCGAGGAGCTCGATGAAGCGGTCGTTGAACTCGAGGCGGTCGGAGAGCTCGACATACTGCACCTCCTCCAGCAGGGTCGTCGCCCCGGCGCGCTCGCGCAAGGAGAGCAGTGTCATCTTCGCGCCCTCGCCGGCGACGTTGCCGGCCGAGACGATGCGCAGCACCGGCAGGTGCGGTACCAGGCCGATCCGTACCGCCGAGGCCGGGGAGAGGTAGGAGCCGAACGACCCCGCGAGCAGGACCTGCTGCAGGTCGGAGGCCTCGAGCCCGAGCTCCTCGAGCAGCAGCGTCCAGCCGGTGGCGATCGCGCCCTTGGCGAACTGCAGCTCGCGGACGTCGCGCTGGGAGAGGTAGACGCACTCGTCGGGCTTGCTGGCCGGGCTGGGGCGGTGCAGCACGAAGACCCGCTCCTCGCCGACCGTGGTGAGCCGTGCCGCGAGCACCGGCGAGATCGCGGCCGCGGCCTCCTCGGTGACGAAGCGGCCGCTGTGGTCGAGCAGCCCCACGCGAACCAGCTCGGAGACCGCGTCGACCAGCCCGGACCCGCACAGCCCGCGGGCCTCGGTGTCGCCGATCACCTGCAGCTCGACACCGCCGTCGGGTTCGATCCGGACCACCTCGATGGCGCCGTCGGCCGCGCGCATGCCGCAGCGGATGGCGCCGCCCTCGAAGGCCGGTCCGGCCGGGGCCGCGGTGGCCACGATGGTGTCGCCGTCGCTGAGCACGATCTCGCAGTTGGTGCCGACGTCGATGAACAGCCGGGTGCGCTTGTCGCGGTCCATCCCGGTCGCCAGCATGCCCGCGACGATGTCACCGCCGACGTACGCGCCCAGGGACGGGAACACCGTCGCCCGGGCCCGCGGGTGCAGGTGTACGCCGAGGTCGTCGGCCAGCACGGTCGGGGGGTTCGCCGAGCTCATCACGAACGGCGCGACCCCGAGCGGCTCCGGATCGATGCCCAGCGCCAGGGCGGTCATGGTGGCGTTGCCCGCCAGGGCCACCTCGTAGACCCGCGCCGGCTCGACGCCGCCCTCGCGGCAGACCTGATGGGCCAGCTCGTCCAGGGTCTGGCCGGCGAGCTGCTGCAGCCGTTCCAGCGCCTCCGGGTCGAGCATGGTCGCACTGATCCGGGTGATCACGTCGGCGCCGAAGGGCTGCTGCTTGTTGAGCCGGGAGGCCACCGCGACCGGGGTGCCGGTCTCCAGGTCGAGCAGGGTCGCCACCACCGTGGTGGTGCCGAGGTCGAAGGCGATGCCGTAGGTCTGCCCCCGGGTGTCGCCCGGCTCCACGTCGATGAGCGACTCGTCGACGACGACCGCGGTCACCTTGAAGTCGGCCTCGCGCAACACCTGGGGCAGTCGCCGCAGCACGGCCAGGTCGGCGGTCACCTCGAGGTCCTCGATCGCCTCGGTCAGCCGAACCAGGTCGGTGCGCTGGTCGGACAGCGTCGGTGCGTCGAGCTCGACGTAGCGCTTCTGCACCGCCGGACGCAGGATCACCTGGCGCCCGACGCCCACCGTCGCCGCCTTGGGCCGCGTGGTGAGCGGCGGCACCTCCACCTGCAGGTCCTGGGTGGCCGTCGCGAGGCAGGCGAGCCGCCAGCCGTCGTCGAGCTGGGCCGGCGTGAAGGTCTTGCGCTCGTGTCGCGAGATGGGCAGCACCGGGTTGCGCGCCGGGTCGAGCCGGACCTTGCACTTGTGGCAGGTCCCGTGTCCGCCACAGGTGGAGTCGATCGCGATGCCGTTCCAGGACGCCGAGTCGAAGACGCTCACTCCCGGCGGCACCCGCACGTCACGGTCCTGGCCCTCGGTGACGGTGAAAGAGAGGGTGACCCGGCCGGTGCCGTCATGCGGCTCACGGGGAGCCCCGGGCGCGGCCTGCAGCCCCTCCCGGCCGATGTGGCCGAGGGACGTGGCGAGCTCCTCCGGCGGGTCGCCCTGCAGCGGTAGCTCGGGGTCCGGCGTGGTCACGTCGCGGCTGCCGCGGCCGCTGCCTGTGCCTGCCGGTGGCGGGAGATCCATGCCATTCCCCACTCGTCATGGCCCAGCAGCAGGTCGGTCGCCTTGACCGCCGAGACCACCGCGGGGGTCCGGGTGTCCATGATCGCGCTGGTGAGACCGGCGGTCATGGCCATGCTGAGGAACGTGCCGTTGAGCTCGTGTCGCCCGGGCATCCCGAACGAGACGTTGGAGGCGCCGCAGGTCATGTTCAGCCCGTGCCTGTCGCGGATCCCGCGCATCGTCTCGAGGGTGGCCAGCGCGGTGCCCTGGTCGGCGCCGATCGGCATCGCCAGCGGGTCGACGACGATGTCCTCCAGTGCGATGCCGTACTCCTTGGTCGCCACCTCGACGATCTTGTCCACCAGAGCGAGCCGCTTCTCCGGCTCCATCGGGATCTCATCGACGTCGTTGGGCAGCGCGATCACCGCGGCGTCGTACTTCTTGACCAGCGGGAGCACCTGCTCGAGCCGCTCGTCCTCGGCGGTGACCGAGTTGACCAGAGCCCGCCCGTCGTACGCCGCGAGCCCCGCGTCGAGCGCGTCGACGACGGAGCTGTCGATGCACAGCGGCAGGTCGGTGAGCTCCTGGATCATCGTCACGGCCTTGGTGAGCAGCTCGGCCTCGTCGACCATCGGCACGCCCATGTTGACGTCGAGGACGTCGGCGCCCCCCTCGACCTGGGCCTTGACGTCGCGCTCGATCGCGGAGAGGTCACCGGCGCGCAGCTGCTCCTGGAAGATGCGGCGCCCGGTCGGGTTGATCCGCTCGCCGATCAGGGTGAACCGGCGGTTCCCGCTGATCACGACCTCCCGCGAGGCGGACCGGATCCGGGTCTCCTGCAGCGGCGCGCCCATCAGGCGGGCACCTTCGCGCGACGAGTGTTGAGCAGGTCCTTGGCGCGGCGCACGCAACCGGACGCGTCGGCGGCGTAGCCGTCCGCGCCCACAGCGTCGGCGTACTCCTGGGTGACCGGAGCACCACCCACCATCACGATCACCGAGTCGCGGATGCCGGCCTTCTCCAGGGCGTTCATGTTGGCCTTGAACATCGGCATCGTCGTGGTCAGGAAGGCGGAGAAGCCGACGATGTCGGGCTGGTGCTCCTCGATCTTGGCGACGAAGGTCTCGGGCGCGACCTGGACGCCGAGGTCGATGACCTCGAAGCCCGCACCCTCGAGCATGATGTTGACGAGGTTCTTGCCGATGTCGTGCACGTCGCCCTTGACCGTGCCCATCAGGAACTTGCCGATGGTCTGGACGCCGGTGTCGGCGAGCAGCGGGCGGAGCACCTCCATCGCGCCGGCCATCGCACGGCCGGCGATGAGCATCTCCGGGACGAAGAAGTCGCCGCGCTCGAACCTCGCACCGACCTCCTCCAGCGACGGGATCAGTGCGTCGAAGAGCAGCGTCTGGGGTTCCATGTCCATCTGGAGCGCCTCGTGGGTGAGCTCCAGCACCCGGGGTCCGTTGCCGACGAGGGTCTCGTCGTAGAGCCCCTTCAGGATGTCTTCCGGTGTCATGCCACACCCTCCGTGTGCGCGCCACGACGCAGCTGCCGGGACAGCGGCTGCGTCTCTTCCAACAGGAGTCGACCCATCTGGTCGACCCGGTCCTCGAGCCGGGCCGTGGGTCCGGAGATCCCCACCGCCGCGACCACGTCCTGGTCCGGTCCGA
>DASSLA010000032.1:0-13931 GCA_035689885.1 Marmoricola sp. | reverse complement strand
GACCGAGCCCCGACTCGCCGAGCGCCACCCCCATGAACAGGTAGACGAGCAGGCTCGGCAGCCCCACCGCCACGCTGAGCCGGACCGCCCCGACCGCCAGGAGCAGCACCCCGGTCCCGACCAGCAGGATCTGGTCGAGCTGGTGGACGTCGAGTGTCATGGAGGGGCACCTCGGCGGGGGTCTGGGGACTGGCGCCTGATCCTATGTCCCGGACCACGACATAGAACTTGTTCTAGGTCGCTCGTAGACTCGGCGCATGACCGACCTGCCCGAGCTGATCGAGACCCACACGGTCACCGACTGGAGCGACGAGGTGGACGTCGTCGTGGTCGGGTTCGGCATCAGCGGCGCCTGCGCCGCCCTCGAGGCAGCGCGCGCCGGGGCCCGCGTGATCCTGCTCGAGCGGGCCGCGGAGTACGGCGGCACCAGCGCGATGGCCGGCGGTCACTTCTACCTGGGCGGCGGTACGGCGGTGCAGCAGGCCACCGGCGTGGAGGACTCGCCGGAGGCGATGTTCGCCTACCTGATGGCGGTCAGCCGCGACCCGGAGGAGGACAAGATCCGGGCGTTCTGTGAGGACAGCGTCGAGCACTTCGACTGGATCGAGTCGCTGGGGATGCGCTTCGAACGGTCGCTCTACGAGGAGAAGGCCGTCATCCAGCCCGGCACCGAGGGGCTGATGTACACCGGCAACGAGAAGGTGCACCCCTTCCGCGACCTGGCCCGGCCGGCCCCGCGCGGGCACAAGGTCCCCAAGCCCGGCGACACCGGCGGCGCGAAGATGGTCCTGGACGCGCTGGCCGCACGCATCGCCGAGACCGAGGTCGACGTGCGCTACGAGACCGGCGCCACGAACCTGGTCGTCCAGGTGGGTCCGGAGGTCGACGGCGCCGTGGTGGGTCTGGCCTGGCGCCGCTTCGACGAGCGCGGCTTCATCAGGGCGAAGGCGGTGGTGATCGCCGCGGGCGGCTACGTCGGCAACGACGAGATGGTGCGCGAGCACACCCCCCAGCTGGGCTCGAAGCTGTTCCCCCTGGCCTCGACGTACGACGACGGCACGGGCATCCGGCTCGGCGCGTCGGCGGGAGCAGAGCTGCGATTCATGGACCAGGCGTTCGTCACCGCGCCGTTCTACCCGCCCGCAGGTCTGGTCACCGGGATCGTGGTCAACAAGCTCGGCAAGCGCTTCGTCGCCGAGGACTCCTACCACTCCCGGACGTCGGGGTTCGTGCTCGACCAGCCCGACCAGGCGGCGTACCTGATCGTCGACTCCGAGCACATCGAGCACCCGGACTTCCCGCTGTGCCCGTTCATCGACGGCTGGGAGACCGTCGCGGAGATGGAGCAGGGGCTCGGCATCCCGCAGGGCGCGCTCGTCGAGACGCTGCGGAGCTACAACGAGCACGCCGCGGCGAAGGAGGACCCGGAGCTGCACAAGCACCCGGACTGGCTCGAGCCGCAGGACACCGGGCCCTGGGGCGCCTTCGACCTCAGCCTCGGCAAGGCGATGTACGCCGGCTTCACGCTCGGCGGACTGCGGGTGAGCCTGGACGGCGAGGCCTGCCACGCCGACGGCTCGGTCATCCCCGGCCTGTACGCCGTCGGGGCCTGTGCGGCCAACATCGCCCAGGACGGCAAGGGCTACGCGTCGGGCACCCAGCTCGCGGAGGGCTCGTACTTCGGCCGGCGGGCCGGGCGGCACGCAGCGGCACTCGCAGAGTCGAGCGCCAGGTCAGCGGCCGGGTGACGATGGGTAATCCGGTGGCCGGGGGCCCACCGTTCGCGGTGGAATGTGCCGCATGCCCCCAGCCAAGAGGACCGCGCGCAAGCGTCCCGTTTCGAAGCCGACCGCTCCGCACCTCGTCGAGCCACAGCTCAAGCACATCACCGACGCGACGTTCACCGAGTTCCACCAGGCGATCGCGCGGGGGTTCCAGGAGCCCTACCACTCCGAGCTGCTGGAGTTCGACAAGCAGATCTTCGACCGGCGCAGGATGTTCGGCTTCAAGGTCGGCCGGCGCTGGGTCTCGACGTGCGGGGACTTCGCCCGCCGGCTGGTCGTGCCCGGGGGGGCCGAGGTGCCCACCGCCGGTGTGACCGTGGTGACCGTACACCCGCCGTTCCGTCGGCGCGGGCTGCTGACCCGGATGATGCGCTACCAGCTCGAGCAGGTCGCGAAGCGCGGCGAGCCGCTCGCGGCGCTGTGGGCCTCGGAGTCACTGATCTACGGGCGGTACGGCTACGGGCCGGCCAGCACGCGCGCTGTGCTCACCGGCACCAACCGGCGGCTCGGGTTCCTGCCCGGAGTGGTCACCGAGGGGTCCGTCGACGAGGTCACCCGGGAGGAGTTCCTGCGGGTGGCCCCGGGGCTGCACGCCGCGATGCGGGCCGAGCGGCCCGGCACGATGGCCCGCGACGACGTCGTCTGGGAGTTCGCGGTCTTCGACAAGGAGTTCGCCCGCAACGGGGCGTCCGAGATGCGCTACGTCCTGCACTACGACGAGGCGGGTGACGCCGACGGTTTCGCGACGTACCGCTTCAAGGAGGACTGGCAGGAGGAGCCCGCCGGCGAGGTGCGCATCAAGGAGCTGTGGGCCGAGGACCCATGCTCCTACGCCAGCCTCTGGCGCTACCTGCTCGACCTCGACCTGGCGCGGACCTTCCGGCTGTGGAGCGCGCCGCTCGACGAGCCGTTGCGCCACCTGGTCGCCGACGCCCGGGCGGTGAAGACCGAGCTCACCGACAACCTGTACGTGCGCGTCGTCGACGTGGCCGCGGCTCTGACTGCGCGGCGGTACGCCGCCGGGGTCGACCTGGTCATCGAGGTGGACGACCCGATCCTGCCCGACAACACCGGGCGCTGGCGGATCGTCACCGACGGGGACCCCGCGGGCAGCACCGCCGAGGTCACCCGCGTGACGAGCGCCCCGGACGTCTCGATGGGCGTCCTCGAGCTCGGCAGCATCTACCTCGGTGGCGTGGCGCTGGCCGACCTCCACCGCGCGGGTCGCGTCGACGAGCACACGCCCGGCGCCGTCGCGGCGGCGTCCACGGCGTTCGGCTGGCACCGGATGCCGTGCTGCCCCGACATGTTCTGATTCCTCGGCGCGGCCACGATCTGGTTGTGGCAGCCACGCGGGACGAGTAGCGTCACAGGTACCGAGTTTCTCTCGATCTCCGCAATCAGCGGGGGCATGCCCGGCGAACGATCCATCGGGAGCACCTCCGGAGCAGTCCGGACTCCCAGAATTTCCCTGGTGCATGCCGGCATGTTGTCGCAATCCAGTCTTGACCACCCCTCCGACAAGAACGTCGGTTCCGGGGCGCTGACCGTGACGGTCCTGCGCCCGGACGAGGACACCCTGGTGGTGACGCCCGCCGGTGAGGCGGACTTCCACACCGTTCCCCACCTGTGGCAGGTCCTGATCGAGGCGACGTCGGTGGGTCGCCCACGCGTCGTCGTCGACCTCGACCAGCTGACCTTCATGGACGCCAGCGCGCTGGGCGTACTGGTCGACGCACGGCTGCGGTTCGCCGAGGCCAGCGGGACGCTGCTGGTGCGGTGCAGCAGCCGGCTCGGGACGCGGTTGCTGACCCTCGTCGGACTCGAGAGCCTGCTGAGTGATCCCGGAGTCGTGACGGGCTAGCCCCCGAGGCTGAACCACACGAGCTTGCCGGTCTCGGTCGGCCGCACGCCCCACCCGTTGGCCAGTCCGTCGACGAGCAGGAGTCCGCGTCCGTTCAGCGCGTCCTGGTCGAGCGGGCGCACGACGGGTCGTTCCGGTGACTGGTCCTCGACCTCGACGCGCACGTCCCGGTCGCTCCAGGTCAGGTGGAGCCCGACGGGCCCGCGCGCGTGGCGCACGGCGTTGGAGACCAGCTCGCTGGTCAGCAGCAGGACGACCTCCAGCGACTCCGCCGGCAGGTCGGCCAGGCACTGGGCGATGAGCGCACGAGCGCGGGCTGCCGACCGAGCCTCGGCGGGCAGCACCCAGTCCTCTCGCGGCAAACTCACCCACTCCACCCGTGATCTTTCCGCGGGTTTACCCACGCAGGCGCCCTCGCATGCACCGCATGGGCGTCGGGGCACGCGGATCCCGGAACTGGTTGCGACATAGTGGACGAATGCTGCGTCCCGTGCTGCGCCCCGAGCCCTACGCGCTGCGCACCGAACGGCTCGACCTCCGTCCCCTCGCCCGCCGCGACGCAGCGCTGCTCGCCGAGCCGTACGCCGACCAAGAGGTCTCCCGCTTCATCGGAGCGGACCGACTCGCCCCGCCCGGGGCCGTGCGGCACCACTCGGACAACACGGCCAGCGTCCGCCGCGGCTTCCGGCTCGCCCGCGAGGAGGCGACACCCTGGAGTCCTGCCGTGGTCTACCGCCACGACCTCTCCTGAGTCCTGGCGGCACCGGCCTCCAGCACGAAGCGCACGCAGACGACCGAGGTGTCGTCCGTCACCGGGGTGCCCTCCCCCTCCCAGAATCGCCCGTGTCCCTCACGCCACTCCTCGAGGTCGGCGTCACCCTCGCCCTCGGCCAGCGCGAAGGACCACGGGACGTCGCCGAAGGGCACCACCTCCACCGCGGTCACCTGCACGGTCGCCACGTGAGCCCCGGCGCTGTCCAGCAGCGCGAGGCGCTCGCCGAAATGCTCGATCGGCTCATCCTCGTCGGCGTACTCGCTGAGCAGACCTGCCGTGGCCCGCTTCCTCCCCGCGAGGACGAGCCGGTTGAGCTCCTCGCGCAGGTCCCCCGGAGTGCCGAGCTCCAGAGCCCGCAGGCCGTCGACACGCGGCCACGCCATCGCGCGCCTCAGCCGCCGCCGTACGGCACCGTGATGATCTCCAGGATGTGCCCGTCAGGGTCGTCCCAGTAGAGCCCACGACCGCCGTCGTTGGTGTTGATCTGCCCGGGCTGGTGGTGGTACGGGTCGGCCCAGTAGTCCAGCCCCCGCTCCACGATCCGGCCGTGGATCGCGTCGAACTCCTCCTCGCCGACGAGGAAGGCGTAGTGCTGGGGTCGGGCCCGGCCCAGGGTGTCGGCGAAGTCGAGGGAGACGCCGTTGTCGACCTCGACCACCAGGAACGGGCCGTACGGCGTCGGTGGGGGCAGCCCGAGGATGCCGGCCAGGAAGTGTGCCGACACCTCCTTGTCGCTGGCCTTCACGATGGTGTGGTTGAGCTGGACACCCATGGGCCCCTCCCTCTCCGGGCAGGCTAGACCCGTACGGCCGTCTTGGGGAGGGCACTCGTCCGCCCGGCGTACGGCGGGCACGCCTAGCCTGTGGGGCATGCACCCGATGCCGCCCACCGAGCGGATGCAGGTGGCGCAGCGCGCCGACGTCCCGCCCTTCCACGTGATGGACCTGCTCGCCGCGGCCAAGCGCCGGCAGGTCAGCCACGGCGACCTGGTCAACTTCGTCGCCGGCCAGCCCTCGACCGGCGCCCCGCGCGCGGTCCGCGAGGAGGCGAAGCGGCTGCTCGACGAGGACCTCCTGGGCTACACCGAGGCGCCCGGCATCCCCGGGCTGCGCCAAGCCGTCGCCGACCATCACCGCCGTTGGTCGGGGATCGACGTCGGCCTGGACGACGTCATCGTCACGACGGGGTCCTCGGGCGGGTTCCTGCTGGCGTTCCTGGCGGCGTTCGACCCGGGCGACCGGGTGGCGATGGCCCGCCCCGGCTACGCGTGCTACCGCAACGTGCTCGCGGCGCTGGGCTGCGAGGTGGTGGAGATCGACTGCGGACCCGAGACGCGGTTCCAGCCGACCGTCGAGCAGCTCGAGCGGGTCGAGGGCGGCCTGGCCGGGCTGGTGGTCGCCTCGCCGGCCAACCCGACCGGCACGATGCTCCTGCCCGAGGAGCTGGAGGCGATCGCGCGATGGTGCGAGGAGCGCGGTGTCCGTCTGGTCAGCGACGAGATCTACCACGGCATCACCTACGGCGTGGACACCACCAGCGCCTGGCAGACCTCGCGCTCGGGCGTGGTGTTCGGGTCGTTCTCCAAGTACTTCTCGATGACCGGGTGGCGCCTCGGCTGGATGCTCGTCCCCGAGGACCTGCGCCGTCCGGTCGACGTGCTGACCGGAAACTTCACGATCTGCCCACCGGCGCTCAGCCAGTACGCCGCCCTCGCGGCGTTCACGCCGGAGTCCTACGCCGAGCTCGACGGGCACGTCGCCCGCTACGCCGCCAACCGCGAGCTGCTGCTCGACGGCCTGCCCCGGCTCGGCATCGACCGGCTCGCCCCGGCCGACGGCGCCTTCTACGTCTACGCCGACATCGGCCACCTCACCGACGACGCTCACGCGTGGTGCCTTCGGCTGCTCGCGGACACCGGGGTGGCCACCGCGCCCGGCATCGACTTCGACACCCGCCGCGGCAACGAGTTCGTGCGGCTCTCGTTCGCCGGCAGCGCCGCCGAGATCACCGAGGGCCTCGACCGGCTGGAGCGGTGGCTCTAGCAGCCGGCGACCGAGTTGTTCACCCAGCGCCGTTGCGGGTCTTCGCGTCGTTGTCGGCCCGGCCGTCCTCGGCGACACGCACGTCGGCGCCGTCCACCCGCCAGCCGCCTGGGAGACGGGTGCCGTGCGCGACGCGGTCAGCGATCGGCGTGCAGGTTCTCCACCTCCAGCGTCGGCACGTCCTCGTCCGGTGGCAGCTCGAAGCCCAGCACCTGCGCGTAGAAGGAGAGCTCGGCCTGCAGCGAGTCCCGCACGTTGGCGGCCTGTCGGAAGCCGTGCTGCTCGCCCTCGTAGAGCCGGAATGCCACGGGCAGCCCCTTCTCCCGCAGCGCGGACACCACGGCCTCGGACTGGGCCGGCGGCACGACCTTGTCCTCGGAGCCCTGGAGCACGACGACCGGGGAGCTGATCCCGTCGAGGTGGTGCAGCGGCGAGCGCTCCAGGTACGTCGCCCGTCCCTCCGGGTACGGCGCGACGAGCCGGTCGAGGTAGCGCGACTCGAACTTGTGGGTGTCGCGGGCGAGGGCCTCGACGTCGGTGACCCCGAAGTAGTCGGCGCCGCCGGCGAAGACGTCTGAGCTGATCAGCGCCAGAAGCACGGTCAGCCCGCTGGCGGACCCACCGCGGACGACCACGCGGTCCGGGTCGATCCGGCCCTGCTCGGCGAGCCAACGCACGGCCGCCACGCAGTCGTCCACGTCCGCGACACCCCACTGCCCGTGCAGCCGGTTGCGGTAGGCCCGGCCGTAGCCGGTGGAGCCGCTGTAGTCGAGGTCGAACACGGCGAAGCCACGGCTCGTCCAGAACAAGAGGCTCGGCGACAGCGCGGTCCGGGCTCGCGCGGTGGGGCCGCCGTGCATCGTCAGCACCAGCGGGGGCAGCTCTCCCTCCGGCGGTACGGCGGTCGGGTGCGTGGGCGGGTAGAAGTGGCCGTAGGTCGGCCGACCGTCGGTGCCGGGGAACTCCACGTGCTCGGGCACGGACAGGTAGCCCTCGATCCCCAGGTCGCGGGCACGCGACAGCCGGCGCACCGACGGCGTCCGTTCGTCCACGTCGCCGGTCACGACCGCCGGCTCGTCGGTGGGAGACGAGGCCAGGCAGACGAGCCCGGTCCCCTGTGCGACCAGGAAGTCCGCCGCGGTCAGGTCCAGCTCCAGGGCTCGAGCACCACCACCCGCCGGGTCGAGCACGTGGACGGTGTCCCGGCCCCGGTGCTGCAGGGAGAGCACCACCCGGCCGTCGGCGAGGAAGTCGAACCGGCGCAGGCCGAGCAGCCACTGCGGCACGCCGATCTCGCCCGGCTCGGTGAAGGCCGGCTTCGCCCCGGACTCGGGAGTCCACCGGTAGAGCGACCACCAGTCGTCCCGGTCGGAGCAGAACCACAGCGAACCGTCCGGAGCCCACCGGGGCTGGCAGAGGCCCTCCTCGCGGTCGTCCCCCGCCACAGCATGGGTCTCGCCACCGCTGCGGACCCGCACCCGGCTGGCGTCCCACGGCATGTTCGGGTGGCCCCACTCCAGCCACGCCAGCGCCTCGCCGTCCCGCGACCACCGCGGGTCGGAGACGAAGTCCGGTCCGGTGACCACGACCTCCTGGGTGCCGTCCGGGTGCAGCACCACCAGCTCATTGCGTACGTCGACCGCACCCCTGCCGTCGACCGGGTGGGTCTCGCGCACCACCGCGACCCTGCCGTCGGGGTGCACGTCACCGTCGGCCCACCGCACCGAGCCACCTTCAGGAGCGGACTCGGTCAGCGCGACGACCGAGCCGTCCGGGTCCAGGCGCCGCAGCCGCTGGTCGGTCCAGTCGGCCCACCACACGGCACCGTCGCGGACCCACCAGGCGCCACCGCCGTACTCGTGGACGGCGGTGCGCGCGTCGCTGCCCGCCGGCAGCACGTCCTCGGGCTCGGCGCCCGGGCGCAGCCTGACGACCTGGGTGCGTCCGCCCTCCGCGGGCCGCATCTCCGACCAGTAGACGTCCTCGCCGTCGACGGCCACGGCGGTGACCGTGACGGCCGACTCGACCACCAGGTCGGCGGTGACGGGGGTCGGCCAGGAGCCGAACGGGATCGGGGTCGGGTCGGTCATGCGCGCGATGATGGCACGCCCGGTCGCGCGACGCGGTCCCGGATAGTACGGAACAGATGTGCTGCTTCTGGGGTCCGAAGGGGACCCGAACGTTCCTTACTACCGGTTGGCGTTACCCGGTTGGCGTGGTCGGGGTGGGGGTCGGTGTGGAAGTCGGCGGCGGAGGCGGGGGCTCGGGGTCGTCGCTCAGGATCGTGGCCGTCCTGGCCGTCGTCACGAGCCGGAGTCCGGACGGGGAGGACAGGCGTACGGCGAAGCGCTCGACGCCCTCGTGCAGGGCGTCGTCCACGACGGGCACCGAGACCGTGGCCCGGGTCGTGCCGACCGGGAACCTGAGCGTGCGCGCCACCGAGGTGTAGTCCACCCCGCTGCGCGCGGTGCCGGGGGCGGTGGTCAGCCGGACCGTCACAGCGCGGCTGGTCGGGCGGTCGAGGACGAGGGACACGCGGACGGGGACTCGACCGGACTCGCGGCCGCCGGCGACGGACATCCGCAGCCGCGGCACCGGGATCGCGGGACGGCCGTTGGCGTCGAGGTGCGTGAAGCAGTACCCGCGGGCCCGCGCCACGCTGACGATGCGCGGCACCGCCTCCACCGACGCCGGGGAGCGGCCGACGCCGTCGTGCTGCAGCACGATGTTGGTCCGGTGCGGCCGCAGTCGAGCGAGGACCCGGTCGGCCACCTGCCGCGACGTGCCGGGGGTCCAGTCGCGCGAGTCGATCGTCCACAGCACCGGCACCATCCCGATCCCCCGCACCACGGCGCGGACGCGGGTGTTGATGGCGCCGTACGGCGGGCGCATCAGCCGGCTCGGCGCGATGCCATGGCTGCGCAGCTCGCGCGTGGTCCTCCTCAGCTCGGAGCGGATCGCCGCGTTGCCGAGCCGGGTGAGCTGGGCGTGGCTCCAGGTGTGGTTGGCGACCACGAATCCGTTCGCCCCGACCAGCCTGGCCTCGGCTGGGGCGGTGCGGACGCGGGCGCCGACCATGAAGAACGTGGCCGGCACCCGACGCTCTCGCAGCAGCCGGACCAGGCGCGGCGTGACGCCGCGCGCCGGGCCGTCGTCGAAGGTGAGGGCCACCAGTCCACGCGAGCACGCGGGCACCGCCGCCTGGGCGGGCGGACCGGGCAGCGCCGCGAGGAGGCCGGTCGTCAGCGCGACCAGGAGCGCTGCCGTCGTGGCAGCGACCGCGGTTCGCCGGGCTCTCACCCGGCGATGGTGGCAGCGAACCGGACGTCGCCGTCAGGAAACGGCGAAGTCCGGAATCGTCACTTCTTCTTGCGGTCCAGGAACGCCAGCATCGCCTCGCGCGCCTCGGGCGACCCGAACAGCCGGGCGCTGAGCGCGGCCATCTCCTCGGCGCGGGCGTCGATCTCGGCAAGCAGCTCGGAGCCCAGCAGGGCCTTGGTCTCGCGCAGCCCCTGGGGGGCGCCCTTGCCCAGGTCGGCGCACACGTTGGCTACTTCGTGGTCCAGGGCGTCCGGGGCCACGGCGCGGGTGACGAGTCCCATCGCTGCCGCCTCGTCCGCGCCGAAGCTGCGGCCGGTCAGGAACGTGTCGGCCGCCGCCCGCTGGGTCAGCCGCGGGAGCACGGTCAGCGAGATCACCGCGGGGGTCAGCGCGAGCCGCACCTCGGTGAACGCGAACGTCACGTCGTCGCTGCAGATCACGATGTCGCTGGCCGCCACGATGCCCAGACCGCCGGCGCGCACCGGACCGGCGAGCCGGGTGACCACGGGCAGGTGGTGGCCGACGATGCGCCGCTGCAGCGCGACCAGCGCACGGGCACCGTCCTCCATCCCGCCCTCGGCGGCCTCGGCCATGTCGGCACCGGAGCAGAACACCCGGTCGGCCGACCGGATCAGCACCACCCGCGCGCCGCCGTCGGCCTCGGCCTGGTCGAGCCGGTCGAACAGCTCGGTGACCAGCTGCCGGGAGAGCGCATTGCGGTTGTGCGGTGAGTCCAGCGTGATGGTGGCGACCCCGTCGGCGAGGTCGTAGTGCACCAGCTCGGTCATCATTTCCTCCTGGTCGCCCGCGCGCGGGCCACGAACTCGTCGACGGGGATCATCGCGATCACGTCCCCGAGCACGTCGAGGGGGACCTCCTCGAGTCCCTTGAAGCGCACGCAGGACTTGCCCATGTCGAGCTTCATCCCGCGCTCGGCGTACTGCTTCCGGAACCACTCCAGCTCCGGTCCGCCCACGTAGAGGGCCATCAGGTAGACGGCCAGGTGGTTCTTCTGCGACGCGAGCGAGGCGTAGCACAGCGGCTTGCCGTTGTAGGTGTCCGGCTCGATGGACAGCGGGACGACCCACGAGATCATCCCCCAGTCCATCTGCTCGACGTAGCCCTCGGGCAGGTGCT
Organism: Marmoricola sp.; assembly: GCA_035689885.1. Lineage (GTDB taxonomy): Bacteria > Actinomycetota > Actinomycetes > Propionibacteriales > Nocardioidaceae > Marmoricola. Next base: position 3,008 of record DASSLA010000032.1, on the reverse strand, counting down.
CGTTGATCACGTCGCGTACGGCGGACACCGCGGCGCGGCGGTCCTCGGGCAGCTGGGCGAGGTACTCCTCGACGGTGGTGGCGTTGCTCTGCATCCGGTCAGTATGACTTCGGCAGGCCGAGGGAGTGCATGCCCACGAAGTTGAGGATCATCTCCCGGCTGACCGGGGCGATCCGGCCCGCCCGTGCCGCGACGAGCAGCCCCGCGACGCCGTACTCCTGGGTGATGCCGTTGCCGCCGTGGGCCTGGACGGCCCGGTCCGCGGCGTCGCAGGCCGCCTCCGCGGCGGCGTACTTGGCCATGTTCGCGGCCTCGCCCGCGCCCATGTCGTCGCCCTCGTCGTAGAGCGCGGCGGCCTTCTGGGTCATCAGCCGGGCCAGCTCGATCTCGATCTTCGACTGGGCCAGCGGGTGGGCGATGCCCTGGTGCGTGCCGATCGGGGCTCCGAAGACCTCGCGGGTCTTGACGTACTCCGTGGCCCGGTCGAGCGCGTAACGACCCAGGCCAGTGGAGAAGGACGCGGCCATGATCCGCTCGGGGTTGAGGCCGGCGAACAGCTGTACCAGCCCAGCGTCCTCGTCGCCGACGAGCGCGTCGGCGGGGAGCCGGACGTCCTCGATGAACACCTGGAACTGCTGCTCGGGACTGACGATCTCCATCGGGATCGGGGTGAAGTCGAGGCCCTCGGCGTCGGTGGGCACCACGAACAGGCACGGCTTGAGCTTGCCGGTCCTCGCGTCCTCGGTGCGCGCCACCACCAGCACGTTGCGCGCCTCGTCCATGCCGGAGATGTAGATCTTCTGGCCCTTGAGCAGCCACTCGTCGCCGTCACGTCGCGCGGTGGTGGTGATGTTGTGCGAGTTGGTGCCGGCGTCGGGCTCGGTGATCGCGAACGCCATCGTCTCGGTGCCGTCGCAGATCCCGGGCAGCCACTTCTGCTTCTGCGCCTCGGTGCCGAACCGGCTGATCACGGTGCCGCAGATGGCCGGCGAGACCACCATCATCAGCAGCGGGCAGCCCTGGGCGGCGAGCTCCTCGCAGACCGCGGCGACGTCTCCGATGCCGCCACCACCGCCGCCGTACTCCTCGGGGATGTTGATGCCGAGGTAGCCGGCCTTGCCGATGGCGAGCCACAGGTCGGTGGTCTTCTCGCCGGCGCGGGCCTTGGCGGTGAAGTACTCACGGCCGTAGGTGGACGCGAGCTTCGCGACCTCCTTGCGCAGCGTCTGCCGCTCCTCGGACTCGGTGAAGCTGCTCATGCGTCCTCCTCGGACTCGTCGGTCTGGTCGGTCGAGACGACTGCGAGCACGTCGCCCGCGGCCACCTGGTCACCCACCGCGACGAGGTCGCTGACGACCCCGTCGGCAGGCGCGTTGATCGTGTGCTGCATCTTCATCGCCTCGAGCACGAGGATCGGGTCCCCGGCCGAGACCTCCTGGCCGTCGCTCGCGGCGACCGACACCACCGAGCCGGGCATCGGCGCGAGCAGCGATCCCTGGGCCACCACGTCGGCGGGGTCCACGAACCGCGGCAGTTCCCGCAGCGACAGGGAGCCCAACGCGCTGTCGACGTAGACCCCGCGGGCGCCGTGCGCATCGACTGCCCCCAGGGTGACGTCCACCCGCGTGGCGAGGCCGTCGACCTCGATGGTCACCCCGTCCGGCGCCGCGTCGAGCACGGTGACGTTCCCGTCCGCAGAGGAGTAGCCACGCCCGCCGTACCACTCGACGGTGTGCTCACGGACCTCACCGGTCGCGCCCGTCGCCACGGCGAAGACAGTGCGCTGCGGCTGGGAGACGACGTTGCGCCACGCCACCGGGACCCCCCGCTGGACCGACCGCTTCCGGGCCGACTCCTCGGCGAGCGCCACGGCCCCTGCGAGCAGCAGGTAGGGGTGGGGCTCCAGCGGTCCGGCCGTGGTGGCCCGGGTCTCGAGGAAGCTGGTGCTGACCTGTCCGGCCAGGAAGGCCTCGTCGCGCAACGTGGCGACGAGCAGGTCGCGGTTGGTGGTCAGCCCGTGCAGCCGTGCGCGGCTCAGCGCCGTGGACAGCCGGCGCGCGGCCTGGGCGCGGGTGGGTGCCCAGGCGACCAGCTTGGCGAGCATCGCGTCGTAGTGGGTGCCCACCTCGTTGCCGGACTCGAAACCGGAGTCGAGCCGCAGCCCGCCGGTGTGCAGTGGTCCGAACTCGACGTCGACGCCGGGGACCTCGAAGGTCTCGAGCAGCCCGCTCTGCGGCTGGTAGTCGTGGGCGGGGTCCTCGGCGTAGAGCCGCACCTCGATGGCGTGACCCCGTGGGACGTGCGACGAGCCGGCTGCCCGGGCGTCGGCGCTGCCCTCGGCGACGGCGAGCTGCAGCTCCACGAGGTCGACGCCGAACACTGCCTCCGTGACGGGGTGCTCGACCTGGAGACGGGTGTTCATCTCCAGGAAGTAGAACCGCTCCTTGTCGGCGTCGTAGAGGAACTCCACGGTGCCGGCGCCGACGTAGCCGATCGACTCGGCCGCCTTGCGCGCCGCCTCGTGCAGCTGTGTCACCACCTCAGGGGCGATGTCGGGCGCGGGTGCCTCCTCGACCACCTTCTGGTGGCGTCGCTGGATCGAGCAGTCCCGCTCGCCGAACACCGCGACGTGGCCGTGGGTGTCGCCGACGACCTGCACCTCGACGTGGCGGCTGTGCTCGACGTAGCGCTCCACGAACACGGTCGGGTCGCCGAAGGCGGACTCGGCCTCGGCAGCCGCACGCTCCACCTGGGCCGGCAGGTCGGCGAGCTCGCGCACCACCCGCATGCCGCGCCCGCCGCCGCCCGCGGAGGCCTTCACCAGCAGCGGCAGGTCGTCCTGCGTGGCGGTCTCGACCGAGAGGTTCCCCAGCACGGGTACGCCGGCCTGGTCTGGGTCGGCCCGAACCCGTCGGCGATGGTCGCGATGGCCACCAAGGTCGAGGCCAAGCAGCTCATGGGCCGGGCCGGGGTCCCCGTCCTCTCCGAGCTCGCGGCCGACGCGGTGA
>DASSLA010000031.1:0-11552 GCA_035689885.1 Marmoricola sp. | reverse complement strand
CCGACGAAGATGGCAAGGACGTTGAGGACGGTGACCGCGACGGCGAGGAGCCACAGCCGGTCGTTCCAGCTCTCGGTGCTGGGCAGGCTCGCGGAGGACCTCGACGACATGGTGCGAGCGTAGGCGGCGCGGCCGCTGGTCAGTCGATGTCCTCGCCGGCGAGGGCCTTCGCCTCGAGGCGTTCCTCCTCGCTGACCTCCCACACCTCGTGGGCGGCGTGCAGGGCGAGCAGGATGATGCCGCAACCCAGGATGAGGTCCGGCCAGCCGGAGTCGGTCCAGAGCGTGACCAACCCCATCACGATGATGGCGACGTTCACGAGGGTGTCGTTGCGGGCGGAGAGGAACGCCGCGCGGCTCAGCGAGCCGCCGTGGTGGCGCACGCTGACCAGCAGCCAGGCACTGGTGCCGTTGACGGCAATGGCGCCCAGCGAGGCCAGCACCAGCGGGAGTACGTCGGGGGCGACCGGCTCGGCGAAGCGCTGGATCGCGGTCCAACCGGCAACGGCAGCGGGACCGAGGATCACCAGCGCCATCGCCTTGCCCAGCAGCGCCCGATGGGCCAGTCGCCATCCGAGCGCGATGAAGATGAGCAGGTTGATCGAGGTGTCCTCGAGGAAGTCCACGCTGTCCGCGAGCAGCGAGACCGAGCCGGCGGCGAGGGCGACGGTGAATTCAACGAAGAAGTACGCGAAGTTCAGCAGCGCCACTGTCAGGACGACTCGCCGCAGCCGCCCCCGGTCGATGCCCTGCACGACCCGAGCGTAGGTCGGGGGCCCTGGGTCAGCCGGTCGAGCTCAGCCGGTCGACGCGGTCTCCGGCAGGTACTCCTGGATGAGCGCCTCGGTCTCCGGCTCCAGTGGGATGCCGCGCAGCGGGGCGCCCATGGCGTCCAGGGTGCGGCGTACGCCGGCGACACCGTCGCCCGTGTAACGGACCCGGAGCAGGTCGCGCCAGAGCAGCTGGTTGGCCGGATCGACTCGGAGGCCGGCCTCGGCCGCCGCGGCGGCACCGGACGGGTCGTCGTCGCCGTCGAGGAGCTCGACCAGGCGGTGGCTCGAGGCCACCACGATGCGGCGGATCGAGCGCTCCAGGTCGTCGTGGGCGACCCAGGCGTAGCGACCCTCCGGGGTGCCGGTGAACGACTCGCCGCGGATGAGCTGGAGGCCGCGGCGGAGGTGCTCGATCTCGTCACGGCGCGAGGTGGCGGACCGGGCGCGCAGGAACAGCGAGCGCACGGCGTCCCAGTCGCACACGACGCCCTCGCTGAGCGAGAGCCTGCCGTCGGCGTCCTCGCGCAGGTAGGAGTGGCCGTTCACGTCGTCGCCGAGCCAGGTGCGGGCCCGCTCGACGGCCATGTCGCTGACGTCGGGAGTGACGCCGCGCGGCCAGAGCACGCCGGCCAGCACGTTGGGGTGCACGCCCTCGGGGTGCAGCGCCAGGTAGGTGACCAGCTCGGTGAGCTGGTCGGCTCGCGCCTCGTCGGCGCGCTCCACGCCGGTGACCGCGATCGGGCCGAGCACGCCGACGCGGCGCGAGGCGGTGGTCCAGGTCGCGTCGTCGGCCTCGCGCAGCGGCTCCGGGATGGCCACCATGCCGCCGTCGTCGGGACGGTCGGGCTCGCGCGCGGCCTCGAACAGGGCGGCGATGCCCTCGACCTGCTGGGCGCCGATCCGGTTCGCGGTCACCGCGATGCCGAGCTCGTCGAGGCGCAGGTGGCCGGTGTCGTCGACGCGCAGCGTCCAGCGGGCGGCCGGGTGCGACCCGGCGAGTACGACGGACAGCGACTGCCGCTCCGCACCGGTGAGGCCGACCAGCCGCTCGGCCAGCTCGTCGTCGGCGCGGCCGGCCACGACCAGCCGGGACAGCGCGGTGCTGCGACGGGCCAGCCGGCCGGTGAGCACGTCGGCAGGAGACTCGGAGAGCTGCTGCTCGAGGGTGCCGAGCGACGGGGTCAGGTCGTCGACGACGTGGATGCGGTCGTCACCGATGCCGGCGAGCCCGTCCGGGAGGCCGGAGGCCGTGACCCGCACGGAGGTCGCCCACGAGGCGGTGCCGGCCTGCAGCGCGATCGCGGCGGCGACCTCGCTGACCAGGCCCGGGTCACCGTCGACGGCGACCACGCCACGGGCGGCCTCGAGGTCGACCAGCACGTCGCGGCCCTGGTCGTCGACACCGAGGCTGACCAGCACGGGGTAGGGCACCTGCTCGGACTCGAGCGCCTCGTCGGGCTCGAGCTGTCCGCGGACCCAGGTGGCGCCCTGGTCGTCGGTGTGCCAGTCGCCGACCGTCGTACCGGAAGCCGGGGCGAGCCTCATCGTGATCGTCTCGTCGTCGACCAGCACGGCGTAGATCGACGGCAGCGGCGAGGAGGTCTCGCGGCAGCGCACCAGCAGGTCGCGCAGCGCGCGGTCGAGGAACGCCGCCCGCGACGGGGTGGCCGCGCAACGGAGCTCGACCTCCACGGCGGCGGCCGCGGCCGCCGCGGCACCGATGCGCCGACGGCGCTCGAACGCCAGCGCGCCCAGGGCTGCGGCCGCGAGGAGGCCTGCGCCACCGAGGGCAGCGCCGACGCCACCTGGCAGCCGGCCCGCGTCGACGACGTCGGCGTCGGCCGCGGCGGCGCTGGAGTCGGGGTCCTCCCCTGACGGCAGCGTCGGCATCTCCTTGGCCGGCGACGGCGCGGTCAGGCGCTTCACGCCGACGGCGTCCTCGGGCATCACGAGGTTCCACCCCGGCTGGATCAGCCGGGCCAGCTCGAGCTTGCGGCCGTCGGGCTGGCGCAGGCCCTTGTTGAGCTCGTAGATCTCCTTGTAGCGGCGGCCGTCGTTGAGGTGCCGCTCGGCGATGTCCCAGAGGTTGTCGTGGTAGCCGTCCTTGGGCGCCGCGACCGTGTAGACCTTGTGGCCGACCAGGTGCTCCTGCTCGGTGATCTCGTGCGCGGCGCGCCGCTCCTGGACTTGCTGGCGCTCCTCCTCGGCAGCCTGCTCGGCCTGCTGGTCGGCACGCGCCTGCTCGCCCTGGTCCTGGGTGACGCTCGTCGCGGCCGTCCGGCTGCCGGTGTTGTCGGCCGGCGCCGTCGTCGCCGACGCGGCCGGGCCCATCACCACGCCGCCGAGCAGGAGTGCCCCGACGAGGGTGCGGGCGAGCTTCTGCAGCGGCCCGCCGAGCGGCACGGGCTGGGCCAGGCCGCCACGCCGTGCGGCGACCACCTCCGTGACCACGCAGACCACGAACATCAGCCAGGCGACCCAGACCACGAAGACCAGCACGTTGAGCAGCGTGGTGAAGTCGAGCTGGCTGGTCAGCGTCTCCTTGCTGGGCAGCTCGGTCGGGAACGGGTCGGTGCCGGCGAGGAACCACAACAGCGCCGGGATGCCGACGAGCAGCGCCAGCAGGCCGAGGGCCGCGAGCACACGCTGGCCGCCCGAGGCGCCCTGGTCGACCTGCTGGCGCGCGGTGCTGAACCTGCCCGGGTCGGTGGAGCGCTGCGGGTCGGGGATCGTCTGGTTGCTCATGGTTTCCTCACGGTGCCCATCAGGGGGCCAGGGGCTGGCCGGTGTCGGGGACGGCGACGGCGGACGCCCGGACCGGGAACGTCACGCCGAAGAGACTCAGGATGTAGGCCTTGCTGGTGTCACGAACCTGCACCTCGCACTGCTGCTCGCCACAGTTGGCGTTCCACTGGCCGGCGGGGTGGTCCAGGTCGTTCATGTAGCCGGCGATGCGCTGCTCGGCCAGCTGCGGGCTGATCACCAGCTGCTCGGTGGTGCGGAACAGCTCGACGTCGATGGAGTCGGCGCCGATGCGGGCGGCCTGCTCGGCGTCGTCGGCGATCCGCATCCGCTTGTTGATCGCCATGCCGCCGTCGATGACCAGCCCGGCGCACAGGAACAGCACGATCGCGAAGCCGATCACGAAGATGGTGGCCGACCCGTCCTCGTCACGGGTCCGCGCGAAGCGCCAGGGGGCCCTCACTGGGTGCTCCGGTAGGTGTCGATCGGGGCGTGGCCGTCGGCGTCGAAGCTGAGCGTGCCGGGGATCGGCAGCAGCCCGAGGTCGCGGAAGGACACCGTGCAGTCGAGCCGCACGATGGCGGTGCCGCCGGAGACGAAGTCGCCCTGCAGTCCGGTCGGCCGGCAGGAGCGGGTGGACTGCAGTCCGGTGGAGATGGCCTGCTGCACCGCGGTCTGCGCCTCGCCCTGGGTGCGCGCCAGCGAGGCGGCCCGGGCGGCGTCACGGGCGGTGGCGTCCGCGTCGGCCTGCACGCTGACGTAGCGCCCGCCGGCGACGACGAAGAGGGCGAACATGAACAGCACCGGGATGAGTACGACGATCTCGACGGCCATCGAGCCGTCCTCGTCCCGCCTGCGCCGTGTCGAGCACTGGATCAAGCTCACGGTGCCGCACCACCGTCCGGCACGAACCGCTCGATCGGGCCCTCGACGGTCTCGGTGACCCGCGGGATCGGCAGGAACGGCAGGATCTTCGACGCCTCGCCGGACACCGTCACCCGGGCCTGCTCGTCACCGACCGCCACGCGCACGTTGGGCCGGTCGAGCACTCCGTCGCCGATGTTGTTGATCGTGTTGAACGCGCGGTCGCTCGCCGCGCCGCCGTCACCGGTGACGCGGGCGACCCGGGCCGCCTCGCGGGCGGCACCGGAGGCGACCTGGCTCCCGAGGTAGATCAGGCAGAACTGGACCGAGAACAAGATGGTGATCATGAGCAGCGGCATGTACATCACCAGCTCGACAGCGGACGCGCCGCTCTCGTCCCGGGCCGGTGCTCGCAGTGACATCCCCCGGCGCCGGGTCGTGCTGACGCCGGCGGACCGGATCACTGGCTGCCGACGTCGTTGCTGATGTCGCCCGCCTTGCCGACGAGTGCGCTGCGGATGATGCCGGCGACAGCGATGCAGATGCCGACCACGATGGCGGCGATGATGACCCACTCCACGGCCGAGGCACCGTCCTCACGGCGGGTGCGCGCGAGGCGACCCTCCAGGAAGAGCACCGTGAACCCGAGCGGGGTCAGCGGGTTCATGAAGTTCATGAGCGGACTACCTCCAAATTGAGCGGATTGCTTGCGGTCATACCCATCCCAGGTTGCGGGCACACCGGATCAGAAGCCCAGGATCTGGGCGACAGGCGGATAGATCAGGAACAACAGGAAGCCCACGCACAGCAGCAGCTGCGCGACGAGCATCGACTGGGAGCGCTGCGCGGCGCGCCCCTCGGCGTCGGCCAGCTCGCGCTGGCGCATCGACACGGCACGTGCGGACAGCGACTCGCGCACCTTGGCACCGTCCTCGGCGACCAGCGCCAGCGCGGCGGCGAGGTCGCGCAGCTCCTCGACCGCCATCTCCTCACCGAGGTCGCCGAGCGCCGACCACGGGGTGATGCCCTGCAGGCGCGCGTCCTGCAGCGTCTCGCGGATGCGGACCATCCCCCAGCCGTTGCTCAGCCCGACCGCCGACTGCAGCGCCTCGGGGATGCCGCGGCCACCGGCGAGGTTCATCGAGACCAGGTCGAGGAACGCGCTGACCACGTGGCGGAAGTCGCGGCGCCGCTCCTTGGCGTTGCCCTGCAGCTGCAGCGTGGGCAGCACCAGCCCTATCGCGGCGCCGAGCAGCGCCAGCCACAGCGGCGAGGAGAGGCTGGCGTCGAAGAAGTAGACGGCCGGGGCGAGCATCACCGTCGGGGCGAACAGCCCGGCGACGCCGGAGAGCACGCTCATCCCGAGGTGACCCTCGACGGTCTGGCCCATCACCGACAGGTCGGCGCGGACACCGGCGGGGAGGTTCCAGCCACGGGCCTCGAAGACGGCGCGTACGGCGGAGCCGAGCCGCCGCAGCCGCAGCGACTCCTTGTCGTCGTCGGCACCGTGCAGCCGGGCGGTGCGCTGGGTGCGGACACGCGCTGCGTCGAGCCGGGCCAGCTCGGAGGCGCCGCTGGCGCGACCGGTGTCGTACTGCAGCACCAGCAGCAGGATCCCGAGCCCGGTCAGCGCACCCACCAGCATCACCGTGGTCATCGGCTGGCCCCCCGTCGTGCGGTGACTGTGCTCGAGCTGCCGGAGAACAGGAACCGCTCGGGCATGTCGAAGGCCGCGAGCCGGCGCATCCAGGCGAACCCGGCGGCGAAGCAGCCGAGGATCACCAGCAGCACCACCTGGCCGACCGCGCTGGAGTAGGGCTCGACGTAGCTGCGGTTGAACAGCGTCAGCCCGAGCACGAACGCCACCGTGATGCCCATGACGATCTGCACGCTGCGGCGAGTGCTGGCGCGGCCGGCGTTGACGCGGCGGCGCATCTCCAGCTCGTCACGGGCCGAGCTGGCCAGCGAGGTGAGCACCTCGCGCAGGCCGGGCCCGCGGAGCCGGGAGTTGAGCATCAGCGCGGCGACGATCAGGTCGGCGCTGGAGTCGTCGAGGTCGTCGGCGAACTGCTGCAGGGCCACCGGCAGCGGCGTACGGACGCGGAGACGCTCGGACAGCGTGGTCAGCTGCTCGCGGATCGCCGGCGCTGCGGCGTACGCCGTGGCGGGGATGGCCTGCTCGAGGCCGACGGCACCGGCGATGGTGTCGCGCAGCGACTCGGTCCACGCGGCGAGACCCTCGAGGCGCGCGATGGCACGGCGCTCGCTGCCGGCCCCGCCGAAGAGAGTCGGCGCGAAGAAGACCAGCAGGCCGGTGGCCGCGGCCAGCACGGTCCAGCGGGTGAGCAGCAGGATGACCAGGCCGGCGGCGATTGCCAGCGGGAGCCGGGAGCCGAGACGCTTCAGCGTCGGCAGCAGGCTGGACGGCTCCACCGGACGCTCGGTCTCCTCGACCTCGCGCAGCGAGTAGAGCAGCAGCGCGATGCCGCCGCCGATCACCGCTCCGGCGAGGATGATGAGGAGCTGGGTGGGGGTCATCTCACGCGCCGGCCGGGACGTGGTGCGGCTCGTAGCCCACCGCGAGCAGGTCGTCGAGGCACTGCACCGGGGCGGCCGGGACGGCCATGCCGTCGGGCCCGGCCGCGAAGACCTCGCTGGAGAGCACCCGGCCGTCGACGCCGTTGACCTCGCGCACCGAGGTGACCATCCGGCGCAGGCTGCCGCCCGTGGCGTACTCGTTGCGGCGCTCGACGAAGATCACGAAGTCGATGGCGCCGGCGATCAGCATCATCGTCGCGTCGGCGGGAAGCCGCTCGACGGACTGGATGGCGTAGGTGCAGATCCTGTTGAACACCTCGAGGGAGGAGTTGGCGTGGATCGTGGACAGCGAGCCGTCGTTGCCCTGGCTCATCGCGTTGAGCATCGTGACGATCTCGTCGCCGAGGACCTCACCGACGATGACGCGGCTGGGGTTCATCCGCAGCGAGCGGCGCACCAGCTCGCCCATCTGGATCGCGCCCTGGCCCTCGGAGTTGGGCAGCCGCTCCTCGAACGCGACCACGTTGGGGTGCAGGTCCTCGAACTCGCCGAGCCCGAGCTCGAGCGCGCGCTCGACGGTGATCAGCCGCTCGTGCGGAGGGATCTCGTTGGCCAGCGCGCGCAGCAGCGTGGTCTTTCCGGCGTTGGTGGCGCCGGCGATCATGATGTTCTTGCGCGCCGCCACGGCAGCGGACAGGAAACCGGCCAGGTCGGGCGTGATCGAGCCGTACTCGACCAGCATGTCGAGGCTGGCCCGGCCGATGCGGGCGCGGCGGATCGACAGCGCGGGCCGCTGGGTCACGCCCATCACCGCGGATAGCCGGCTGCCGTCGGGGAGCCGGAGGTCGAGCTGGGGGTTGGCGGTGTCGAACGGCCGGCTGGTGATGCCGGAGTAGGCGCCGAGCACCTGCACCAGCTCGATCAGCTCCTCGTCGCTCTCCGCGACCGGCGGGAAGCGCTTCTCCTCGCCGTTGGCGTAGCCCACGAAGACGTTGTCGTAGCCGTTGATGTCGATGTTCTCGACCTCGGGGTCGTCGAGCAGCGGCTGCAGCCGGCCGACGCCGTAGAGCGCGGCGTGGATGCCGTCGGCGAGCTCCGCCTCCTCCTGCACGTTGGGCGGGGTGCGGCCGGCGGCGATCTCCTTGGCGGCGTGGCGCTCGAGCACGCGGGCGATCACCGCGCGGGCGAACTGCCGCTCGTCCTCGGCGCTCATCGGCGGCAGGCCGCTGGCGGCGTCCTCACGGCGCTGGGTGGCAAGCGCTTCGGCGACCTCCTGGCGCAGGTCGCGCAACAGCTGCTGGTCCATCGGGGTCCCCCTACGCGTGCTGACGGACGCGGCCCGTCAGCGTGGTCAGGTTGTCGATCTGGCTGGCCAGGTCGACCAGGGAGCGCACCAGCACGGACCGGCGGATGTTGCGGCCCGACTCGGTGCGCAGCGCGTCGGCGGCCTTCGGGTCCTCGGCGATGATGCCCAGCGCCCGCACCGGCAGGCCGGCCGAGGCGAGCAGCTGCTCGGTGTCGGCGAGGCTGCGGGCGTCGTTGGCGGGTGCGCGCATCGCGATGCCGGTGGGGGTGGCGTCGATCGAGCCGAGGTGCAGGACGTTCTGCAGGCTGCGCAGCCGCTCGCGCAGGTGGGCGACGTCCTCGAGCTCGTCGCCGCTGACCAGCACGACGGCGTCGGCCTGCTCCACGATCGCCATCGCCGGCGACCCGGGCGTGAGCCGGCCACAGTCGGCGAGCACGTCGTACTCCTTGGAGCGGCGCAGGTTGAGCGCGATGTGCTGCCAGGCCGGACCGAGGCCGAGCACCTGGCTGGGCGAGGTCACCCCGACCAGGGTGCGCATGCCGCCACCGGTCATCTGCACGTGGTCGTCGAGCTGCGCGGCCTGGCCGGAGCGCACGGCGGCACCCAGCGAGAGCAGGCCCTTGGAGGAGTCGAGCGGATCGCCCTCGGGGTCGCGGTAGCGCAGGCCGCTGTCTCCCCCGGCCGGGTCGAGGTCGGCCACCGCGGCGGGGCGCGGCCACAGGTGGAACAACCCTGCGAGGGTCGTGCTCACTCCCGGCGAGCCCTTCGCGGAGGCGAACGCGATCAGGGACATCAGTTCCCGCCGCCCGAGAGCTCCTGGATCTCGGCCTCGTCGACGCCGACGCCGCGTGCGGTCAGCGCCATGCCGAGCTCCTCGGTGCCGGTGGCGCTGACGATCTCGTCGGCCACGCCGGCGGGCACCAAGATGGTGGCGACCGAGGTCTTCTGGCTGCTGCCGAACGCCCCCGCGTCGGTCTTGGTCACCTCGAGCACCAGCCCGGTGGCCAGCGCCTCGGAGGCGTTCTGGGAGTCACCGATGCGGACCAGGCGCACGGCGTCGCCGCTGCGCAGCCCGGGCGGGAACTTGCCGGAGCTCAGCGGTACGCCGACCTGGGCCTGGTCACCCTCCAGCGGCGGGGTCTTGCGCAGCAGCTCGGTCTGCAGGAGCTGGCCTTCGTAGATGGTCTGGCGCGCGTAGAGCTTGCCGGCGATCTGGTCGGCCTGGTCGACCGGGATCGCGTTGAGGCCGTCACCGGAGACGTTGGTCGAGCTGAGCATCTCGAGGGTGATCTGCTCGCCGACGTCGATCTGCTGGTTGACCACCAGCACGGGCTCGCGGGAGTCCATCCGCACCGCGAGCAGCCCGGCGAGCGCGGCGCCGCCGACGATCAGCAGCACGGCGAGGGCGGTGAGCGCGGGGCGGCGGCGCTTGGGCGGCGACGGGACGCCGGGGCGCTGCGCACCGGCCGTGCCCTTGCGACCGAACGCCGACCGGGCCTTGTCGTCGGCCTTGCTGCCGGTCCTGCTGCGGGGCTGCTCGGTCGTCTGCGTCATCGTGGATGCTGCTCCGTGGAGGTCTGAGTGGCGTGGGCTGGGCGGGGGCACGCGCCACGGACCCCCGAACAGTCCTTCCCCGGTGAAACCGGTCCAAACGAACTCTATGCCGCCATTTCCGGGAAGAACCAATTGCCGGATTGGCCGTAACCTCGTGCGCGACCCCTCCCGTGGAAGCCCCACTGCTCTGAAAGGCCCGGCCGGATGCGCTTGCTGGTGACGATCGAGGCCCCGGGCACCGGCTCGGCCCAAGACGCCACTAAGGCCTCGCGCCACGACGTCGTGCTCAGCTACGCGCCCGAGACCCGGGTCGGCGACCTCGCCGCCAGCCTCTCGGGTCGTCGCGCGGAGGTGCCCGCCAACGTGGTGGCGCTGCCGGGGTCGGCCGCGGTCCCGACGCTCACCGGGCCGGCGGCGCTCTACCTCGGCGACCAGCCGCTCGACCCCGACGAGCTGGTCGACCAGAGCCCGATCCGGCACGGCGTGCTGCTGGGCCTGGGCGCGCCCTCCAGCCAGCAGCCGGCGGAGCCGTCCGGGCTCGTCGAGGTGCGGGTCTCCTCCGGCCCCGGCGCCGGGCGCGTGCACCGGCTCGGCATCGGCCGGGCCACCCTGGGTCCCGGCCGGCACTGCACCATCCGGATCCCCGAGCTCGCCGACCAGCCCGGCTTCGCCGACGTCGACGCCGCACTGCGGCTCGAGGTCGCCACCGACGGCACGGTCACGGTGCACCCCGAGCCCGCGCTCGCCGGCGTGGAGATGCCGGTGCCGCTGCGGCGCGAGCCGGTCACCGAGCCGATCGTGCTCGAGGCCAGCCGGATGACCGAGACCGTCGTACGCCGCCGGATGCGCCGCCGCAAGCGGGTGCAGGAGTTCGAGCTCGGCGAATCGGTCGACCCGACACGGCCCACGCCGGCGCTGCACCTCGACCGCCGCCCGCTGACCGAGCCCACCGCCTGGGAGCCCGAGCAGACCCTCGGCGTCGGGCCGGTGCTGCTCGACCGCACCGAGGTGACGCTGCCCGACGCGTCGTTGAGCGCGAGCGCCTCGAGCCCCGAGCTCGACTACAACCGACCGCCGCGGCTGCACCCTCCGTCCCCGACCAAGCAGTTCACGCTGCCCACCGAGCCGCGCCGGCCGGACAAGATGCCGTTCCCCGTCGTGATGCTGATCGCGCCGATCGTGATGGGCACGACGATGTACGTGCTGTTCCAGCGCGCCTACATGCTGGTGATGATCGCGATGACGCCGATCATGATGATCGCCAACGCGACCGGGTCGCGGCGCCAGCAGAAGAAGCGGTGGCTGCGCGAGCTCGACGAGTACCACCAGAAGCGCATCGACGTGGAGGACGCCGCGGTGCGCTCGCTGGTCGGTGAGCGCACGCTGCGGCGCCGCAACTACCCCGACCCCGCGACGGTGCTGCTGTTCGCCACCGGGCCGCGCGCCCGGCTCTGGGAGCGCCGCCCGTGGGACCCCGACTTCCTGCACCTGCGCATCGGCACCTCCGACGTACCGTCCGAGGTGACCATCGAGGACCCCACCCGGGCCAAGCACGAGGGGCCACTGCGGTGGACCGCGCCCGACGTGCCCGTGACGATCCCGCTGATGAGGACCGGCGTGGTCGGCATCGCGGGCGAGGAGTCGGAGAGCCGTACGACGGCCATGTGGGCCGTCGCGCAGGTCGCGGCGCTGCACAGCCCCTCCGACGCGGCGGTGACCGTCCTCTGCGGGGCCGACCCGTCGCGCGACTGGGACTGGGCCAAGTGGCTGCCGCAC
>DASSLA010000030.1:0-3723 GCA_035689885.1 Marmoricola sp. | reverse complement strand
GGCCACGCCGGCCAGCCCGACCTCGAGCTCGTCGCGGGTCACCGCGAACCCCCGCGCCTGCACCTGCGCGAGCTCCTCGGCGAGCTCGTCGTGGCTGCCGATGGTCGCGTCGGTCGGGGTCTCGAGCGGGCCCTCCTCGGTCTCCAGCGAACCCCACGCGAGCAGCACCTTGCCCAGCGCCGAGGAGTGCGGCGCGGTCTCGATCTCGGTCCAGTCGCGGGCGCCGAGGAGGTACGTCGAGTCCACCTGGGCGACGTGCGCGACCCGACCGCCGTTGGCGACGGCCAGGTGCACGGTCTCGCCGGTGCTCGCACCGATCTTCTCCAGGATCGGGCGGGCCAGCCGCCCCAGCTCGGCGTTGCGGTCGTGCCGAGCGGCGTAGAGCACGAACAGCGGGCCTCCGACGTACGACCCGGTCCCGGAGCGCTCGAGCAGCCGGTTGGCCTCGAGCGAGTTGAGGATGCGCGACAACGTCGACCGGGCCAGACCGGTGGCCTCGCTGAGCTCGGCGAAGGTGACCGGCTCGTCGGCCTCGATCACCAGCGTCAGCAGCGCCGCAGCACGGTCCACCGCCTGCGTGCCACCGGTGCTCTCGACGAGCGGGGCCTTCGCCACCCTTGACCGTCCTCCGTGTCGACTTCATGGTGAGTGGGAGGGACACTCCCACTATGTGGGTTTCGCTGCCCACATAGTGAGGCTAAGTTGTCCGACAGGGGCGGTCAAGGACCGTGCAGAGTCACGACGCAGGGAGTTGCCAGCGATGTTCCGCAACCAGATGCCGCGCTACGAGATCCTCTCGGCCGACGCGATGGCCACGCTCGACGCGGGCTGGCGCCGTCTCGTCTCCGAGCTCGGCGTGGAATTCATGAGCCCGCGCGCCCTCGACCTGCTGGGCGAGGCCGGCCAGAAGGTCGAGGACCACAAGGTGTTCTTCGACCCGGAGTGGATCCTGGAGCAGGTCGCCAAGGCGCCCCGCTCCTTCGACGTGCAGGCGCGCAACCCCGCCAACTCGATCCACGTCGGCGACGACATGATGTCGTTCGGTGCGGTCTACGGGCCGCCGTTCGTGCGGGAGGGCGAGGTCCGGCGCGACGCGACGATGGCCGACTTCCGCAACTTCACCAAGCTGGCGCAGTCGTTCCCGATCCTCGACTCGGCCGGCGGGGTGATCTGCGAGCCCAACGACACGCCGCTGGACAGCCGGCACCTCGACATGACCTACGCGCTGGCGACCCTCACCGACAAGGTGTTCATGGGCAACGTGGTCTCCGGCCCCAACGCCCGCGACACCATCGAGCTCGCCTCGATCCTGTTCGGCGCGGGCCAGGGCCGGGAGGCCGGCCGCGCGAGCATCGACCAGACCCCGGCGACCATCTCGCTCATCAACTGCAACTCCCCGCTGCGGTGGGATGACCGGATGCTCGACGCGCTGTTCCAGTACGCCGAGGCCAACCAGGCCGTCGTGCTGACGCCGTTCATCCTGATGGGCGCGATGTCGCCGGTGACGATCCCAGCGGCCCTGGTGCAGCAGATCGCCGAGGCGCTGACCGGCATCGCGCTCGCCCAGACGATCCGCCCCGGCTGCCCGGTGATCTTCGGCTCGTTCCTGTCCAACATCGACATGCAGTCCGGCTCGCCCACCTTCGGCACCCCCGAGTCGGGCATCGGACTGCTGTGCACCGGCCAGATCGCGCGCCACTTCGGGCTGCCGTTCCGCTCCGGCGGCACGCTGACCTCCTCGCAGGTGCCTGACGCGCAGGCCGGCTACGAGGCACTGATGACGCTGCTGCCGACCTTCCTGGCCGGTGCCAACTGGGTGATGCACTCGGCCGGGTGGCTGGAGGGTGGCCTGGTCGCGGGCTACGAGAAGTTCATCGTCGACATCGAGCTGCTGCAGATGATGCAGGTCGAGTTCACCCCGCTGGAGATCGACGAGGCGTCGCTGGCCTTCGACGCGCACCAGGAGGTCGGCTCGGGCGGGCACTTCCTCGGGGCGATGCACACCATGGAGCGCTTCCGCACCTGCTTCTACCGGCCGCTGCTCTCCTCCTCGGAGAACTACGAGCGCTGGATGCGCAACGGGGGCAACGACGCCGCCGGCCGCGCCGCGAAGATCTGGACCGAGCGCCTCGAGGCCTACGAGCGGCCACCGCTGGACGAGGCGGTCCGGGAGGAGATGGAGGAGTACGTCGTGCGCCGGCGCAAGGAGCTCGGCGACTGATGGCACCCAGTGCTCCGGGGGCGGGCTCGCCCGGCGCCGGCAACCCGACCGGCGACTACGTGCTGGTGCTCGACTGCCCCGACCGGCCGGGCATCGTGCACGCGGTGTCGGGGTTCCTCCTCGACCACGGCGGCAACATCGTGGAGAGCCAGCAGTTCTTCGACCGCAACAACGGCCGCTTCTTCATGCGGATCGACTTCACCACCGAGACCGCCACCTCGGCCGAGGAGCTCCGCGGCAGCTTCGCGCCCGTCGCGGAGCGGTTCGCGATGCGCTTCGAGATCTGGGCCACCCGGGCGTCGTACCGGACGCTGATCATGGTGAGCAAGCACCTGCACTGCCTCAACGACCTGCTCTTCCGGCACAGCAACGGCAGCCTGCAGATCGACATCCCGGTGGTGGTCTCCAACCACCGCGACGCCGAGCCGCTCGTGCGCAGCCACGGCATCGAGTTCCGCCACATCCCGGTCACCCCGGAGACCAAGGCCGACGCCGAGGCCGAGCTGATGGCGCTGCGCAACGAGCTCGGGATCCACCTGGTCGTGCTCGCGCGCTACATGCAGGTGCTCTCCGACGACGTGTGCCGGCGGCTGGCGGGCCAGGCGATCAACATCCACCACTCGTTCCTGCCGAGCTTCAAGGGCGCGAAGCCCTACCACCAGGCCTTCGACCGCGGCGTGAAGCTGATCGGCGCCACCGCCCACTACGTGACTGCCGCTCTCGACGAGGGGCCGATCATCGAGCAGGACGTGATCAGGGTGGACCACAACCACGACCAGGCCCAGCTGGTCGCGGCCGGCCGCGACGTGGAGGCGCAGGTGCTCTCCCGGGCGGTGCGCTGGCACTCGGAGAACCGCGTGCTGCTGAACGGGCACCGCACCGTCGTGTTCCGCTGACCGATCCTGACCGATCACTCAGGCTTGCGCGCCACCACGACGTAGTCCTTGGGCATGCCGGTGTCGGTGGGTCGGGGCGCGGCGTCCAGGACTGCGAGCTCCCGGGCCACCCAGGGAGCGGCCGTGCGCAGGACAGCGAGCAGGGCGCGGCCCCGGAGACCGCGCCACCCCCCGACATGCAGCGAGGTGCGCGGTCCGGGAAGGTGCTGGCCCATGTAGGAGAACTGGTACGACACGGTCCCGAGGTACCCCTCCAGCCAGGTGAGCCTGACGATCTCGAAGCCCGCGTCCTCGACGGGCCGGCGCAGGCCGAACTGGGTGAAGCGGTGGAAGTCGTAGGGCTGCTGGTGCTCGGCGAAGAAGAGCGACACCGTGCAGAACAGCCGGCCTCCCGGCTCGAGCACCCGGTGCAGCTCGGGCACGGCGGCGACCGGGTCGGGCACGGGCTCCAGGACGTGGTGAAGGCGATCCGGTCGAAGCGCCCGTCCTCCACCGGGATGTCAGTGATGTCGCAGACGTAGTCCAGGGGCGCGTACCGCGCGCCGAGCTGGGCGAAGTCGGAGGCCTCGTAGCGAGCGTGGGAGAACAGCCGACGGTACGGCGAAC
>DASSLA010000029.1:0-2260 GCA_035689885.1 Marmoricola sp. | reverse complement strand
TGCCCTCGGCAGACCCGCCGAGCTGGCAGGGCTTCCCCGTGCCCACTGTGCTGCTGGTGCTGGGCGTGGCCAGCGGGGTGCTCCTGGCCCTGTTCTCACGGGTGCTGATCGCCGTCGGGTCACGTGCGCGAGCACGCCGCGCCGAGCGCCGGTTGCGCGCGGCGGTCGCCGAGGTGGCGCAACGGCTCGTCGTCGACCCCGTGGACGCCGAGCTCGCTGCCCATCGGCAGACCTGGGAGGGCCTGCGCCGCGCCCGCGGCTGACCACCTCGTCCGCACAGGCGGTCCGCCACCCGCGCTGTCCACAGGACTGCCGGGAGCGTCTCGGCGTCGTCGGCGTGCCCGGGTGGACTGTGGCCACCAACGAGCCACAGGAGGCGAGCGATGAACGAGGGTTACGTGACGTTGCAGGGCTGGGTCGGCAGCAAGGTCGAGCTGCGCGAGGTGGGCGAGGGCAAGGTGCCGTGCGCCTCCTTCCGGGTCGGGTCGACACCGCGCTATCTCAAGAACGGCACGTGGACCGACGGGCAGACCTCGTGGTTCACGGTGAACTGCTGGCGGGGCCTCGGCACCAACGTCGCGGAGTCGCTCAAGGTGGGGGAGGCAGTCGTGGTCCACGGCAAGGTGCGCGTCGACGTCTGGGAGCGCGAGGGGCAGCCGAGCTCGGTCTCGTGGTTCATCGACGCGACCTTCGTCGGCCACGACCTCACCAAGGGCACCAGCAGCTTCGTCAAGCGGGTGCGGTCGGCCCCGGCGGACCCGCGCGAGAGCGAGGAGGTCCGGGAGATGCTGCACGGCTACGAGCCCCAGGGGCCGCAGCTCAACGGCACTGGTGAGCCCGTGACACCGGCCGCCTGACCGGCGCCGCGGGGCCGCCACCCGAATCGGTGCGCGGCGGGAGTGCACCGTAGGCTTGCCGATCATGGCCGACTACGTCTTCACGCTCCGCAACGTCCGCAAGGCCCACGGCGACAAGGTCGTCCTCGACAACGTCACGCTGTCGTTCCTGCACGGCGCCAAGATCGGTGTCGTCGGGCCCAACGGGACCGGCAAGTCGACCCTGCTGAAGATCATGGCGGGGCTCGAGCACCCCAATAACGGCGACGCCATCCGGGACCCCGAGGCGACCGTCGGGATGCTCCAGCAGGAGCCCCCGCTGAGCGAGGGCAAGACGGTGCTGGAGAACGTCGAGGAGGCGGTCGGGGGGATCAAGGCCAAGCTCGACCGGTACAACAAGATCTCCGAGGAGCTGGCGGACCCCGACGCCGACTACGACTCGTTGCTCGCCGAGATGGGCGACCTGCAGACCGACCTCGACCACGCCGGCGCGTGGGACCTCGACAGCAGGCTCGACCAGGCGATGGACGCCCTGCGCTGCCCGCCGCCCGAGGTCCTGGTCGACAACCTCTCCGGTGGCGAGCGGCGCCGGGTCGCGCTGTGCAAGCTGCTGCTGCAGCAGCCCGACCTGCTGCTCCTCGACGAGCCCACCAACCACCTCGACGCGGAGTCCGTGCAGTGGCTCGAGGGCCACCTGGCGTCGTACCCCGGTGCGGTGCTGGCCGTGACCCACGACCGCTACTTCCTCGACAACGTCGCCGAGTGGATCGCCGAGGTCGACCGCGGCCAGATCCACGGCTACGAGGGCAACTACTCCACCTACCTGGAGACCAAGAAGGATCGTCTCAAGATCGAGGGCCAGAAGGACGCCAAGCGCGCCAAGATGCTGGAGCGCGAGCTGGAGTGGGTGCGGTCCAACCCCAAGGCGCGCCAGACCAAGAGCAAGTCCCGCCTGGCCCGCTACGAGGAGCTCGCCGCCGAGGCCGAGCGGATGCGCAAGATCGACACCTCCGAGATCAACATCCCGGCCGGCCCGCGCCTCGGCGACGTGGTGCTCGAGGCGGACCAACTCCGCAAGGGGTTCGACGACCGCATCCTGATCGACGACCTGTCCTTCAAGCTGCCGCGCGCCGGCATCGTCGGCGTGATCGGCCCCAACGGCGTGGGCAAGACGACCCTGTTCCGGATGATCGTGGGGCAGGAGCAGCCCGACGACGGCTCGCTCACGGTGGGCAAGACGGTGAGCATCTCCTACGTCGACCAGAGCCGCGGCGGCATCGACGGCAGCAAGAACGTCTGGGAGGTCGTCTCCGACGGGCTCGACGTGGTCAAGGTCGGCAACTTCGAGATGAACTCCCGCGCCTATGTCGCGTCGTTCGGGTTCAAGGGCCCGGACCAGCAGAAGAAGGCGGGCGTGCTCTCGG
>DASSLA010000028.1:0-19269 GCA_035689885.1 Marmoricola sp. | reverse complement strand
GGTCAGCGGGATCCCGTCGTACAGCCCCAGCAGGTCGGGGTCGTCGGCGGGCGGCTCCGCCTCGACGAGTACGACGACGTTGTCCATCAGCCCCGCGAGCTCGGGCGGGATGCCGTCGAGGGCCAGGGACACCAGCTCCTCGAACTCCGCCTCGGTGGTCTCCACGTGTCAAACTTACGGGGCGGTGGTCTGGGTGCGGGGTGCGCAGCCACGAAGCCGGGGGCGCTCGCCGGACATGCGAACGTCGCTCATGGGGCGGGAGAGCGCTGAGCCCCAGTGGTCACATCCGCATGACCGACGGACCCGCAGCCTGCGCGACCGCCACGCCCTCAGGCCGCCAGCTGCTCCGACTCCGCGGCCCGCGGCAGCGGCGTGGGGTTGGTGTTGAACCGGCCCAGGAAGTCGTTGGGCAGCGACAGGCGGATCACCTTGCGCCAGGCGGAGGCGACCTGGCGGGGCAGCGAGCCGGTCACATAGGGCAGGTCGTAGCGCTCGAACAGGTCCTGCACCTTCGGGGCGATCTCCTGGTAGCGGTTGCTGGGCAGGTCGGGGAACAGGTGGTGCTCGATCTGGAACGACAGGTTGCCGGTCATCACGTGCATCGCCTTCGACCCGGTGATGTTGGCCGCGCCCAGCATCTGGCGCACGTACCACTCGGCCTTGGTCTCGCCGTCGATCGACTTCTTCTCGAAGGTCTGCACGCCCTCCGGGAAGTGGCCGCAGATGATCACCGAGTGCGTCCACAGGTTGCGCACCAGGTTGGCGGTGAAGTTGGCGGTCACGGTGTGCAGGAACGACGGGCCCGACAGGATCGGGTGGACGACGTAGTCCTTCTTGAACTGGTTGCGGATCTTGCGCAGCGTCACCTTGGCCTTGGCCTTGAACTCCGGCGTCTTCAGCGTCTTGCGCTTGACCGCCTTGCCGAGCTCGAGGTCGTAGGCCGCGATGCCGTACTCGAAGAAGCAGGCGTTGATGAAGTTCCACAACGGCTGGGCGAGGTAGATCGGGTGCCAGCGCTGGTCCTCGTCGACCCGCATGATGCCGTAGCCGAGGTCGTTGTCCTTGCCGACCACGTTGGTGAAGTTGTGGTGGAGCTCGTTGTGCGAGTGCTTCCACTGTTCCGAGGGGGAGGCGTTGTCCCACTCCCAGGTGGTCGAGTGGATCTTGGGGTCGCGCATCCAGTCCCACTGGCCGTGCATCACGTTGTGGCCGATCTCCATGTTCTCCAGGATCTTGGCCACGCTCAGCCCCGCCGTACCGACGAACCACGCGGGCGGGAACAGCGAGAACAGCAGTACGGCGCGCGAGCCGAGCTCGAGCTTGCGCTGCACGTCGATCACCTTGCGGATGTAGGCCGCATCGCTCTCGCCACGACTGGCGATCACCTCGGCCCGGATCGCGTCGAGCTCCTTGCCGATCTGCTCGATGTCGGCGTCGGAGAGGTGGGCGATCGGGTTGTCGGACTTCTTCTGGATGACAGTCATGGTGATCTCCTTCAGTGGTCGATCTGGCAGCTGCCCGCGGCAGCGTTGATGCAGGTCTGGATGTTCACGCCGTCGCCCTCGACGGCGGTGGTGATCTCACCGGTGCGCAGGTCACGCACGCTGCCCTCGCGCATCGGCAGCACGCAGCTGTAGCAGATGCCCATCCGGCACCCGCTGGGCATGAGTACGCCGGCGTCCTCGGCCTCCTCGAGCAGGGGCCGGTCACCGGACGCCTCGAGGGTGGTGCCGTTCTGGGTGAAGGTCACGGTGCCGCCCTCACCCGTGGCTACCGTGGCCACCCGGAACTGCTCGGTGAGCAGCTCGAGTCCCTTGTCGTCGTGGTGGCGCTGGAGCGCGTCGAGCAGGCCGGCGGGGCCGCACGCCAAGGTGGTGCGCTCGTGCAGGTCGGGGACCAGGGCGGCGAGCTCGTCGACGTCGAGCACGCCGTGCACGTCGTCGTACCTTGCGACGAGGTTGATCAGGCCGGCCTCGTCGAGGGCGCGCAGGTTGCGGATGAAGATCGAGTCGGGCTCGCTGGGCGCGACGTGAACGACGGTGATGTCGAACGGTCGGCTGCGGTCGAGTCGCACCGCACCGGAGTCGGCGACCGGGAACAGGTTGCGCAGCATCCCGATGACCGGGGTGATGCCCGAGCCGGCGGTGACGAACAAGAACTGGCCGCCGTCGGGAGGCAGCACGAACTCGCCGGCCGCCTGCTCGAGGTGGACCAGGGTGCCGGGCTGTGCCCGGTGGACGAGGTGGTTGCTGACCTTGCCGTCGGGCACCGCCTTGACGGTGATCGAGATGCGGCGGTCGGCGCGGGGTCCGTGCGTGAGGGAGTACGCGCGCCACAGCCGGACGCCGTCGACGTCGATGCCGATCCGGACGTACTGGCCGGGCACGTGGCCGGCCCAGTCGGCGCCCGGCCGGATCACGATCGTCGCCGCGTCGGCGGTCTCGGGCTGGACGTGCTCGATGCGGCCGCGCAGGTCAGCGCCCGGGCGCAGCGGGTTGAACACGTCGAGGTAGTCGGCGGGGACGAGCGGGGTGGTGGCCAGCTCGGCGAGGCGGTAGGCGCCGCGGCGCAGGGCGCGACCCAGCCCCTGGGGTGGCTGCGGGTAGCGCGCAGCGGAGGTCGTCGAGGCCATGGGTCCACTCTGATGTGTGAACGGGTCAAAGTCATGACCGGTGCGCGTAGACTGATCCCAGTCTTTTGTTCGCGGAGGATGAAATGCCACGTCAGGAAGAGCTCCGGCTCCCGAAACGCACCCTCGCCGAGCTGCGCTCCGGCCTGCCTGCCGTGGCCGACCGGACGGTGGCGGCGATCATCGAGGAGGTGCCGAGCTACTCCGACGCGCTGTCGGGGCCGATGGGGGCGACCATCCGCGACGCCGTGCAGCTGGCCCTGGGCGGGTTCATCTCGCTCGCCTCCCGCTCGGGCGCGCAGACCCCCACGGCGCAGGCCGTCGACGGTGCCTACCAGCTCGGTCGCGGTGAGGCGCGCAGCGGGCGCAGCGTGGAGGCGCTGCTGTCCGCCTATCGCATCGGGGCGCGGGTCGCCTGGCAGGAGCTGTCCTCGATCGTGGTGCAGCAGGGGGTCGGCGCGGCCCAGCTCGCTCAGTTCGCCGAGCTGGTCTTCGCCTACATCGACGAGCTCTCGGCCGCCAGCGTGGCCGGCCACACCGACGAGCTCGCCACCACCGGGCGGGTGCGGCAGCGGCTGCTGGAGCGCCTCGCCGGCCTGCTGCTGTCGGGTGCCCCGGCCGAGGAGCTGGACGAGGCGGCGGAGCGCGCCGGGTGGACGCCGCCGAGCACGCTGACCGCCGTGCTCGTGCCGGAGTCCCAGTTGCGTGCGGTGCTGAGCAGTGTCTCGGCGGAGTCGCTGCAGGTCACCGACGAGCTCGAGGGGATGGTGCTGCTGCTCGTACCGGACGCCCACGGGCCGGGTCGCAAGGCGCTGCTGCGCACCCTGGAGGGGCGCGGGGCAGTGGCGGGTCCGCCTCGCCCGTGGCAGCAGGTGCGTACGTCGTACGAGCGGGCGCTGCGGGTGCACACCCTGGAGCTCGGCACCGACAGCGAGGAGCACCTCGCGGCCCTGGTCCTCACCGCCGACCCCGGTGCGCTCGCCGACCTGCGCGAGCGTGTGCTGGCCCCGCTGGCCGACCTGCGGCCGTCGAGTGCCGAGAAGCTGGTGGAGACGCTGCGCTCCTGGCTGCTCCACCACGGCCGTCGCGACGCGGTGGCCGCCGAGCTGTTCGTGCACCCGCAGACGGTGCGCTACCGGATGGGCCAGCTACGGGAGGTGTTCGGAGACCAGCTGGAGGACCCCGCGCGCATCCTCGAGCTGACCATCGCGGTGGGCCTCGACGCACCACCTGGGTCGGACAGCGCGTCCGGATAGTAAGGAACGATCGGGTCCTCCGAGGGCTCCGAACGGAACCCATCTGTTCCTTACTATCCGGAGCGGACGGTCACAGGGCGTAGTGCGCCTGCCGGCCGTTGACCCAGGTCGCGGCCACGGTCATCGCGCGCAGCGCCTGCGCCTGCTCGTACGACGAGCCGCCCGGGAGCGGGTCCGCGTCCAGCAGGGCCAGGTCGGCGGGGTGGCCGGGGGCGACGGTGCCCAGTCCGTTGGTGCTCGCCGCGAGGGCCTCATGGACGGTGAGGGTGTGCTCGGGGTGCCAGGACTCGTGCTCGGCGGTGCCGCGGTGCACGGCGGCCGCCATGTTGGCCCACGGGTCGAGCGGGGAGACCGGGGCGTCGCTGCCGAGCACCACGTCGACCCCGTCGTCGAGCAGCCAGCGCAGCGCGAAGCACCGGTGGGTGCGGTCGGGCCACACGATCTCGGTGAGCTCGCGGTCGTCGAGCAGGTGGGCCGGTTGGACGCTGGCGCGGACGCCGAGTGCGGCCATCCGGCGGCTGTCCTCGCGCCGGATCAGCTGGGCGTGCTCGATGGTGCCGTTCGCGCCGGTGGCCTCGAAGGCGTTCAGCGCCTCGTGCACGGCGGCGTCGCCGATCGCGTGGATCGCCGCCTCCAGGCCGTGCTCGTGCGCGTGGATCATCAGGCCGCGCAGGTTGCCGGCGGGCAGGTTGGCGGCGCCCGACCCGCCATCGGCGTACGGCTCGCAGCACCAGGCCGACCGGGTGTTCAGCGACCCGTCGGAGATGATCTTCAGCGACCCCATCGTGACCAGCGGGCCACATCCGGGGAGCGGGTCGCCGGTGGTCAGGCCCGCGGCGACGAACTCCGACAGCGTGTCGATGTAGGCGCCGACCTTGATGCGAAGCAGCTCCACGCCGACGGCTTCCCGCTCCGGCCAGGCACTCAGTGACTGGTCGAACTCCAGGTCGACCAGCCCGGCGATGCCCTTGGCAGCGGCGTCGCGCAGCGTGCGCAGGTAGGCGGACGGCGAGGTGCCTTCGTTGCCGGTCAGGGCGCCGAGCCGGGCGTAGGCGCGGAACCACTCCCCCTCCTGCACCACGCCCTCGCGCGCGGGCAGTCCCAGCCACTCGAGCGCCCGGGAGTTCAGCCAGGCGTTGTGCCCGTCGCCGCAGATCAGCACCACGGGCCGGTCCTCGGTCACCGCGTCGAGGTCGGCGACCGTGGGCTGGCGCAGCCACGCGGCCGAGCGGTGGCCCCATCCCACGATCGGGCCCTCGGGTCCGGAGGCGATCCGTGCCTTGACCAGCGCCAGCGCGTCCTCCACCGAGCGCGTCCCGGTGAGGTCGAGCCGCTGGGAGACCTCGGTCCACTGGCCGAGGTGCACGTGCTGGTCCCACAGCCCGGGGATCAGCCAACGACCGTCGGCGTCGTGCTCGTTGGCTCCGGGAGGCCGCGGCAGCCGCTCCCCGACCTCGACGACCCGGCCGTCGATGACCAGCACGTCGATGGGGACCCCGACGGGCGGGTGCGGCAGCACGGTGGGGGTCGCCGACATCACCGGCACCAGCCGGGCGTGACGCATCAGGAAGCTGGTCGGTTCCACCCGTCGCCGCTGAGCCATCGGACCTCCCTCGCCTCCGTGCGGGCGGTGGCCCCGACCGCGGTGCGGTCACCCTAGATCAGGGCTGGGCGAGGCCTCCGGCCAGGAGGTGCCCCAGCGTGGCAGCGGCCAGGCAGGCCGTCACCGTCACCAGCGCGTACGCCGCCCCGCGGCCCCGGCCCAGCCGGACCACCTGCACCGCGAACGCCGAGCAGGTCGTCAGCGCACCGCAGAAGCCGATCCCGACCAGGGCCAGTGCGCGACCCTCGACCGCGGCCCCGGCCAGGGCGCCGAGCAGCGCCGAGCCGGCGAGGTTGACCAGCAACGTCCCGCGCGGCCAGCCGGCACCGTGCGGGTGCGGGTCGAGGTGGTGGCCGGCGAGGTAGCGCACTGGTCCGCCCACGGCCGCCCCGAGCAGCACCAGCAGGGCGGTCACTCGTCCCCCTCCAGCAGGTCCACCTCGACGCGCGCGGGCGCGGAGGTCCACCGGTCCACCACGGCGACGGCGGCCACCGAGCCGACGACCGTGGCCGCGACGTAACCCGTGGCGAGCCCCAGGTGCCCGGAGTCGGCCAGGGTCACGGTCTCGACCGAGAACGTCGACATCGTGGTGAAGCCGCCGAGGAGTCCGGTGCCGAGCAGCAGTGGCAGCCACGGCCGGCTGTGGACCAGCGACAGCAGGGGCAGGGCAGCGAGCAGCGCGGAGCCCGAGACGTTCACGGCCAGGGTGGTCCACGGGAAGCCGTCACCGGTGGGGAGGAGGATGCCCAGGCCCCACCGCAGCAGCGCGCCGAGCGCGCCACCGCCGCCGGTGAGGAGCAGGCCGTGCCGCACCCGTACCGCACCCGAGACGGCAGCGCTCACGCAGAGGTGCTCAGCGCGGTCAGCGAGCGGGGCCCGGTCCAGCGGAGCGGCTTCTCGCCGCGTCCCTGCTGCTCGAACTCGGTGAGGTACCAGGTCTGCAGCTCCAGCAGCAGGTCCGGCGGCCGCACCGCGAGGAGGTTCTCGCTGGAGAAGGTCTCGTAGACCTCGTCCAGCATGTCGCGCATCCGGCGCATCGTCTCCGGCGCGGTCAGCGGCACCTCGTAGACCAGGTCGACGCTGGGCAGGCCGCGGGCGATCGCGTCGTCGAGGGCTCCGAGGCCCACCACGGCGCGCCGCTCCTGCTCGACGCGGGCGAACATCTCGGTGACCCTGGTGGCGATCGGGTAGTCCTCGGGAGCGGTCATCGCGAGGAGGCGCAGCTCCCGTCGGAGCTCGAAGTGGTAGCGGCGCAGCTGGCCGAACAGCTGGGCCGGCACCCCCAGCAGCTTGATCGTCGTACGCCGCCGGTCGGCCGTCGTCGACTCACCGGTGATGTCGGGGTCGAAGGTGAAGATCTCGCCCTCGGCGAGCTGCTCACCGGCCTCGTCCGCCGGCTCGAACCACACCGTCTTCGTGCGGCCGTCGTGACCGAGGTCGGAGCCCCACCGTGCGGCCACCATGGCCACCAGGTCGAGGCCGCGGCCGAAGGTGGTCAGGTTGAGGTCATCCACGTCCTCGATCGCCGGCGCGACCGGGATCCGCTCCGGCGGGACCGGGGAGGAGTCGACGACCTCGATCCGCGGGTGGTCCCGGGTGCCGAGCACGCGCAGAAGCAGGGGTGGACGGGAGTGGATCAGTGCGTTGGTGACGAGCTCGGAGACACCGAGCCGAGCGGTCTCCAGCAGGTCCTCGCGGCCGATCTCGGAGAGCACCGCCGACACCCAGGAACGGGCGAGCTTCACCGAAGGTGGGCTCGCCGGCAGTGAGAGAGACCGCTTCGTCAGTGGCACCGTCCCTCGCTCCCCTTGCTCGGGCCAAGTGGCAGGGGCGTGGGCAATCACCACCCGCCAAGACCAAACACTAGGTCACGACGGCGATTTCGGCACGGATCCTCGGGCCAGGCGCAGTAATGCGTTCTCCACGACCTCGGCCAGGATCGGGTGGGCCCAATACTGCTCGCGCGCCATTTGGTGGCCATTTGTCCCGAAGCTCAACGCCTGCACGAGGGGCTGGAGCAGCAGGCTGGACTGCGGCCCGATGATGTGCGCCCCGAGCAGGTCTCCCCGCGTGTCGGCGAGCACCTTCACGAAGTGGTCCTCGTCCTCCATCGCCCACCCGTAGGCCACGTCGCCGTAGTCGCAGGTGGCGGTGACGTGCTCGATGTCCTGCTCCCGGGCCTGCTGGGAGGTCAGCCCGACCGCGGCGATCTGCGGCGAGGTGAAGATGGTGCTCGGCACGTAGCGGTGGTCGCGTGCGATCGGGTCGTCGGGATGCAGGAGGTTGTGCTTGACCACCCGGGACTCGTGGTTGGCCACGTGCTTGAGCTGGAAGCGGTTGCACACGTCGCCGAGCGCCCAGATGTGCTCGACGGTGGTGCGCTGGTGCTCGTCGACCACCACCAGGCCGTCGCGCACCTCGACGCCGGTGTGCTCCAGGCCGAGCCGGTCGGCGTTGGAGGCGCGCCCCGTCGCCATCAGGAGTACGTCGGAGTGCACCTCGTCGCCGTCGGAGAGGGACACCACGATGTCGCCGCCCTCGCGTCGTACGTGCGTCGGCTCGGTCTTCAGGCGCACGTCCCACTGCCGGGCGGCCAGCTCGCCGAACCGGCGGCACACGTCCTCGTCCATGTGCTTGACCAGCACAGGGCCGCGCTGCACCACGGTCACCTCGGTGCCGAACGCGGAGAACACGTGGGCGAACTCGGCGGCGACGTAGCCGCCGCCGACGATCGTCATCCGCCGCGGCACCTCGTCGAGGCGCATCACCGTGTCACTGGTGTGGTGCTCGACCTCGTCGAGGCCGGGCACGTCGGGAACGCTGACCCGGCTGCCTGCCGCGATCACGAACTTGTCGGCGGTGATCCGCTCGCCGGCGGCCGTCCGCAGGGTGTGGTCGTCGACGAAGGTGCAGCGGCTGGTGACCACGTCCACGTTGGACTGCTGCTCGCGGTACGCCCGCGCCGCCACCTCGTCCCGCTCGACCCGGGCGAAGACGCGGTCTCGCAGGTCGGTCCAGCGCACGCCCGTGAACGCGGTGTCCACGCCGAGCCGGGGACCGTCGGCCGCGACCCGGGCCACGTCGGCGGGGTAGACGAACATCTTGGTCGGGATGCATCCGACGTTGAGGCAGGTGCCGCCGAACAGGTTCTCCTCGACGATCGCCACGCGCCAGTCGGCGAACCGGCGGTTCACGATCATGTTTCCCGAGCCGGTGCCGATCACCGCGAGGTCGTAGTGCGTCACGCCCTCATCGTGCCCGAACTGTCCCCGGACGTGTGGCCCAGGCGTGTGAGGCAACCAACGGCCTCGAGGTGGTCAGGACGGGACGCGATTGGGGACCATGGACGTTATGGCTGACGTGAACACCGACAACTCCTCCCGCCGACACCAGGTCGTGGTGATCGGCTCCGGCTTCGGTGGGCTCTTCGGCACGAAGGCGCTGCGCCGGGCGGACGTCGACGTCACGATGATCGCGAGGACCACGCACCACCTTTTCCAGCCTCTGCTCTACCAGGTGGCGACGGGGATCCTCTCCGAGGGCGAGATCGCGCCTCCGACACGGGAGGTGCTGGCCCGCCAGAAGAACGCCAAGGTGCTGCTGGGCGAGGTCCGCGACGTCGACCTCGAGGCCCGCACGGTCACCCACCACGTGCTGGGGCGCGAGACCGTCACACCGTACGACTCGCTCATCGTCGCCGCGGGCGCCGGTCAGTCCTACTTCGGCAACGACCAGTTCGCCGAGTTCGCCCCCGGCATGAAGAGCATCGACGACGCGCTCGAGCTGCGCGGCCGCATCTTCGGCGCCTTCGAGCTCGCCGAGCTGATGGCCGCCAAGGGCGAGGACGTCGACCACCTGCTCACCTTCGTGGTCGTCGGCGCCGGCCCGACCGGCGTGGAGATGGCCGGCCAGATCGCGGAGCTGGCGCGTCGCACCCTGCGTAGCGACTTCCGGCACATCAACACCCGCGAGGCGCGCGTCATCCTCGCCGACGCCGCGCCGCAGGTGCTGCCGCCGTTCGGCGAGAAGCTGGGCAAGAAGACCAAGGAGGCGCTCGAGGACCTCGGCGTCGAGGTTCAGCTCGGCGCGATGGTCACCGACGTCGACGAGCGCGGGCTGGTCGTGCAGCACAAGGACGGCAGCCAGCAGCGCATCGAGGCCGTCACCAAGATCTGGGCGGCAGGCGTTCAGGCCAGCCCGCTCACCAAGACTCTGGCCGAGCAGTCCGGCGCCACGCTGGACCGGGCCGGCCGCATCGGCGTCAACCCCGACCTCACCCTCCCCGGCCACCCCGAGGTGTTCGTGGTCGGCGACATGATCGCCCTCAACAACCTGCCCGGCGTCGCCCAGGTGGCGATCCAGGGTGCGAAGTACGCCGCCCGCGAGCTCGAGGGGCGGCTGAAGAACAAGCCGCCGCAGAAGCCGTTCAAGTACTTCGACAAGGGCAGCATGGCCACGATCTCGAGGTTCGACGCGGTCGCGATGGTCGGCAAGGTGCGGCTCAGCGGTGTGATCGCCTGGCTGATGTGGCTGGGCGTGCACCTGATCTACCTGACCGGGTTCAAGAACCAGGTCACCGCGCTGCTGCACTGGACGGTCACCTTCCTGAGCAACGACCGCTCGCAGCGGGTTGCGACGGAGCAGCAGATCTTCGCCCGGGCGGCGCTGCAGCGACTGCCGGGCGGGGCCAGGGAGCTGGTCAGCACCCCAAGCGCCCTGGATACCGACGAGGACCGCCGCGCGGAGCTCGAGGCGATCGCCCGTGAGGAGGCGCGTCTCACCGACGCCGGCGAGCGCGGTCGTGCCGTCGACGTGAACGCCTGAGCCGGCTCACTCGAAGCGGGGCGGTCGCTCCTCACGCTGCTCCATCGCCTCCCGGGCCCAGCGGGGCAGGATGAAGACCCCCTCGGCCTGCACGGTGGTGCGGCCCTCGGCGTCGCGGAGCTCGCCGATGACGAAGGTCTTCACGCCCTCCACGCGGTCGATCCAGGCCTCCGAGCTGCACTGCCCGAGCGGAGTGCTGCGCTCGTAGCGCAGGGTGAGCGTCCCGGTCATCCCCGGGCTGCCCCCGTCGGCCGCGGCCTCGCCGCAGACCTGGTCGAGCACCAGAGCGGCGACGCCACCGTGCACCAGGCCGGGCGGCCCCTCGTACAGCGCACCCAGCCGGAACTCCGACCGGGCCCGCCCCTCTCCGGAACGCTCGATCCGCAGCGGGGGAGCCACCGGGTTGCGCAGTCCGACCACCGCGTTGCCGTAGGCGCGCACGGTGCCCGAGGTGGTCAGGCTGACGCCGAGGCTGTCCTCGACCTGGTCGGTGGCCAGCCGGGCGGTGAGCTTCCCGATCTCCTCGGCGACCTCCTCCACCACCTCGCCCGGCACCGTGGTGCGCAGCGAGGCGTCCGCGAGCGCGCGCACGCTGTCGGCGAGGGCGCCGTAGAGCCGCTGCTCGGCCGCGAGCTCGGCGACGGACATGTCGACGACGTCGTACCTGATCGGGGGCATGCCGGTGAGGGTAGAACAGGTTGCAAGCGACAACCGGGCTGACGCCTTCTCCGAGCCGGGCTCAGGAGTCCAGGCGCGGCACCGGCGCGTGGCTGAGCACCACGAGCACGACGCCCGAGACCAGCATGCCGGCGCCGGAGACCGCCATCAGCGGCAGCGCCGCCGTGGAGCCGGTGAGCACCATGACGCCGAGGATGAGAGTGGTCAGCGCGAGCGTGAACAGCGCCGTGCGCCGGGCGAGCCGGTAGGCGTCGGCACGGCGCACCATCGTCGCGAAGTCGACCTCCGCGCTCGGCGGACGCACGATGTCGGGCCACTCCCGGGCGGGCACGTGGCGCGGTGCGGGTGCCTCCGGAGCGGTTGCCTCCGAGACGGGTGCCTCCGTGACCGGGTCGCTCGGCTGCACCGGCAGCACGAACGACCGGTCGAGCCAGGCCGGCGTCGCGAAGTGCTGGGACTCCGCCCGGCGGCGCGCGAAGGTGTCCGCACGGACGGCGTCGCGCCGGGCGCGGACTCCCGAGTGGGTGGGGTCGGTGGATGTGTCGCCCATGCGGCGCCTCCTTCGGTCCTGCCCCCACAGGTGTGGTCAAAGTGTGCCCGAGTCCGGCCCCGGGCGCACCTACCGCGAAGGTGTCAGTTCGGTCGACGCCCCGGCCCTGCTGGCACCGTGCACGGCCAGTGCGATCACCACGACCGCCACGACCAGGCCGATTCCGGCCAGCCCGAGGAGCACGCCGGCGGCGGCACCGAGGGCAGGCACCTCGGCTCCGACGGAGATCTCGGTGCGGATCCCGGCGGACCCGTCGGCGTTCATCACCACCGCGACCCAGTCACCCTGCCGTGGGGTCCAGGTCACCGAGCGGGTGCCCGAGCCGGCGCTGCTGGTGACCCAGAAGCCCTGGTCGCCGGGTGCCGCCGTCGGTGCTCCGCCCGGGTCGGTGCGCAGCTCCGGGTCGTCCCCGGTGTAGCCCTCCAGCGTGTCGGTCTCGACACCGGCGAGGTAGCGGTGCACCGCTGCGGCGGGTCCGATGCCCACGAACACGGGCCGACGGGTGCTCGTCGCCTCCACCCGGGTGTCGCCCAGCAACGTCTCCGGGAGGAAGGCGTCGGGCGCGTCGCTGTGCAGCTCGAGGTCCTCCGACACCACGGCGTACGCCGGACTGGCGAGCGTGCGTGTCGGCGTCATCAGGAACCCGGCGTCGTCACGACCGCCCAGGTCGGCAGCGACGAGGGCCGCGGCCGGGATGCCGAGCGCCAGCGACCCCAGGCCCACGATGGTGCCGATCACCAGCGCCACCACCCGGCCGGCGCTCCAGCCGGACGAGGGTGGAGCCGTCCGGGTCACGGCGGGCGCTTCTCGGGGCGGGTCTGCGACCACGAGCCGTTCACCGCTCTCGTGCCCGCCCTGGTCGAGCCGGAACGGCGGGTAGGTGTCGGTCATCAGGGCGACGTAGCCCGCCACCCGGAGCACCCAGCGGTTCAGCCCCAGGACGAGGTCGTAGAGCTGCTGGGGATAGCGACCGGTGAAGAGGAGCACGACACCGGCGATCACGACGAGCAGGGCGATCAGGCCGGGGCCACCGACCCGGTCGCCGTCGTTGTCCCAGACGGCGTACCCGGCCCCGAGGAAGAGCCCGAGGACCAGGTAGTGCGGGATCGCCAGCAGCCACCACTTGACCAGCACCAGACCCCGGGACAGGTGCTCGGGGTAGTCGACCTCGAGGTGGGCCGGGTAGTCCGGCACCTCCCGCAGCGTGAACGGCGGGTAGCGGTCGGTGGCCAGGGCGCCGTACGCGTAGTAGGTGACCCGCCAGCTCCACCTCAGGACGCCGACGTTGAACTCGAACACCCCGCGCGGGTAGCGGCCGGTGATGAGGATCCCGAAGAACGCCACGATGCTGGTGACCATGAACGCGATCCACAGGAACACCAGCACGACGTAGTGCGGGATGACCAGCACCCACTTGACCAGCCACAGCCATCGACTCAGGCCGGGATCGAGCTCGGCGTCCACCCGCACCGGGTAGTCGCCGCCCTTCGGGGCGGTGATCGTGGCCATGGCTGGACCTCCTCAGGTCAGGTCGGCCTCACAGGCCGCCGTCCATGTCGAAGACGAGGCGTGCCGGGACCTCACCGGCCAGCACCTCCTCGAAGCAGGCGTTGACGTCCTCGAGCCGGCGCGTGGCGGTCACCACCCGGGTGTGGCCGGAGGCGTGCAGGGCGAAGCAGTCGGCGAGGTCGTTGCGGGTGCCGACCAGCGACCCGATGACCTGCTTGCCGGTGAGCACGGTCTCGAACACGGGCAGCTCGAGCTTGTTGTCGGCGGGCAGCCCGACGATGACGAGCCGGCCGTTGGGGTTGAGCGCCGCGTGTGCGGCTCGCATGGCTGCCGGAGAGGGCACCGTCACCAGGGCGACGTCGACGCCGCCGAGCGCGGCCAGCGCCGCGGCCTGGTCACCGCGGGCGTCGACGACGTGGTCGGCGCCGAGCTCCTTGGCCAGCTCCAGCTTCTCGTCGTGGACGTCGACCGCCACGGTGGTGGTGCCGAAGACCTTGGCGTACTGCAGGCCGAGGTGGCCCAGCCCGCCGATGCCGACGACCATCGCGGTCTCGTTGGGCTGCGGGTGCGCCACCTTCAGGCCCTTGTAGGTGGTGACGCCGGCGCAGGTGAGGGGAGCGGCGTCGCGGGGCGTCACCCCGTCGGGCACCTTCACCGCGTGGCTGGCATAGGCCAGCGTGTACTCGGCGTACCCGCCGTCCATGGTGTAGCCCATGTACTGCGGGCTGAGGCAGTAGGTCTCCCAGCCGGCGACGCAGTAGCGGCAGTGGCCACAGGCGTGCCCGAGCCAGGGCAGCGCCACCCGGTCACCCACGGCTACGGGCAGGTCGCCCTCGCCGGCGGCCGTCACGATTCCGACGCCCTCGTGGCCGGGGATCAACGGGATCTTGGGCTTGACGGGCCACTCGCCGCGGGCGGCGTGGATGTCGGTGTGGCACAGGCCGGAGGCCTCGATGCGCACGACGATCTGGCCGGGACCCGGCTCGGGGACGGGGACGTCACGGATCTCGAGGGGTGCCCCCAGGGCGGGCACGACGGCTGCCTTCATGGCGCGCTCCTTGTGTCGGTTGCTTCGACCGTAGGAACGGCACCGGGCGGGGGTCAGAGGACCGCGGCAGGCAGTGGAGTGACCTTGGTCCCGAAGGGTCCGGAACGTGACATCCGGGTGCGACAACTAGGGTGATCGCGTGGACGTGAGCGAGCGCATCGAGGAGCGGCCGACCCTTGCTCGGCCCGCTCCTCGCCGTCCCTGGTCCCGGTTCGACCCGGTGCTGCCCGTGGTCGCGGTCGTGGCGGGTACGACGTACGCGCTGCACGGGTTCGACGGGATGCTCACCCGTGACCTGGCGATCTACAGCTACGCGGGCCAGCAGGTCGCCGAGGGCGTGCCGCCGTACCTCGGCGTCATGAACCGCGCCGGGCCGCTCGCGCACGCGATCCCGGCGATCGGCGTGCTGGTCGCCCGGGGACTCGGGCTCGACGACCTGTACACGATGCGGATCTTCTTCATGCTGATCGCGGTGGCCTGCGTGTGCGCGGTCTACGTGCTCGGGCGCGACGCCTTCCGGTCGCGGCTCGTCGGCGTGGTCACGGCCTCGACCTTCCTGACCTTCTCCGGCTTCATCCACTACGCCTCCAACGGGCCGCGCGAGAAGACGCCGATGACGTTGTTCATCGTGCTGGCGCTCTGGGCGGTGGTGCACCGACGATGGTTCACCGCCGGCGTGTTCGTCAGCCTCGCGACGCTGTGTCTGCAGATCGCCTTCTTCGCCTCGTTCGCCGCCGTCGTCGCGGGCGTCCTGCTGCTGGCGAGCGGCACACGGCTGCGCTCGCTGCTCCGGGTGGCTCTCGGCGGCGCGGTGCCGGTGGCGGTCCTCGCTGTGTGGTTCGCCCTCGCCGGCTCACTGCGCGCGTCCATCGACGCCTTCGTGCTGATCAACTACCGCTACACCACGCCCGACCCGTTGCTGCCGATGCTCGAGGAGAAGTGGGAGGCCCTCCAGGTGGCCTACGACTTCTCGGTCTGGCTCCTCGTCGGAGGCGTGGCCGTGTTGCTGCTGCACGGGATCTGGCAGATCTTCCGCTGGGTGGTGCGGCGAGGTGCTCCCGTGGAGGAGACGGCCACGCTGATGACGGCGTTCGCCGTGGGTGCCGGCGCCGGGCTCGCGTGGAACATCAAGGAGTACGACGCCTGGCCCGACCTGTTCCCGCTGCTGCCGCTCGCGGCGCTCGGGATCGGCCTGCTCTTCGCCCTGGTGCGGCCGATGCTGGCGAGCTCAGTGGCGATCGGAACGGTCGTGGTGCTCGCCGTGGTGGCGACCGTGCTGTCGATGGAGGAGGCGTGGAGCACCCGCGACGACCGCCTCGTGCAGCAGCGCGAGTCGGTGGAGCGCGTCTTCGACGTCGTGCCGGGCGCCACCATCACGTCCGTCGAGGGGCCGCAGCCGCTGGTGCTGGCACAGCTGCGGAACCCGACTCGCCACCAGATGTTCCGCAGCGGGCTGCAGGACTACCTCGATGACGAGTGGCCCGGCGGACTCGACGGGTTCCGCCGCGGCATCGTCGAGGACGCCACCACCCTCGTGACGCTCGGCCACCCGGTCTCCGACCGCTGGCGGGCCGCGGTCGAGCCGGAGTACGTCTACGTCGGCGGCGCCCCGGACTTCTACTGGTACGCCCGCGCCGACCTCGGCGCGGACACCATCGCGCGGTTGCGCGAGGCCGCGGGCTACGACCCTGACGACGAGTGGGCGAGGCCACCGCCGCCGGAGCCCGCCGGATGAGCCCTGCCGGATGAGCAGCGGCACGACTCGCAGCGGCCGCCGCGACACCGGTGTGCTCGCGCTCGGCTCGGCCGGGACCGGGCTGCTCGCCTACATGGTGTTCGCGATGCTCACCCGCGGGCTGGCCTCCGACGCGGCAGCCGCGGTGTCGGTGCTGTGGACCTACTGGGCCTTCGCCGGAGCAGCGCTGACCTTCCCGGTGCAGCACTGGATCACCCGCACGGTGGCGGCCGGTGCCGAGGGCGTCGTACGACGGTCCGCGAAGCGGGTGTCGCTGGCCGTCCTGGCCTGCGCGGTGGTTGCCGGCGGGCTCTCCTGGGTGTTGCGGGACGCGCTCTTCCACCGCGACGACGCGTGGTTCCCGGTGATGGTGGCCCTGCTGACCGTCGGGTCCGCGCTGATCGGCGTGGTCCGCGGCGGGCTGAGTGCGCGCGGCCGGTTCAGCGCCGTGGCGGTGAGCCTGCTCGCGGAGAACGGCCTGCGCTGCGTCCTTGTCGGCGCTCTCCTGCTGCTCGGGATCACCGGCGCGGTCGCCCACGGGCTGTGCCTGGTCGCGGGCCAGGCGGTCGTCGTGTTCTGGCCCTCCGCGTTCCGCTACGGCACCGCGATCACCTCGACCGCGGCCACGGGACCCTTCGCCTTCCTCAGCGGGGCCGGTGCGGGCCAGCTGGTGAGCCAGGCCGTGCTCACGGGTGGTCCGGTGGCGCTTGCCCTCTCCGGTGGGTCCGCGCGTGAGGTGACGTCGTTGTTCGCTGCGCTGGCGCTCTTCCGGGCGCCGTACATGCTGGCCCTGGGGTCGGTCTCCCAGCTCACCCTGCGGGCCACCGAGCGCGCGGTGGCGGGCGAGACTGCGGCGCTGAGGGCGCTGCTGCGCACCGTGCTCGCCGCCGGTGCAGCCACGTGCGTGGTCGCGCTGGGGCTGGGCTGGTGGCTGGGGCCGTGGCTGCTGCAGCTGGTCTTCGGTGAGCGTGTGGACAGCTCCTCCGTTCATGCCGCGCTGCTGGCACTGGGCTGCGCGGTGGCCATCACCAACCTCGTGCTGATGGTGCTCGCCCTGGCGCACGACCGGCCCGGACAGGTCGCCCGTGCCTGGCTCGGCGGCACCCTGGTCGGTGCCGTCGCCTTCGCCGCCCTCTCCGGAGGCACTGCGCTGGACGCGACGGTGGGCGCCTTCGTGGT
The DNA here is from genome assembly GCA_035689885.1 of Marmoricola sp. Taxonomy (GTDB): domain Bacteria; phylum Actinomycetota; class Actinomycetes; order Propionibacteriales; family Nocardioidaceae; genus Marmoricola. Next base: position 2,258 of record DASSLA010000028.1, on the reverse strand, counting down.
CGCGGAGTCCGCCGCGCTGCTGGGGCTGTGGTGGGTGGCTGCGCGCGCGATCGGCGGACCGGTCCGACCGGTCAGCCCCGCGGTTTGACCGCCGCCAGGAAGATCGAGGACCCGAACGGCAGGTCGCGCCGCCGCAGCACCCTGGCGTCGAGTCGGCACAACCCGGCGAGCAGCCGGTCGGTCCTGGTCGAGACCTCGGGGAGCCGATCGCTGTCCCGCCCGGGTCCGCGCAGCCGCCGGCGCATCCGCTCGGCCACGAACAGCGGGAACACCGCGCCGAAGGCGTACGTCGCCCGCTGGACGGGGAGCCCGGCGCCCTCGACGAGGCGGTGCAGCCGGTCGCGGGTGTAGCGACGGTGGTGCCCGGCGCGGACGTCGTGGTCCGACCACGCCCACTGGTACGCCGGGACCGAGAGCAACAGCCGGCCCCCGGGGCGCAGCACCCGGGCCAGCTCGGCAACGGCGAGGGCGTCGTCCTCGCAGTGCTCCACGACGTCGAACGCCGAGACCACGTCGAAGACCTCGTCGGCGAAGGGCAGCGCGGTCGCGGACCCGCAGACGCCCTCACCGGGAGTCAGCCCGTCCGGGAACAGGTCGAGGGACACATGGGCGTGCTCGCCGCGCATCCAACCGACGCTCGGGGCGTCCGCGCTGCCCACGTCCAGGGAGCGCGCGGGGGAGTCGAGGTAGGGCCCGAGCACGACGCGGAGCAGCTCCGCGCGCTCGCGGTGCCACCAGTAGTCGGGGTGCTGGATCGACGAGGACCCCGGCTGGGCCGTCTGGGTCATGCCTGGGCCTGCAGGCTCGCCCGGGCAGCGGTCACGAAGGCGTCCACCGACCTGTCGAGCTCGTCCCCCGCGAGACTGGTGAAGAACGGCAGCCGGAGCAGCCGGGCGCTGACGTCCTCCGCCACGGGGCACTCCGTCGTACGGGCCGCGAAGCTCCTGCCCGCGTCGGAGGTGTGCAGCGGCAGGTAGTGGAACGTCGCCCGCACTCCCTGCTTGCCCATCAGCTCGAGCACGTCGTTGCGTCGAGCGGCATCGGAGAGCAGCACGAAGAACATGTGGTAGGACGACACGCTGTCCTCGGGGAGCCGCATCACCTCGAACTCCAGCTCCTCCGCGAGCGGAGCGAGGTCGCGCATGTAGCGCTCGTGCACCGCCCGGCGCTTGGCCTGGATGACCTCGCGCTGCTCGAGCTGGCCCAGCAGGTGGGCGGCGAGCACGTCGGCCATCCCGAAGGAGGAGCCGGTGTCCTTCCAGGTGTACTTGTCGACCTGTCCCAGCATGAAGGCGCGCCGGTTGGTGCCCTTGTCGTGCAGCACGCGCGCCCGGTCGACGTCCCGTGCGTCGTTGAGGAGCAGTGCACCGCCTTCGCCGCAGACGAAGTTCTTGGTCTCGTGAAAGCTCTGCGCGGCGAACCGCCCCAGGCTGCCGAGCGGCCGGTCGCGCCAGGTGCCGAAGAGTCCGTGCGCGTTGTCCTCGACCAGCTGTACGTCGGGCCACGGCTCGAGGGCCGCCCGGATGCCTTCGATGTCGACGGGGATGCCGGCGTAGTGGACGACGACCACGGCGCGCACGGTCTCGTCGAGCAGCGTGCGCAGGTGCTCGGGGTCGAGGCCGAGCGTGGACTCCTCGATGTCGCAGAAGATCAGCCGCGCCCCCTGTCGGGCGAACGCCAGGGCTGTGCTCGTGAACGTGAAGGAGGGCACGATGACGGTGTCGCCCGGGCCCAGGTCGAGAAGCATGGCGGAGAGCTCGAGGGCGGCGGTGCACGAGGTGGTCAGCAGCACCTCCTCGGCGCCGCTGTGCTCGGCGAGCAGCTTCGCGACGCGGTCCGTGAACTCGCCGCCGGCGGAAGTGTGACCACCTTCGATGGCCTGCCGCACGTGGTCGAGCTCCGCACCCTCGATCGAGGTTCGGTTGAACGGCACCTCGGGCAGGGCGACCGGAGTCGCGCTGCCGGGGTCGTCGATCTGGGTCACGTGTGCTCCTCCATCGCTCAGGACCGCCAGGGCAGGGCCCGCCCCAGCAGGGCACTCAAGGCGCGGTCGCTGGCCTCGAAGTACTCCCTCAGTGTTCCCAGAAGATCATCGCTCAACTCAGGCGGGTCGGTCCTGCTCTGGTTCACCGCCTCCTCGGGTCGGACGGACACGTCCGGTCGGTCGAGGTCCAGCCCGTCCCAGAGCCGGTCCAGCACGGCGTCGTCGACCAGCAGCTCGTCGAGGAACAGCACCTGGGTGGTCCGGGGGAACTGTG
>DASSLA010000027.1:0-5057 GCA_035689885.1 Marmoricola sp. | reverse complement strand
GTGGTGTGACCCCGTGACGTCGGGCCGCTAGGTTCGACCGCATGGAGTCCTACGCCAAGGGAGAGTCCGAGCCGCCGCTCCTCGAGGAGACCATCGGCACCAACTTCGAGCGCACCGTCGCGTCGTACGGCGACAACGAGGCGCTCGTCGAGGTGGCCAGTGGCCGCCGGTGGACCTACGCCGAGCTCGACCGCGACGTCAACCGGCTCGCGCGCGGGCTGATCGGCGCGGGGATCGAGAAGGGCGACCGGATCGGCATCTGGGCGCCCAACTGCGCGGAGTGGACGCTGACGCAGTACGCCGCCGCCAAGATCGGCGCGATCCTCGTCAACGTCAACCCCTCCTACCGCACGCACGAGTTCTCCTACGCGGCCAGCCAGTCCGGGCTGCGGTTCCTGGTCAGCGCCGAGTCGTTCAAGACCAGCGACTACCGCGCGATGGTCGAGCAGACGGCCGAGCAGAACCCGACGCTGCAACGCGTCGTCTACATCGGCACCGACGACTGGGACGCGCTGCTGGCCGACGGGGAGGGGCTGCCCGAGGACACCGTCGCGCAGCGGATGGCCACTCTCGAGCCCGGCGAGCCGATCAACATCCAGTACACGAGCGGCACCACCGGCTACCCCAAGGGCGCCACGCTGAGCCACCGCAACATCCTGAACAACGGGTTCTTCACCACCGACCTGATCCGGTTCACCGACGCCGACCGGCTGTGCATCCCGGTGCCCTTCTACCACTGCTTCGGGATGGTGATGGCCAACCTCGGCTGCACCACCCACGGCGCCACGATGGTGATCCCCGCGCCCGGCTTCGACCCGGAGATCACCCTGCGCACGGTCGCGGAGGAGCGCTGCACCGCGCTGTACGGCGTACCGACGATGTTCATCGCGATGCAGAACCACCCCGACTTCGCGTCGTACGACCTCTCCTCGCTGCGCACCGGTGTCATGGCCGGGTCGATCTGCCCGGTCGAGGTGATGAAGCGGTGCATCGAGGAGATGCACATGGACGAGGTGTCCATCTGCTACGGGATGACCGAGACCTCGCCGGTGTCGTGCCAGACCCGGCCCGACGACGACCTCGACCGGCGCACGGCGACGATCGGCCGGGTCCACCCGCACGTCGAGGTCAAGGTGGTCGACCCCGTCACGGGCGAGACCGTGGAGCGCGGACAGCCCGGCGAGTTCTGCACCCGTGGCTACTCGGTGATGCTCGGCTACTGGCAGGACGAGGAGAAGACCGCCGAGGCGATCGACGCCGACGGGTGGATGCACACCGGCGACCTCGCCGAGATGCGCGAGGACGGCTACTGCAACATCGTCGGCCGGATCAAGGACATGGTGATCCGCGGTGGGGAGAACATCTACCCCCGCGAGATCGAGGAGTTCCTCTACACACACCCCGACGTCGAGGACGTCCAGGTGATCGGCGTACCCGACGAGAAGTACGGCGAGGAGCTGGCCGCGTGGATCAAGCTGCGCGCCGGTGCCGACCCGCTCGACGCCGACAAGGTGCGGGCGTTCGCCACCGGCAAGCTGGCGCACTACAAGATCCCGCGCTACGTGCTGACGGTCGACGAGTTCCCGATGACGGTGACCGGCAAGATCCGCAAGGTGCAGATGCGCGAGGAGACCACGGCGAAGCTGGGTCTCGGGAAGGGACACGCGTGAGCGACATCGATCGGCTGGCCGAGGAGTACTGGGCCCACCACCTGGCCACCAACCCGACGCACGCCCACCTGCTCGGCGACTACAGCAACCCGGGCGCCTTCGACGAGATCACCCGGGAGTCCGAGGACGCGCGTATCGCTGCGCTCCGAGACTTCGCCGCAAGGGCACGGGCGATCGAGGACCTCGAGGACGAGCAGGAGCAGATCACCCGCGCGGTGCTGGTGTCGGACGCCGGCAACCGGGCCGACCTGCTCGAGCTGCGGCTCAGCGAGATCGCCGCCGACCCGGTCTTCGGCGACCAGGTCAGCGTGCCGATCGTGGTCGGCATGCTGGCGCTGCCCACCCCCGAGGTGGCCGAGGCGATGGTGGTGAAGTACCGCGGGCTCGGCCGCTACTACCGCGAGCTCACCGAGCGCCAGCGCGAGGGCGTCGCCGCCAACCGGTTCCCCGCGCGGTTCGCCGTCGAGGACACGGTCGCCCAGCTCGACGAGATCCTGGCGACCCCGGTGGCCGACGACCGGCTGCTCGTCACCAGCCAGCCGCCGTCGGGTCTCGACGTCGACGCGTGGAAGGCCCGGCTGCGCAACGTGGTGGAGACCGAGGTGCGGCCCGGCATGGAGGCCTACCGCGACGTGCTGCGCGACGAGGTGCTGCCGCACGCCCGTCCCGACGACAAGGTCGGGCTGACCTGGCTCGAGGACGGCGACGCGGCGTACGCCACCACGCTGCGGCACTTCACCACCACCGACCGCACCGCCCAGGAGATCCACGACCTCGGGCTGGAGACGGTCGACCGGCTCGCCGACGAGTACCGCGCGCTCGGCCCCGAGGTGGTCGGCACCGCCGACCTGCAGCAGATCTTCGAGGCGATGCGCACCGGCCCCGAGCTGCACTTCGAGACCGGAGAGCAGCTCATCGAGGCGTCCGAGGTGGCCCTGCAGCGGGCGTGGGACGCGATGCCGGAGTGGTTCGAGGTGCTCCCGAAGGCACGGTGCGCCGTGCAGTCGACGACGACGGGTGCGAAGGCGTTCTACTTCCCGCCCGCCTCCGACGGCAGCCGCGGCGGCACCTTCTTCGTCAACGTCGACGACCCTCAGTCGTGGGGCACCTTCGAGCTGGAGTCGATGGCCTTCCACGAGGGCATCCCCGGTCACCACCTGCAGCTCGCGATCGCGGGTGAGCTCGAGGGAGTGCCGGACTTCCGCAAGCACATCCACAATTCGGCGTACGCCGAGGGCTGGGGGCTCTACACCGAGCGCCTCTCCGACGAGATGGGTCTCTACTCCGGACCCGTCGACCGGATGGGGATGTACGCCGCCGACTCGATGCGCGCGTGCCGGCTCGTGGTCGACACCGGCCTGCACGCGCTGGGCTGGAGCCGCGAGCAGGCCGTGCAGTACATGGTCGAGAACTCCCCGCTCGCAGAGGGCATGGTGCGCCCCGAGGTGGACCGCTACATCGTCTCGCCGGGACAGGCGACGTCGTACATGGTCGGCCGGGTCGAGATCCAGCGGATGCGCGCGGAGGCCGAGCAGCGCCAGGGCGGCCGCTTCGAGGTGAAGAAGTTCCACAGCGCGGTGCTCGACTCGGGTGCCCTGCCCCTCGACGTGCTCGACGACGTGGTGCGCCGGCGGCTGCCCTAGTTTGTCCGCACCCCCCTCGGGTACCTCCTCAACGGCCCGATCCACCTTTTCCGGGGAGGTAGTGCAGATGAGCGGCGCGGAGACAGGACGTATCACCACCGACATCCCGGCCAGGATGGACCGGCTCCCGTGGGCGCGGTGGCACTGGCTGGTCGTCATCGGCCTGGGCACGGTGTGGATCCTCGACGGCCTCGAGGTGACGATCGTCGGCTCGATGAGCGAGGCGCTCAAGCCGGAGGGCACCGGCCTGGGGATGTCCAGCTTCCAGGTCGGCATCGCCGGTGCGGTCTACGTCGCGGGTGCCTGCATCGGTGCGTTGTTCTTCGGCCAGCTCACCGACCGCTTCGGCCGGAAGAAGCTGTTCCTGATCACCCTCGGGGTCTACACGGTCGCCACCGTGCTGACGGCGTTCTCGATGAACCCGATGTGGTACTTCGCCTGCCGCTTCCTCACCGGCACCGGCATCGGTGGTGAGTACGCCGCGATCAACTCCGCGATCGACGAGCTGATCCCTGCGAAGTACCGCGGTCGCGTGGACGTCGCCATCAACGGCTCCTTCTGGGTCGGTGCCGCCGGTGGTGCGCTGCTCACCATCCCGCTGCTCGACCCGACCCTGGTCAACCCCGAGTGGGGTTGGCGGATCGCCTTCGGGCTCGGCGCTGTCCTCGCAGTGGGCATCCTGATCGTCCGCAAGAACGTGCCGGAGAGCCCGCGCTGGCTGTTCATCCACGGCCGCGAGGACGAGGGCGAGGCGATCGTCCGCGACATCGAGCGGACCGTCGTGGAGGAGACCGGCAAGGACCTCCCGTCGGTGAGCGAGACGATCACCATCCGGCAGCGTCGGGTGATCAGCATCCCCGAGATCGCGCGGACGGTGTTCACCCTCTACCCCAAGCGCACGATCCTGTGCTTCTCGCTCTTCATGGGCCAGGCGTTCCTCTACAACGCGTTCTTCTTCACCTACGGCGACACCCTGGGCACGTTCTTCGGGGTCAAGCAGACCGGCTACTACATCGCCGTCTTCGCGGTCAGCAACTTCGCCGGTGCGCTGCTGCTCAGCCCGCTGTTCGACTCCCTCGGGCGGGTCAAGATGATCACCGGCACCTACATCCTCTCCGGGGTGCTGCTCGCGGTCACCGGGATCATGCTGGGCGGGCTGAACGCGATCACGCTGACCTTGATGGGCGCGATCATCTTCTTCTTCGCCTCAGCAGGTGCCAGCGCGGCGTACCTCACCGCAAGCGAGATCTTCCCGATGGAGACGCGTGCGCTGTGCATCGCGTTCTTCTACGCCATCGGCACCGCCGCCGGAGGCATCGCCGGCCCGCTGCTGTTCGGCAAGCTCATCGACAACGCCTCCGAGAGCAAGGACATCACCGCGATCGCGATCGGCTACTTCATCGGCGCCACGCTGATGATGGCCGGCGGGATCGTCGAGGCGTTCCTCGGTGTGAAGGCCGAGGGCCAGAGCCTGGAGAACATCGCCAAGCCGCTCACCGCGGAGGACCAGCCGGGCGACCCGGGGAGCCCGGGTGCCGGTGGCGGGGACGTGAAGGACCCCGAGCCGACCCCCGTCCGCTAGCCCCGAGCCGAAAGGAGCCATGCCATGCCGATGCCACCTCCCAAGCCCAGCACCGAGGGCCGGCGCGACCGCCAGGTCTTCCACGAGATGGGCCAGGTCCTGCGTGCCGTCGAGAAGAACGGCCCGTGCACGGTCGAGGAGCTGAGGGCGCACGTCGGTGCG
>DASSLA010000026.1:0-6928 GCA_035689885.1 Marmoricola sp. | reverse complement strand
CGCGGCCTCAGGTCGCGTACGGCGGACAGCTCGGCCTGCTCGCCTGTCCGGACGCCGGACCAGCCCTGCTCGTCCAGGAAGCGCTCGAGGTCGGCGACGGTGCTCAGGGTGTCCTCGTCGTCGGGACGCCAGGCCGCGGTGTTCACCAGCGCGGCGGCCGAGACCAGGGCGAGCTCGGTGTCATGGGCAAAAATCACTTTGACTCCTGACAGACATGCTTCTACTGTAACTGGTGTTCGTGCTGATGACTCCTGACAGGCGGTGACCCATGTCCGTGCGCTCGACCAGCGTCGGTCTCCTCGTCGCGCTGCTGTCCGCGGCTGCCTTCGCCACCTCGGGTCCCTTCGCCAAGTCGCTGCTCGAGGCCGGGTGGACACCCGGCTCGGTGGTCTTCCTCCGCATCGCCGGGGGAGCCGCACTGCTGGTGGTCCCGGCCGTGCGGGCGCTCGACGGTCGTTGGGCGCTGTTGCGCCGGGAATGGCCCCAGGTGGTGGCCTACGGCGTCAGTGCGGTGGCGGTGCCCCAGCTCGCCTTCTTCTACGCGGTGCAGCACCTCTCCGTCGGGGTGGCGCTGCTGCTCGAGTACCTCGGCCTGGTGCTGGTCGTGGTCTGGCAGTGCCTGGTCGCGCGCCGGCTCCCGCGGGTGCAGACGACGCTCGGGATCGTCTTCGCGGTGATCGGGCTGGTGCTGGTCCTCGACGCCTTCGGCGGTGCCGAGGTCTCCGGTGTCGGCGTGCTGTGGGGCCTGCTGGCGGCGTTCGGGCTGGCGTCGTACTTCCTGCTGTCCGCGCGCTCCCACGAGCACACCCTGCCGCCGATGGCGCTGGCCGGGGGCGGCCTCGTGGTGGGTGGACTGGCGTTCGCGGCGATGGGCGCCAGTGGACTGCTGCCGATGACCTTCGCCGCGGCCGACGTCACCCTGGCCGGGGTCGAGCTGCCCTGGTGGCTGGCCGTGCTCGAGCTGGCCGTGGTGGCCGCGGCCACCGCCTACGTCACCGGCATCGCCGCGACGCGCGTGCTCGGCGCCAAGCTGGCATCGTTCGTCGGTCTCTCCGAGGTGATGTTCGCGGTGCTGTTCGCCTGGGCGCTGCTCGGCGAGCTGCCGCGGCCGGTGCAGCTGCTCGGCGGGCTGTTCATCCTGGCCGGGGTCGTCGTCGTCCGGGCCGAGGAGGAGCGGCTGCCGCTAGAGCCCGAGCCGGGCCCAGTGCTCGGCGCGCCGGTGCTCGGCGACGCCGCGGAAGCTCCGGACGAGCGGGTCGATCGTGGGCGCGTGGACGTCGCGCCGACCGAGCTGGAGCGTCGAGCAGTCGGGGCGATGCAGGACGAGTGACCACTTCGAGCTGGTCGGGTCGCCGACCAGGTCGACCTGCTGCATGCCCTCGGCCAGGTCGAAGCGCTCGACTCCGCGTCGGCCCTTGACCGTCAGGATCGAGCCCCGCAGCGTGACCACCTGCGGCGCCGTCGCGGTGAGCAGGGCCCACAGGCCGGCGACCGCGAGGGCGGCGCAGACGAACCACTCCATCCGGTCGTTGGTCCGCGCCTCGGCGAACAGCCGGCCGGTCATGCCCAGCGCTGCCGCCGACGCCAGCAGCAGCAGGAAGGTGAACGAGCGCAGGTGGTGGCGGGCGCGCCACTTGTAGGTCTGGGTGGGGGAGGTGCCGACCCGCGCGTGCTGCGCCTTGACGTCCTCGGGCACCTCGGCGGTGTCGTCGACGTCGAGGGGCTCGGCCCCCGGGAGCTCCTCGACGGTGTCCTGCGGGACCTCGTCCGTGGTCTCGAGCTCCTGGAACGCCTCGAGACCGTCCGCCCGGGCGGCGTGCCGGCCCGTCGACGAAGCCGTCTCGGCGGCCTGCTCGAGCTCCTCCTCGACCACGTCGGCGCGATGCTTCATGACCATCACCTCCGCGGGACCTCGGTCGGGGGCACACGCCCCGACATCAGCCAGTGTGCCGACGGATGTCCGGTTTGGTCGGAAAAGCTGGAAAAGCGCCGCTCTGGTCTAGTTCGCGGTACGGCGCACGGGCGTCAGGTGCTGAACCGCCGGTTGCGGTCGTCGCGCCGGGCGTCCGCCTTGGCACGGTGGTACATCACCACGGGGTGCATCTCCGCGGGCGGGACCGTGCGGGAGCCGATCACGACCTCGGAGCCGTTCTCCCGGCGGATCACCAGCGCCCACGTGGGCGAGCCGAGGGCACCGCGGATCTCGATGCGCTGGAACGGGTTGGCGAGGTTGAAGGTCTCCTCGGTGCCGTTGTGCCGGACGGTGAGGAGCGGCCCCTGCAGCTCCACCTCCATCGGCTTCGAGGTCGCCATGATCGCCCAGAGAGCCGTGGTCAGCATCGCGGCGACGATCGCGAGCACCAGGTCGTCGCTCGAGCGGGTGTCGAAGGCGACGTACCCGAGAGCGCCCGTGGCGAGCAACGCGACAATTAGCAACAGCCCGGTCAGGCGGCGGCCCGGGCTGGAGCGGCGCCACGTCCCGTGGTCGAGGATGTCCGCCCGCGGGGTGCGCAGAGCGGGAGCGAGCTGGTCGTGCACGGGTGCCGGCTGGACGGGGACCTGTGAGGAAGGGCGGGTGGTCCGGCGCTCGGGGTGCCGGTCCGGGCCCACCCAGGCAGGGGTTTCGAAGTGCTTCTCGCCCGCCTGACGACGTCCTGCGAGACCGTGGGTCGACTCTGCCCCAGTGGCGTGGTCGCTCATGATTCCTCCCGGTCTGGTCACTGATGCCCAGTGTGCCCGGGTGGGTGCCGACGGGGCACGCGTCGCCTCGTGCGACGCGTGGTGCGGTGTAGACCGGTCGTGGCGGGTGATTGACGTTCGCTAGCGTCCCCTCATGGACACCGACCCCGGTACGCCGTCCGGCGGCACGCGCGGGGAGCTCGCCCGCGACGTGCACGTCGCCCTCCTGCGGCGCGGGGAGACGCTCGGCTGTGCGGAGTCGCTGACCGGCGGCGACCTGGCGTCGCTGCTGAGCTCCACCCCGGGGGCCTCGGGCTGGTTCCGCGGCGGGGTGGTCAGCTACGCCACCGACGTGAAGCGCCGGCTGCTCGGCGTCACCGCACCACGGGTCATCTCGGCCGACTGTGCCGCCCAGATGGCCACCGGGGTGCGGTCCCTGCTCGAGGTCGACTGGGCCCTCGCCACCACCGGGGTGGCCGGTCCCGACCAGCAGGAGGACCAGCCGGCAGGCACCGTGTTCGTGGCCGTGGCCGGTCCGGAGCGAGTGCGCACCAGCCGGCTCGCCCTCCGTGGGGACCGCGCCGCCATCCGCGAGGCCAGCTGCCGTGCGGCGATGGGAGTCCTGCTCGAGGAGGTCGGCGCGTGAGCGTCACCGAGGAGCTGGTCGCCGTGGCCGACCGGCTGTACGCCGTGCCCGCCGAGGCGTTCACCGAGCTGCGCAACCAGGCGGCCAAGAAGGCCGGGAACAAGGAGCTCACGGCTGCGATCAAGAAGCTCAAGAAGCCCTCGGTCGCCGCCTGGGCGGTGAACTTGCTGGTGCGCCGCGAGGCCGACCAGATCGAGTCCGTGCTCGAGCTCGCCGAGTCGTTGCGTGCCGCGGCCGAGGCGCTCGACGGCGACGAGCTTCGGGCGCTGACTCGGCAGCGACGCCAGCTGACCACCGCGCTGGCCGGCAGCGCCCGGGCGCTCGCGCGCGACGCCGGCGTACGACTCACCGGACCGGTCGTCGACCAGGTGGAGGGCATGCTCAACGCGGCGATGCTCGACCCGGTCGCGGCGAAGGCGGTGCGTACCGGCCGGGTGCTCACGGCGTTCACGTCCACAGGGCTGGGCGACCTCGACGTGGACCGAGTCGTGGCGGTGCCCGAGGCGCTCGACGTCGAGGCGCAGCCGGTCGAGGCCGAGGAGCAGACACCGCCCGAGCTCCGGGTGGTCCCCGACACCGGCGCGAAGCTGGCGGCGGCCCGCGAGGCCATGGAGGAGGCCACCGGCAATGTCCAGGCGGCCGAGCGCGAGCTCGACGAGGTCGAGGCTGCCGTCGAGCGGCTCAACGCGCGTCGGCTGCAGCTGCAGGGCGAGGCCGACGAGCTGCGTCGCAAGCTGGCGGAGATCGAGGACGCCGTCGACGAGGTCGACGAGGAGCTCGAGGAGGCCGAGGAGGCTCGCGACGACGCGTCGACGGTCGTCGAGGAGGCCCGACGCAGCCAGTCGCACGCCGCGGCCGCCCTGGCCCGGCTGGAGGACCAGTCCCGGTGACCGGCCGCCGTCCCGCGCCCTAGGGTCGGGCGCATGGCTCCCCACGACTCACACCCCTCCCATCCCGAGCTGCTGCTGCGCTACCTGCAGCGTGAGCGCGACAACCTGCTCGGCACCCTCGACGGGCTCAGCGAGTACGACGTACGACGGCCGATGACCCCGACCGGCACCAACCTGCTGGGGCTGGTCAAGCACGTCGGCACGGTGCAGATCGGCTACCTCGGCGAGTGCGTCGGGCGGCCGTGGCCCGAGGAGATCCCGTGGGACAACGACGCGTCCTACGACGCGGGGCTGGACATGTACGCCGCGGCCGACGAGTCCCGCGAGTCGCTGGTCGACCTGTTCGTGCGCGGGGCGGCCTTCGGTGACGAGTCGGTGCGAACCCTCGGCCTGGACGCGCCGGCGATGGTGCCGTGGTGGGGCGATCGCGGCAACACCACCCTCGGCTACCTGCTCGTGCACCTGCTCGCGGAGATGGCCCACCACGCGGGCCACGCCGACATCGTCCGCGAGTCCATCGACGGCCGCGGCGGACGCGACCACGACGAGATCGGCGACGAGGAGCACTGGCGGGCCCACGTCGCCCGGGTGCAGGCGGCAGCGGACGCACACCGCTGAGGGGTGGGCTTCTGCCCTGGTGGGACGTCATTCGCTTCGGTGGCCATGGCAACGACTTTGTATGACGTCCCGGACGGCCGTGCCCCCCACGGCCCACCCAATCGGTCGCAAGACCGATGTGCGCCGGCCCGCGATGACCTACGTTCCCAGTCGTGACGTGGAAGCCGCCCCTGCTCGACACCGCGATCGCGGCTGCCTTCGTGGCGATGGTGGTCGCCGAGGTGGCGGTCACCACGGTGCCGGGCAACCCCACCCTGTACCTGGTCGTGGGCGGTCTCGGCATGGCCGCGCTGGCCTGGCGCCGGCGTGCACCGCTGGCGGTCACCGCCCTGGCCGTGGCCGTGAACCTGACCGTCAATACCAGCGGCGACCTCACCCCGTTGCTCGCCATGGTGCTGGTCGCGTTCACCGTGGGCTACGAGTGCTCGCCGCCGCGCAGCTACGTCGGTCTGGCGTTGATGGTGGTGCCGTTCGTGGTGGTCTCGATCGTCGACGAGCTCGAGCCCAGCGACCTGGCCGCGGCCATGGTGTTCTTCGTCGGCCCCTGGGCCGTGGGGGTGCTGCTCTCCGGGCGGGTCGCGAGTGCGGAGCTGGCGGTGGCGCGAGCCGCGCAGCTGGAGCAGGAGCGGGAGTTCGAGGCGGCCCGGGCCGCGGCGGAGGAGCGCACCCGGATCGCCCGCGAGCTGCACGACATCGTGTCCCACTCGATCAGCGTGGTGACCATCCAGACGCAGGCCGTGCGTCGACGGCTGGGCCCCGACCATGCACGGGAGGCGGCCGACCTCGCTGCGGTGGAGGCCACCGCCCGGGAGGCACTCGCCGAGATGCGACGACTCTTCGGAGTGCTGCGCACCGACGGTGAGTCGCCCGACCTCGCGCCGCAGCCCGGGCTCGGGGAGCTGCCCCGGCTCGTGCAGCAGGTCGACGGCGAGGCCATGCGGGTTCGGCTGACAGTCGAGGGGGAGCAGGTACCGCTGAGCCCGGGCATCGACCTGGCGGCGTACCGGATCGCCCAGGAGGGCCTGACCAACGCGCTGCGGCACGGCGACGCGACCGAGGCGCGCGTGCTGGTGCGCTACTCCCCGGACCGGCTCGACGTCGTGGTGGAGGATGACGGCCGCGGGCTCGACGACGCGAGCGCGACCGGTGGTTACGGGCTGACGGGCATCAGCGAGCGGGTGGCGCTCTACGGCGGGACGCTCGACCTGGGCCGGGCGGCCGCCGGGGGAGTCCGGCTCGCGGCCACCTTGCCGGTACGGGAGGCCGTGTCATGAGCATCCGCATCGTGATCGTGGACGACCAGGGCATGGTCCGCGCCGGGTTCCGGTCCCTTCTCGAGGACGAGCCGGGCCTCGAGGTGGTCGGGGAGGCCGCCAACGGGGAGGAGGCCGTCGAGGTGGTCTCGGCCCTCCAGCCGGACGTGACCCTGATGGACATCCGGATGCCGGTGCTCGACGGCATCGCGGCGACGCGGCGGCTGGTCGAGGCGCAGGTGCCGACGAGGGTGCTGGTGCTGACCACGTTCGACCTCGACGAGTACGTCTTCGAGGCTCTGCGTGCCGGCGCGTCGGCGTTCTTGCTCAAGGACGCACCCGCGGAGGAGCTCGTCGCCGCGATCCGGGTGGTCGCGACCGGCGAGGCCTTGCTCGCACCTGGCGTGACTCGCCGGGTGATCGACGCCTTCGTGCACCGGGCGCCGGTACCGAGCTCGCGCAGTGCAGCTCTCGAGCTGTTGACGCCGCGTGAGCTGGAGGTTCTCGGGCTGCTGGCGCGAGGGATGTCCAACCAGGACATCGCGCGCACGCTCTTCGTCTCCGAGGGCACCACCAAGACGCACGTCAGCAGCGTGCTCACCAAGCTGGGGCTGCGCGACCGGGTGCAGGCGGTGATCTTCGCCTACGAGAACGGCGTGGTGGTGGCCGGCGAGCAGCGCGCCGAGGATCCGTCGTACGACTGACCCGGTTTTCCGTCGCGCGACAGATCCGGTTGAGGTCGCCGCGCGACAGCCTTGGAGCACGAGTTCAACGACTTCAAGGAGCAACGACCATGACCGCCATCACCGCCCACGACGCCCCCGTCGCCGCGCCCGCGACCC
>DASSLA010000025.1:0-2382 GCA_035689885.1 Marmoricola sp. | reverse complement strand
CCACGACGGCGCGATCCGCGATCGCCACAGCCACCGGGGTACTCGGACCCTGACGCCGGCGCACCAACAGGTCGTCGATGCCGACGCCGCGGCCACCCAGCTCGGCGAGCACGGGCGCCATCACCTGGAGCTCCGCTGCGGTCGCGGGACGCGACCGGGTCAGCGTCGCGATCGCCGGCACCTCGAACTGGCCGAGCGCCAGCGCAGCGAGCAGGCCGGCTGCAACCAGGAACGCCACCAGGCCAAGGACCGGCGGGAGCAGGGCGCACACCACCACGGTGAGGACAAAGCTCATCAGCAGCGCCGGCGCCAGCGTCACCACCCTCAGCACGGTCATCGGGAACCTCATCATCACGACCCTCCTCCATCTGTCAGCACTAGTGCGAATCTCTTGACTTTGCTCGCGGTGATCGTCCGGCGACCGCCGTACGACATAGGCGAACGAGACCAGTTTGTGCCCAGCCGCCGACACGACCCCGAGTTATCCACAGCCCGCCGCTCAGCGGAGCGAGGACCGACCCGGACGTGGGTTCATGGGCCAGACCGACCTCCGACCGAAAGGAACACCCGTGGACACCCTCAACGCTGACGGCACTTGGGACCGCCTCGGCTCGATCGCCCTCCTGCTGCACCAGGCCGCCACCCAAGTGTGGAGCGACGCCGACCGGTCCGCCGCCGACTCGCCGCTGCACGACCTCGGTCTCGGCGTCTATCTCGCGCACTCCCAGGCCAGCGCCCTGCTGCCCGACGACTACGAGCTGCCCGACGTCGACGAGGACGCGGAGCTCGAGGAGCGCACGCCGCTGCAGCTGCTCACCGAGGCCGAGGAGCTGACCCGTCCCCTGCCGCTGCACCGGCCCGACCTGGTGCACGGGTCCCAGCTGGTCGTCGACCTGTGCGACCTCATCCGGGAAGCCCGCGGCCTTGGCTACTGACCTGCGGCCGGCGTACGCCGACATCGATGAGGAGCTCTTCGACGCCGACCAGATCCCGATGACCTCGCGTGACGTGCGCAGCGTCGGCGAGATGCTCTTCGACGTCGACTACCTGGCGCGCCAGCTGCTGATGGACGTCGACGGAGACGCCGCCGGCACGCTGCTGCGCAGTTGGCCGACGATGGTCGCGGCCGCCGAGGACCTGTGGGCATCCCTGCCCGGTCGACGACCTGGCGTCGACGAGCGCGACCGGCCCATCACCAGCCTCTCCGCCCAGGCCGCCACCATCGAGGCCAGCCTCTCCGGCCGCACGGCGTGGCCAGGGCAAGGCCCGACCAGCCCCCGCATCGACCAGATGACCCAGACATTCCTCAACGCCGCCTCGCTGGTCCGCCGCTACGGCGCCGAGATCCGCCACGAGCAGCCGGACGCTCACCGCGACCTCGAGGCAGCACGCACCCGGATCTTGCACGGGCTCTACCTCACGGCCCACGCCGTGAACGTCGCGCTCCACGAGCACGGCCGCGACCGCGTCAACGACGCCCGCAGCGCCGGCCGACGGATCCACCTGGCACAGCACCACTCCCCCTACGCGATCGCCCCCACCGGTGTCTGGATCGACCGGATCTCCGCCTGCGAGAACACCGCCCGCAGCTACCTGACCGACCGGTTCGCCCAAGCCCTCGCCGGCGAAGCGATGCGCCCCGTCGACGACCCCGGCCGGCTGGCGCAAGCACTGGCCAACTGGGACATCCAGACCCACCGCGCGCTGGCCCGCGACCTCGAACCGTCCAACCTCCTGCTGATCTCCCGCACCCAGGGGCTGATCGCCGGCGCGAGCATGGTCCTCGTCGACGCGGCCGCGACCGCCGGCGTGCTCGAGCGTTCCGATCGCCTGGTCCCGGCCATCGCCGACGCAGGGCGGTCATGGAGCAACCTGGCCAGCCGCTGGGGCGACCTCGCTCCCCCAGGAGCCCGCCTCGAGGAGCCGCTGGCCCGCGCGGCCGCGGAGGTCCGCGCCGCGTACCGCCAGATCACCCACGACAAGACCACCCTGGCCAGCCCCGAGGTCATCGCCCGCCGCCCAGGGCTGCCCCAAGCCGTGCGCGCGACGCTGCGTGCGATCGAGGCCGGGTCCGAGCTCGCGGTGGTCGTCGCCGAGAAGGCCGACGCACCCGACCTCACCGGGCCGGCCCGAGCCCTGTCGCGCCGGGCGCACAACGATGTTGAGGCCGGCATGGCCACCAGGTCGGCCGAGGGCGACGTCGTCTGGATCTCCCCGGCCGACATCTTCGCCAAGCGCCTCGTGCCACTCCCCCCGCCCGTCGCGGAAACCCTGCGGGCGGCCAGCGACGCCACGATCAACGCCACCAGCTCGGCCTCCGCGGTGGTTACGGTGCACACGCCGAGCGATACACCACTCCCGGCGAGAGTGAACACGCATCAA
>DASSLA010000024.1:0-2560 GCA_035689885.1 Marmoricola sp. | reverse complement strand
CGAACCACCGCTTGACCTCGACGTGGGTGTCGGCGAAGACCTCGGGGTCCTCGACGCGCACGGCGGCCAGGGTGTTGACGGCGAAGAAGCGCCGGTAGTTGAGGTCGTCGTCGGCCGCGCGCCAGTTCACCAGCTCGTAGTGCTGCTCCTCCAGCGTGGACGTGCCGGGGGCGAGCGGGAAGCGCTGGTCGTGGTAGCGGACCTCCCCCTCCCCCTTCTTCGACCGGACGACGCGGATCGCGTCCTCATCGTCGTCACCGATCACCGGGATGATGATGCGCCCGTCGCCGGCCGCCCAGTCGACGTCGAAGGCCGACGCGTGCTCGGACTCGCGTCCCAGCTTGAGCACGTCCCACCACCACGGGTCCTCCGACGGCGTCGCGACGCCGACGTGGTTGGGCACGATGTCGACCAGCACGCCCATCCCGAGGCGCCGCGCCTCGGCCGACAGCGCGGCCAGGCCCTCCTCACCGCCCCGCTCGGGGTCGACGTGGTCGAAGGCGACGACGTCGTAGCCGTGGGTGCTGCCGGGCTCGGAGGCCAGCAGCGGCGAGAGGTAGACCCAGTCGACGCCGAGGTCGTGCAGGTAGGGCAGCACCTGCGCGGCGTCGTACAGCGTGAAGTCGGGGCTGACCTGCAGGCGGTAGGTGCTGTGCGGCGTACGTCGCTGCGTCTCGCCGGCTGGGGGTGCGTCGCTCACGTGAGGTCCGTACCCGACCTGGCCGCGAGTGATGCCGCGACCGAGTGGTCGGGGCTGGCCACGGGCTCGGAGTGCTCGCGGAGCACGACGAGGCTGTGGGTGTCGAGGTCGAACGTCGCCCCGGCCTCGAGCGTCGGGTCGGCGTCGGGGTTGCCGCTGGTGTCGATCACCACGTCCCACGCGGCGGCGTACTCCTCCGTCGGCAGCGTCACCGTCGCCGGGCCGTCGGCGTTGAAGTAGAGGAGGAAGTGGTCGTCGGTGATCGCGGCGCCGCGGGCGTCCTTGCCGGCGATCCCGTGGCCGTTGAGGTACATGCCGATCGCCTTGCCGCCCTCCCAGTCGCCGTCCTCCATCGGCTCGCCGTCGAGGCCGAGCCAGACGATGTCGTTGAGGCGCTCGCCGTCACCGGTGCGCACGGTGGTGCCGGTGAAGAAGCGCTTGCGGTGGAAGGTCGGGTGGTCGGCGCGCAGCTTGGCCACGGCCGCGGTGAACTCGATGAGCGGCTTGTCGGCGTCGTCCCAGTGCACCCAGCTGATCTCGCTGTCCTGGGCGTAGGTGTTGTTGTTGCCGTCCTGGGTGCGGCTCAGCTCGTCGCCGTGCAGCAGCATCGGCACGCCCTGGCTGAGCAGGAGCGTGGCGATGAAGTTGCGCTGCTCGCGGGCCCGCGCCTCGAGGATCTCGGGGTCGTCGGTCGGTCCCTCGACGCCGTGGTTCCACGAGCGGTTGTGGCTCTCGCCGTCGTTGTTGTCCTCGCCGTTGGCCTCGTTGTGCTTCTCGTTGTAGGAGACGAGGTCGCGCAGCGTGAAGCCGTCGTGGGCGGTGACGAAGTTGATGCTGGCGAACGGCCGGCGACCGGAGTGCTCGTAGAGGTCGGAGGAGCCGGAGAGCCGCGACGCGAACTCGCCGAGCGACGGCTCGCCGCGCCAGAAGTCGCGGACCGTGTCGCGGTAGGCGCCGTTCCACTCGGTCCACTGGGGCGGGAAGCCGCCGACCTGGTAGCCGCCGGGGCCGATGTCCCAGGGCTCGGCGATCAGCTTGACCTGGCTGACGACCGGGTCCTGCTGCACCATCTCGAAGAAGGTGGAGAGCTTGTCGACGTCGTAGAACTCGCGGGCCAGGGTGGCGGCGAGGTCGAAGCGGAAGCCGTCGACGTGCATCTCGGTGACCCAGTAGCGCAGCGAGTCCATGATCAGCTGCACCGAGTGGGGGTGGCGCACGTTGAGGGTGTTGCCGGTGCCGGTGTAGTCCATGTAGTAGCGCTGGTCGTCCTCGACGAGGCGGTAGTAGGCCGCGTTGTCGATGCCCTTGAAGCTCAGCGTCGGGCCGAGGTGGTTGCCCTCGGCGGTGTGGTTGTAGACGACGTCGAGGATGACCTCGATGCCCGCTGCGTGCATGGCCTTGACCATCGCCTTGAACTCCTGGACCTGCTGGCCCTGGTTGCTCGAGGCGTAGTCGGCGTGCGGGGCGAGGAAGGCCAGGGTGTTGTAGCCCCAGTAGTTGCGCAGGCCCTGGTCGAGCAGGGTCGAGTCCTGCACGAACTGGTGCACCGGCATCAGCTCGATCGCGGTGACGCCGAGCTTCTTGAGGTGCGCCGTCACGGACGGGTGCGCCAGGCCGGCGTACGTCCCGCGCTGCTCCTCGGGGATGTCGGGGTGCAGCTGGGTGAGGCCCTTGACGTGCGCCTCGTAGATGAAGGACTCGTTGTAGGGGATGGAGAGGCGGCGGTCGCCCTCCCAGTCGAAGAACGGGTTGATGACGACGCCGTGCGTCATGTGCGCCGCCGAGTCGTCGTCGTTCGTGCTGTCCTCGTCGCCGAAGGTGTAGGAGAACAGCGACTGGTCCCAGTCGATGTCGCCCGAG
>DASSLA010000023.1:0-12305 GCA_035689885.1 Marmoricola sp. | reverse complement strand
CCTTGCGCCTCGCGCCCTTCATGGTCACTCCGGCGACCTCGAGGTGGCCGTCAGCCACGGGGAGCAGCCCGAGGGCGGCCCGCCCGATGGTCGTCTTGCCCGAGCCGGACTCGCCGACCAGGCCGACCACCTCGCCGCGGCCGACCGTCAGCGACACGTCGTCGACCGCGCGGAAGACCGGCTGGTTGCCGCGCTTGGGGTACTCCAGCACGAGGTTCTCGGCCACCAGGACCGGCGCACGGGTCTCGGCCTTGCGCGTCTCGGCGTCGGCACGGGTCCGCGCCTCCGAGACCTCGGTCGAGACGCTGCCGAAGTGCGGCACCGAGCCCAGCAGCTGCTTGGTGTACGGGTGCTGGGCGTGGTTGAAGATCTGGTCGGCCGTCCCCGTCTCGACCACGCGGCCGTGCTGCATCACCACGATGCGGTCGGCCATGTCGGCGACGACGCCCATGTCGTGGGTGATCAGGAGGACGCCAGCGTTGACCCGTTCGCGCAGGTCGCGCATCAGCTTGAGGATCTCCGCCTGCACGGTCACGTCGAGCGCGGTGGTGGGCTCGTCGGCCACGAGCAGCTGCGGCTCGCAGGCCAGCGCCTGCGCGATCATCGCGCGCTGTCGCTGACCGCCGGAGAGCTGGTGCGGGAACGCGTCGAATCGGCGCTCCGGCTCTGGGATCTCGACCATCCGGAGTAGCTCGAGCGCACGCTCCTTCGCCTGCTTCGGGGGTACGTCGAAGTGCGAGCGGATCGTCTCCACGATCTGGAACCCGATCGTGTAGACGGGGTTCATCGCGGTCATCGGCTCCTGGAAGATCACCGAGATCTCCTTGCCACGCACCTTGCGGACCGCGGCGCCGGTGAGCCCCACCAGCTCCTTGCCCTTGAGGCGGGCGCTGCCCGTGGCACGGCCGTTGACCGGCAGCAGCCCGAGCAGCGACATCGACGACTGGGTCTTGCCCGAGCCGCTCTCGCCGACGATCGCGAGCACCTCCCCCGCGTCGACGTGGTAGCTCACGTCGATGGCGGCCGGGAACCAGTCCCCGTCCACGTAGAAGGAGACGTTGAGGTCCTCGACCTCCAGGATCGGGCCCTCGTCGGTGGGCATCACAGGCTGGATCGGGTCGCGGCGGCCCTCCGGGCCGTCACTCGGGTGGGAGCTCATGCGTTGCCTCTCGGTCCTGCCAGGAAGTTCGTCTGGGCATCTGTCAGGGTGGCGTCATGGGTGAGACCGTGCGGGTCCGGTCGCGGACCGCTCAGGCGCTCGGGGTGGCGATGGTGGTGCTGGCCGGCGCGGGCCTGGTCACCGCAGCGCTGGACGGTGGGCTGCTGCGCCTCGGTGCGCCGACGCTGTTGTTCGGGGTGCTCGGCTGGGCGGCGTTCTGGCGACCGTACGTGGCCGTGAGCGACGGCGGGGTGACGGTGTCCAACACCACCCGGACCATCGAGGTGCCGTGGCCGGCCATCGATTCCGTGGACGGACGCTACGGGCTCCGGCTGGGGACGGCGTACGGCCGGGTGGTGGCCTGGGCGGCCGCTGCCCCCGCAGGACGACAGCGCGCGCGCGGCGAGGAGAGCGAGACCGCACGCCTCGTCAACGACCGCCTGCAGGCGCTGCGGGCCGCCGGCCACCTCGACGACCCGCGACTGGAGCGGCCGAGCCCCGAGGTCACCTGGCACAGCGGTCTGCTGGCGGTGCTGGGCCTGTTGGTCCTCGCCAGCGTCCTGCTCCCGCTCCTGGGATGAGGGGCGGGTCACCGTTCGCGACGTGCTCACGCCGAGGGCTCCCCGCTGGTCCCGGCCGCGGTCCGGTCCGAGCGCAGCGCGCGGGCCATCTTGCGGGCGGAGGGCACCCGCTTCTGGCGCGGGTCGAAGGCGTCCCGCAGCCCGTCACCGATGAAGTTCACCGACAGCGCGATGATGATGATGAACAGGCCGGGCCACCAGAACAGGTAGGGCCGGGTGGAGAACGCCGACTGGTACTGCGAGATCATCGTGCCCAGCGAGACGTCCGGGGCCTTGATCCCGAAGCCGAGGTAGCTCAGCGCGGTCTCGAGCAGCACCGCCGTGGACGCCAGCAGCGTGGTGTTCACGATGATCACGCCCATGGCGTTGGGGATCATGTGCTTGCGGATGATCCGGAAGCTGCTCGCCCCTGCCGCCTTGGCGGCGTCGACGAACTCGCGCTCCCGCAGGCTGAGGAACTCACCGCGCACCAGCCGGGCGAGGGTCGTCCAGGTGATGCAACCGAGGGCGACCGCGAGCCAGAAGGCGCCGGCCGAGCCCGCGATGTTGCCGAGCACCGCACCGATCACCACGACCGGGAAGGTGATGAAGAGATCGGTGAACCGCATCAGCAGCTGGTCGACCGAGCCGCGGAAGTAGCCGGCCACGGCGCCGATCGTCATGCCGATCAGCGCGGCGAGCAGGCTCACGATGATCATCACGTTGAGCGAGGTCTGCGTGCCCTTCATCGTGCGGGCGAACACGTCGCGGCCGATCTCGTCCTGGCCGAAGGGGTGTGCGCCCAGGGCGAAGCCCTCGCCGCCGAGCCAGACGGGCAGGCTCAGGGTCGGCTCGCCGCCGTTGACCACGTCCTCCGGGGTGAAGTGGTCCCAGGTGTACCAGCCGGAGATGCCGAACGCGCCGATCGACGTGTAGGCGAGGACGGCCACCAGCACGAGGCTCAGCAGCCCGGCCAGGGCACCGCGGTGCCGGAAGAACCGGCGACGGACGATCTGGCCCTGGGACAGTCCTTCGACGTCCTTGAGCTCGATCGCGTTCTCGACGGTCTCGTCGCCGGCGCCCGGGAGGTGGGGCGGTTCGATGGGCGTGGTCATGCTGCCACCCGGATCCTGGGGTCGAGTACGGCGTACAGGAGGTCGGCCACGAGGTTCGCGACCACGGCGAGGATGCCGACGATGACGATGTAGGCCATCACCGGGTCCTGCTGGTTGGCCCCGAGCGAGACCACGAACAATCGGCCCATCCCGAACCAGCCGAAGACCGTCTCGGTGATCACCGCGCCGCCGAGCAGGGTGATGATGTCGATCGGGACGATCGAGGCCAGCGGCAGCAGGGCGTTGCGGAACGCGTGCCGCATCACCACGGTGCGCTCGGTGAGGCCCTTGGCTCGCGCGGTGCGGATGTAGTCCTGGTTCATCACCTCGAGCATCGAGGCGCGCGAGTAGCGGGTGTACTGCGCGAACGAGATCAGGATCAGCGTGGCCGTCGGCAGCAGCAGGTGGGTGAACGAGTCGATCGTGTGGATCCAGAAGTCACCCTCGAGGTTGGGGGTCCTGCTCCCGATGGTCGCGATGGGGCGACCCTTGATGGCCGAGTTGGCGTTGTAGTTGTCCCAGCTCTGCAGCAGCCGGTCGATGAAGAGCGTCGCCGCCACCGGGATGGCGGTCAGTGCCGCGGTACGCGCCGAACGCGTCTTGTCCGGCCCGCCCCAGGCGAGTCCGATCCCCGCGCTCACGGCAATGCCGATGAGGAGGAGGGCGAAGACGAGCGGCCAGCCCAGGATCCCCGCGTCCTCGGCCCACTCCCAGACGTAGAGCATCGGTAGCCACAGCACGCAGCCGAGGGCCGCGACGGACAGCGCGGAGTACAGCGCCTTGCGGTTGCGCAGGCCGGTGCTGAGGGCGGTGACCACGAAGGCCCAGCCGACGGACGTGAGGGCGATCAGCACGATCCCGATGTTCGGCTCGGTGAACCAGTCGGTCACCCGCAGGTAGAGCATCAGCACCGCCGTGGCCCCGGCCGCGATGCCGAAGTTGCGCAGCCGGTCCTTCCCCTTGCCCCCGGCGGCGGAGGACACCACGAGGCCGACGAAGCCGGCCACCACCACCACCGCAGCGAAGGTGATCGTCGGATCGGCGAGGAAGTCGTTGAAGTCGATGGCGAGGAAGACCTTCGCCAGCACCGCCACCCAGAAGACGGGGAGCGAGTAGAGCAGGAAGGACAGGAAGGTGATGGCGTAGTCGAAGCCGGTGTACTGGCGCAGCGCGCTCACGATGCCGACCATCGAGCCGAGGAGGATGGCCAGGAAGGTGGAGGCGGCCACGAGCTGGATCGTGGTGATCACGGCGCCGCGCAGCAGCGAGGTGACCTGCTGGTTGGTCATCCAGTTCTCACCGAGGTCGCAGCTGCCGTACAGGCAGCCGGCGGCGCCGCGCAGCCAGTCGAAGTAGCGGAGCAGGATCGGGTCGTTCAGCCGCAGCTCGGCGATCCGGTTGGCCATCTGCTCGGCCTTGTTGGGCGCCGTGCTGATGCGCAGGTCCTCGAGCGGGTCGATCGACATGTCGACCAGGACGTACATGATCACGGTGGAGATGAGCACCACCAGCAGCGACATGAGCAGCCGCTTGACGAAGAAAACAACCATCTAGGAAACCAGACCTGTCCTGGGCGTCCCGGTCTGCGAACGACTCGGGCTGACGGGCGTGGTGGGTACCGCCGCCGGAGCGACGGTACCCACCATGGATTGCTCGGTCGAGCTCAGCTGATCAGGTGATCAGCTGGGCACCTCCCAGTTCCAGAAACCGTAGAACATGGTCGGCGCCAGGATGCCCGGCTCCAGCCCGGTCACCCGGTTGCTCAGCGACATGGTCGCCGCGGGGAACTGGAAGATCGTGATCCCCACCGCGTCCTCGAACAGGAGCTTCTCGATCTCGGACTGGATCCGCACCTGCTCGGCCTCGTCCGTGGTGATGATCAGCTCGTCGAAGAGCTTGTCCACCTGCGGGTTGGAGTAACCGATCAGGTTGTTCAGGCCACCGGTGCCGAAGATCTCCCGGTCGCTGCTGACCGCGGGGGTCGTCGACTGCCAGCCGAAGAACACCGCGTCGTAGGTTCCGTCACCGAGCTTCTCGCCCCACTTCTCGGAACCGGCGTCGATCAGCTCGAACCCGGCCTGCGCGAGCGCCGGCTTGTAGAGCTGGAACTCGTTCACGCGGCGGACGTTGTCCTTGGCGTACATGACCCGGACCTTGACGGGGGTCTGCACACCGGCCTGCTGCAGCAGCTGCTTCGACCGGTTCGGGTCGACCTCGGCGTACTCCGAGGAGCCGTTCTGGGCGACGATCTCGTCGTAGCCCGGCGTGCCCTCGGTCTTGAGGAACGAGTTGCGGACCTGGGCGTCGGGGTTGATCGGCTTGATCAGCTTGTCGACGACCTCCTGGCGCGGGATGCCGCTCAGGAACGCCTGACGGACAGCCTTGGCCTTCGCCTCGTCGCCGCCGTAGGTGGCCGGGTCGAACGGGCCCTTGTTGTTGAACACGAGGTCCATGTGCTCGTACGTGCCCTCGACACCGGTCTTGATGTCGACATTGTCGATCTTCTCGGCGGCCTCGACGACGTCGGAGGTCACCTGCGGCGAGAACATGTCGAGCTCGCCGTTCTGCAGCGCCTGGACCTGAGCCATCGGGTCCTCGTTCCAGCGGACGGTGAGCTCGTCGATCGACGCCTTGTGGTCACCCTCGTAGTCGGGGTTGGCCGTGAGCGTCATGAACTCGTTCTCCTGGAACTCCTTCATCTCGTACGCACCGCTCGACAGGCGCAGCGCCTCGTCCTCGGGAAGCTTCGTGTAGTCGAAGCCGGTGTTCCAGAACTCGGAGATCTTCGCCAGCGCGGCGTTGTCCTTCTCCTGGACCGCCTTGATGAAGGCGTCCTTGGCCTCCTGCGGGTCCTGGATGCCGAGGGCCTTCTGGACCACGACGTGCGCCGGGACGTTGACACTCATGTCGTACTGCCAGTCGGCGAACGGCTTGGTGTACGTCAGGGTCAGCGACTTGTTCTCGTCACCGATCTCCGGGACCTCCTTGACCAGGCTCAGGCCGATCGAGGAGCTGTCGAAGTAGACCTTGCCCTTGGTGTTCTTGGGCAGGCCGGTGGCCTCGTCGGTCTTGACCTGGTCGGCGGCGATGGTGTTCATGTTGCCGCTCTGGGCGACCCAGCACATCAACAGGTCGGCCGCGTCGACGGGGGTGCCGTCGGACCACTTGGTGTTGTCGCCGACCGTGTACTTGACGGTCAGCGGGTCTTCGCTGGTCTGCTCGTAGGTTCCGAAGGAGGTGTTCTCCTGGATCTCACCGTCAGCGTTCACGTACCAGAACTGGTCGTTCATCAGGTACTTGATGTTCGCGTTGGCGGTGGCGTTGCCGTTCGACGTGTTCTCGTTGTACGAGTAGAAGGGCTGGTTCCAGCCGACGTTCAGTGACGTCTTCTCGTTGCTGGCGCCCTCGTCGTCCTCGGCGGGTGCTGCACAGGCTGCGCCCGCCAGG
This sequence comes from Marmoricola sp., assembly GCA_035689885.1. Classification (GTDB taxonomy): domain Bacteria; phylum Actinomycetota; class Actinomycetes; order Propionibacteriales; family Nocardioidaceae; genus Marmoricola. Next base: position 6,024 of record DASSLA010000023.1, on the reverse strand, counting down.
CTCAGCGCGGCGATCACCGCCCCCGCCGCAAACAGTCGCTTGCTTCTCACGTATTTCCTCCTCGGTGCGGCCCGGGCAGTGCGCACACGGGACCGGCCTAACAACCAGTCAGGGACCCGACTGAACTACGTGACCCTAGGCACATCGGGTGGCCGGGGTCAGCCCCAGACCCCCCTTGTGCGCCCGATTGTTACCAAGGCGCGACCATTCGTCAGGACGTGACTTCCGAGGCTCACCGGTCCGCCCTCGAGTCCGGCCCCGGAGCATCCGTTTCGGCCGGCTTCGCGTCGACGCCGGCCTCCTTGCGCTGCTGCGGCGTGATGGGTGCCGGAGCGGACGTCAGCGGGTCGTAGCCGCCCCCGCTCTTCGGGAACGCGATCACGTCGCGGATCGAGTCGGTGTGGCTCAGCAGGGCGCAGATCCGGTCCCACCCGAAGGCGATGCCGCCGTGCGGCGGGGCGCCGTACTTGAACGCCTCGAGCAGGAAGCCGAACTTCTCCTGGGCCTCCGCCTCGTCGATGCCCATCACCGCGAACACGCGCTTCTGCACGTCCTCGCGGTGGATACGGATCGACCCGCCGCCGATCTCGTTGCCGTTGCAGACCACGTCGTAGGCCCACGCCAGCGCGTTGCCCGGGTCGGAGTCGAAGGTGTCGAGGTCCTTGGGCGAGGTGAACGCGTGGTGCACCGCGGTCCACGCGCTGTAGCCCAGTGCCACGTCGCCCGAGGCGGTGGCGTCAGCCGTCGGCTCGAACAGCGGCGCGTCGACGACCCACAGGAAGCTCCAGGCATCCTCGTCGATGAGGTCGCAGCGCCGCCCGATCTCGAGCCGCGCAGCGCCGAGCAGCGCCCGGCTGCTCTTCGGGTCACCGGCGGCGAAGAAGATGCAGTCACCCGGCGCGGCACCGACGTGCTCGGCGATCTTGGCGCGCTCGTCGTCGCTGATGTTCTTCGCGACCGGGCCGGCGAGCTCGCCGTCCTCCTTGACGAGCAGGTAGGCCAGCCCGCGTGCGCCGCGCTGCTTGGCCCACTCCTGCCAGGCGTCGAGCTGCTTGCGCGGCTGGGCGGCTCCGCCGGGCATCACCACGGCGCCGACGTACGGCGACTGGAAGACCCGGAACGGCGTGTCGGCGAAGAAGTCCGTGCAGTCGACGAGCTCCTGCCCCATCCGCAGGTCGGGCTTGTCGGTGCCGAACCTGGCCATCGCCTCGGCATAGGTCAGCCGCGGGAACGGGGTGGGCACCTCGTAGCCGATCAGCGACCACACCGCCGACAGGATCTCCTCGGTCAAGGCGATGACGTCGTCCTGCTCGACGAAGCTCATCTCGATGTCGAGCTGGGTGAACTCCGGCTGCCGGTCGGCGCGGAAGTCCTCGTCGCGGTAGCAGCGTGCGATCTGGTAGTAGCGCTCCATCCCGGCCACCATCAGCAGCTGCTTGAACAGCTGGGGGCTCTGCGGCAGGGCGTACCAGCTGCCCGGCTGCAGCCGCGCCGGCACCAGGAAGTCGCGGGCCCCCTCCGGCGTGGAGCGGGTCAGCGTCGGGGTCTCGATCTCGACGAAGCCGTGGCCGTCGAGGACGTCGCGGGCGGCCTTGTTGACCTTGCTGCGCAGCCGCAGCGCCGCGTTGGGACCGCTGCGTCGCAGGTCGAGGTAGCGGTGCTTGAGCCGGGACTCCTCCCCCACCTCGACGTGGTCGTCGATGGGGAACGGCAGCGGTGCGGCGGCGCTGAGCACCGTGACGTCGCTGGCGATCACCTCGACCTCACCGGTCGGCAGGTTGGGGTTCTGGTTGCCCTCAGGTCGCGGCGAGACGCTGCCGGTGACCTGCAGGCAGTACTCGCTGCGCAGGTTGTGGGCGACCTCCTCGTCGCGGATGACCACCTGGACCACGCCGCTCGTCTCGCGCAGGTCGATGAACGCCACTCCCCCGTGGTCGCGGCGGCGAGCCACCCAGCCAGCGAGGGTCACCTGCTCGTCGACGTGCTCGCGCCTGAGGCTGCCGGCGTCGTGGGTGCGGATCACTGGTGCTCCTTGTCACTGATGATCGTGGGTGCCAGGTCCTCCGCGGGAGGGGTCCAGCTCTCGTCGATGGGGTGCTGCTCCCCGCTGCGGATGTCCTTGACCTCCGCGGGCTTGGTGTCCAGGCCGGGGAAGAGCACGTAGGGGATGCCGCGCCGCTCCGCGTAGCGGATCTGCTTGCCGAACTTCTGCGCCCCGGCTGCGACCTCGCACGGCACGCCGAGGGCACGGAGCCGGTCTGCGGCGGCGTCGCTGTCCGCCCGGGTCTCCTCGTCGACCACGACCACCAGCACGGCACTGGGCACGACGCGGTCGGCGCTGACCACTCCCTTGGCGAGCAGGGGGACGAGCACCCGGCTGACGCCCAGGGAGATGCCGACTCCGGGGTAGGTCGTCCTGCCGTCACTGGCGAGGGCGTCGTACCGGCCACCCGAGCAGATCGACCCGAGCCCCTCGTAGCCCTCGAGGCGGGTCTCGAAGACAGTGCCGGTGTAGTAGTCGAGCCCGCGGGCGATCTTGAGGTCGGCCACGATGTCGACCCGGTCGTTGACGAGGGCGGCGCACCCGTCCATGACGGCAGCGAGCTCGGTGAGCCCCTCGTCCAGCAGCTCGTGGTGTACGCCGAGCGCGCGCACCTGCTCGACGAAGGACGTGTCGTGGGTGCTGATCCCGGCCAGCGCCAGGCACTGGTCGGCGTGCTCGGCGGAGAGTCCCGCCTCGGTCTGGAGCTGCTCGCGGACCTGCTCCTCGGTGAGCTTGTCGAGCTTGTCCACGACGCGCATCACCGCGTCGGTCTCGCCGATGTCGAGGCCGTGGTAGAAGCCCTGGATCAGCTTGCGGTTGTTGACCTGCAGGCGGAAGCGCGGCAGGAAGTCGAGCCGCCCCAGCGCGTCGAGCATCACTCGGGCGACCTCCACGTCGTGGTGGAAGGCCAGCGTGTCGCGACCGATCACGTCGATGTCGGCCTGGGTGAACTCACGGAACCGGCCTTCCTGGGGCCGCTCGCCGCGCCACACCTTCTGGATCTGGTAGCGCCGGAACGGGAACTCCAGCTTGCCGGCGTGCTCCAGGACGTAGCGGGCGAAGGGAACGGTCAGGTCGAAGTGCAGCCCCAGCGTCGAGGCGTCCGGACGCGCGTCCTCCTCGGCGTGGAGCCTGCGCAGCACGTAGACCTCCTTGGAGGTCTCCCCCTTGCGCAGCAGCTGGTCGAGCGGCTCGACGGCGCGGGTCTCGACCCCGGCGAAGCCGTGCAGCTCGAAGGTGCGCCGCAGCTGGTCGAGGACGTGCTGCTCCACGTGGCGCTGGGCGGGGAGCAGCTCGGGAAACCCGCTGAGCGGGGTGGGTCGGGCCATCTCAGCGGGGTCCCCGACGGAGCGTGCCGGGCACGAGCGGAGCGAGCTGCACTCGCGGTTCGGTGGGGTGCATCAGAGACCTCGCGTCACCGGCGAGGTCGGGGCGCCCTCGTCGAGCAGCTCGAGCAGGAACGGGTTGGTCGCGCGCTCGCGGCCGACGCTCGTCTGCTCCCCGTGACCCGGCAGCACCACGATGTCGTCGCGCAGGGTGAGCACCTTCTCGCGCAGGCTGCGCAGCATCGTCGGGTGGTCACCTCCGGGTAGGTCGGTGCGCCCGATGGAGCCGGCGAACAGCAGGTCCCCGGAGAACATGATCTCCGAGACCTCCCGCTCGGCGTAGGGCGTGCGGAAGGTGACCGACCCGCGGGTGTGCCCGGGGGTGTGGTCGACCCTGAACTCGAGGCCGGCGAGCTCCAGGGCCTGACCGTCGCGCAGCTCCTCGACACGCTCGGGCTCGGCGAACTGGTGCCTGGTACCGAGCAGCATCGCTGCGGTGTCCGCGGACAGGCCCGCCATCGGGTCGGTGAGCAGGTGGCGGTCCTCGGGGTGGATCCACGCCGTGGCGTCGTACCCCCCGGCCACCGGGGCCACGCACCACATGTGGTCGATGTGCCCGTGGGTGACCAGGACGGCGACCGGCTTGAGGTTGTGCTCGCGCACCACCTGCTGCACTCCGTCGGTGGCGTCCTTTCCGGGGTCGACCACGACGCACTCGGTGCCGGGGCCAGTGGCGGCGACGTAGCAGTTGGTGCCCCACGGACCGGCCGGGAAGCCTGCGATCAGCACCTGTGTGTCTCCTGCGTCGGGGTCATGGGCAAGGGCCCAGCCTACTGGCCCCGGAAGCCGCGGCTCGACTGCGTACGATGTGCACGCTGCCCGAACCGGGCGCACACCCGGGCCACCGAGCGGCACCGCGGACCAGTCGAGCGAGAAGCAGGTGTGAACACGTGAGCGCCCACGGCAACGAGACGCCCGGCGACGACGCCCCGCCCAGCAGCTGGGGCCGGGTCGCGGAGGACGGGACCGTCTACGTGCGCACCCGTGACGGCGAGCGCGCCGTCGGCCAGTACCCCGAGGGAACCCCCGAGGAGGCGCTGTCGTTCTTCACCCGTCGCTACGAGGCCCTGGCCTTCGAGGTCCAGCTGCTGGAGAAGCGGGTCCGCTCGGAGAACCTCACCCCCGACGAGGCGACCGAGTCGGTCAGGAAGGTCGCCGAGCAGCTGGTGGAGCCCAACGCGGTCGGCGACCTCGTCGGGCTGAGTGCCCGGCTGGACGCGCTGCTGCCGGTGATCGCCGCCCAGCGGGCCAAGCGTCGCGAGGACAAGGCGCGCCGGGTCGAGGAGGCGCGCGTCCGCAAGACCGAGATCGTCGCCGAGGCGGAGAAGATCTCCGAGGGCAAGGACTGGCGCAACGGCGTGAACCGGCTGCGCGACCTGCTCGAGGAGTGGAAGTCGCTGCCGCGGCTGGAGAAGAAGACCGACGACGAGCTGTGGCACCGGTTCTCCAGCGCCCGCACGCACTACACCCGCCGACGCAAGGCGCACTTCGCCGAGCTCAACGAGAAGCGCGAGGCGGCCAAGGTGGTCAAGGAGCGCATCCTCGCGGAGGCCGAGGCGCTCAAGGACTCCACCGACTGGGGACCGACCTCCAGCCGCTACCGCGTCCTGATGGCGGAGTGGAAGGCCGCCGGTCCGGCACCTCGCGAGGTGGAGGACAAGCTCTGGAAGCGGTTCCGGGAGGCCCAGGACGTCTTCTTCGGCGCACGTGAGGCGGCGAACGCCGAGCAGGACCGCGAGTTCGCCGCGAACGCCGAGAAGAAGAAGGAGATCCTCGTCGAGGCGGAGGCATTGCTCCCGGTCACCGACGTGGCCGCGGCCAAGCGCGCGTTCCGTGACATCGCCGAGCGGTGGGACGCCGCGGGCAAGGTCCCACGCGACCAGATGAAGTCGCTCGAGGGCCGCATCCGCAAGGTGGAGCAGGCGATCCGCTCGGTCGAGGAGGACCAGTGGCGTCGCAGCGACCCCGAGAAGTCCGCCCGCGCCGACGACGTGCTGAGCCAGCTCGAGCGCGCCATCGCCGGCATCGAGGCCGACCTGGAGAAGGCCCGCGCCGCGGGTGACCAGAAGCGAGTCGGCCGGCTCGAGGAGGACCTGGCCGCGCGCCAGCAGTTCCTGGAGATGGCCCGCAAGGCGGCCTCGGACTTCTCCTGAGAACCACCCAGGGACGACGGGGCGGTCGCGGTCAGCCGGTGACGCGGTAGACGTCGAACACGCCGTCGACCTGGCGCACCGCCTTGAGGATCGCGCCGAGGTGCTTGGCGTCACCCATCTCGAAGGAGAACCTGCTCTTCGCCACGCGGTCGCGGCTGGTGGTCAGGCTGGCGGACAGGATGTTCACGTGCTGGTCGGAGAGCACCATCGTGATGTCGGAGAGCAGCCGGGCCCGGTCGAGCGCCTCCACCATGATCTGCACCAGGAACGTCGACTGGGCGGTCGGCGCCCAGCGGACCTCGGCGAGCCGCTCGGGTTGGCTGAGCAGCGACTTGGCATTGGTGCAGTCGCGTCGGTGCACCGAGATGCCGTCGCCGCGGGTGACGAAGCCGAGGATCTCGTCGCCGGGCACAGGGGTGCAGCACCTCGCCAGCTTGACCAG